>JAWLFM010000231.1:0-4124 GCA_041685565.1 Thioalkalivibrio sp.
GTTTGAAATAGGCCCACTATTCCTGCACTTGCCCGCCTTGCTCCGGCCCTTCTGGCTGTGCTCCATAGTCACCGAACTTTCCGCATGGCCCACTAGTCCTGCCGGCCCGGGCGCTATGTCCGCCGCTCTGGGAGCACCGATTGACGTCATCGAACCGCCTTTTGCACGTGACGCCGGCATTCCGCATCAGCGGATGCTACGGGGGCTGAGCCGAAACATGGCGCTGGCCTGCTGATCAAGACGGTCCGGGACACAGATGGTGCATTGGAGTCGTACGCCCATGCGTTGGCCGGGGGCACTGAACCGGAAACAGGATCCATAGGCATCCATCTCTGAAAGCGTGCGGAGCTGGGCTACCGGGTGGACCGCCTTTGGCGGAATCATCGGCCACGAAGTCAGTGACGATTGAGTCGCTGCGGCAGCGATCCCTCGGGCAAGCTCGAAGGTTTGAGTTCAATCGCCGCTTGGGTAGAGGCGCAGCGCGCCGGTGCCCTGATCGGGTCCAAAACCAGGAGACATCATGAACACCAACGAAGTCAGAGACACCGCCGGTGAAGCCATCGGCCCCATGGACTTCAGCGCAGACAGGGGCGGCTCCGGACTGCGAGGCTGCCCGGGAGTACGGCGTCCGATGGGCTGCGGACCAACGTTCTGCGGTCCTTTTCGTCCCTTCCTTTGTCGCGCGTGTCGAGCGCAACGTGCTGATCAACCCAGGGCACCCCGAGTTCGGTCAGATAGAGACCGAGCTTCCTCAGCCGGTGTGGTGGGACCAACGGCTGTTCAATACGGGCTGACGGCTCGGGTTGAACGAACCACCGAGTCTCGTGGTTGAAGCCAACATGTTTAGGATCACGCGATGTTTTGTAAACCGCAAACCTATCGTATGTCACCGCAGCTCCGACGTCTTCGGGCCATCGTTGCAGCGCCTTCAGTGGGTGATCGGGCCACCGTCCACTGAAAGGCCTGTCCCCAACAGCATGGAATTCATCTGATCCTCCCAACTACCGCCACCACCGGCTGCCCCCATGGTCGGGGTGTACCCATGGCCCACAGGGGTGAACGCCGGCTGATACGACGCGACCTCGGCGGCGATGAGCTGGAGCATCTGGAACACGGCGTCGGTCAAGACGGTCAGGACATCCGGTGGCAGCACAGCGCACACGACTGAATCGACCGCCGCGACCGCAGGCCAGTTCGCAGGTACGGCGGTGGCAGGGACCAAGCCGCTTTCTACCAGGCGATGGGTCGTGTTGAGGATCAGCCAGGCGTCGTCCAGGCGCCCAATAGCTCCCTCGCGATCCGGGATAAGGTCGTCCGCATTCTCCAGGTAGGCCTGGAGGGCTTGCACGACCTGGACACCTGCCGGCGAACCAGCGGTCTGCGCGAACCCGGTTAACGCCTGCAGCATGACTGGTGCCAGATCGATGTAGTTGTTGACCTGCTCCACCCAGGCTTGCAAGGTCCCCGCGGGCACAACCTCAGCGAGGCGTCGGGCCAGTTCGTCCCGAGACGACTGAAACCCGACGCCACCTGAGCGCGGCTTGTTTGCCGAGGACACGCCATCCGCCTTTGCGTCCCGACCTTCGCCGAGCAGCCTCTCCAGGCGCCACACCAGCATGCCCATGCCCTCCGGGTCGTCGACCGTGCTGTTCCTTGCCACTTCCAGCAGCACCCGGACAGAGGACGCATCGCCCCCGGCTTCGACGTAACGCTCGATCTCACCGATGATCCGATCCACCCACTGTGCCCGTTCGTCTTGCACGCCACGCAGGTTGCGGTAGTTGCTCAGGTAGCTGAGGTAGCCCTTGAGATACGTCAGCATGCGTGTACCGGGATGGTCGGCCAGCCGGGCCGCCGCAGGCACTCGCTCCTTCTGCAACACCAGGATCAAGTCCGCAATCTGGGCGAGACCAGAGCCATAGTGGTGAAAGTCGATGCCGAGGATCGACCTCAGGGGTTCCTCCAGGGGCGGCCTTGGGTTGCCGTCATCGTCGTAGTCGAAGATGCAGGGAACGATGCGGAGTCCCAGGGAGAGGCTTGTGTCGATCTCGGCCCGCACACCGTCTGATGCCGCCGAGTGCTCAGTCCAGATCAGGAGGACAAGATCAACGCCGCTCAGGGCATCGTCGATGGTGTCCTGGATGCGATCCCCGGGACGAAGGCGCCGGTAATCGACCCAGACATCCGCGAACTCCTCCAGGTCACGGGAGAGCCGGTCCGCGATCTGCTTGTCCCGCCACTGATGGCTGATAAAGATGCGACACTGCATGCTAGCTGCTTGGTTGGACATGCCCCTTCACCTCTCGTCCCGCCCGAGGGCGCCCCTTCTCGACCGGCCGCGTCGTCTGGCCGTGCGCTTCAAGGTAGCATCTTGCGCGCGATTGTTGACAGGATAATGCTCCACCAGTCCCCTCGAATCTGATCCGGCAGGACCAGGCCTTCGTGACGCGGCGCCATCCTTCGCAGACGCCGCCCTGAGTAGGACTCCCCTTCGATGGCTTGCCCGGTGGCTGGCGTGTCGCTATGGTGCGCCCTGCACCGCTCGCTCCCGCTGGGCCGAACCCTCAGGACCTTCCCATGCTCACCGCCATCGCCGCCGTCGTCCTCGGCCTCGCACTCCTGGTCTGGAGCGCGGACCGGTTCGTGGAGGGAGCGGCGACCACGGCCCGCCACCTGGGTATGCCGGCCCTGTTGATCGGCATGTTGGTCATCGGCTTCGGCACTTCCGCGCCCGAGATGATGGTCTCGGCGCTGGCTTCCCTCCAGGGTAATCCGGGCATCGCGCTCGGCAACGCCTACGGCTCCAACATCGCCAACATCGCCCTGATCCTGGGGCTCACGGCGCTGATCAGCCCCATCGTCGTGCACTCCCAGATCCTGCGCAAGGAACTCCCGGTGCTGACCGCCGTCACCTTGCTGGCGGCCGCCCAACTGTGGGACGGTCACCTCAGCCGGCTCGACGCCGTCGTACTGCTGGGGGTGCTCGCAGCCCTGGTGGGCTGGAGCATCCTGCAGGGGCTGCGGGAGCGCTCCGACACGCTCGGCGTCGAGATGGAGCAGGAACTCGCCGCCCACCCCATGCCCCTGCCGCGGGCGCTCGTCTGGCTGGTGGTGGGGCTGGTGCTGTTGATCGTCAGCTCCCGCATCCTGGTGTGGGGGGCGGTGAGCATCGCGCAGGCTCTGGGGGTCAGCGACCTCGTCATTGGCCTGACCATCGTCGCTATCGGGACCTCCCTGCCCGAGCTCGCCTCGTCACTGATCGCCGTGCGCAAGGGCGAGCACGACCTTGCCCTGGGGAACGTCATCGGCTCGAACCTCTTCAACACCCTGGCGGTGGTGGGCATCGCCGGCGCCATCCACCCCCTCGACGTCCCACCGGAAGTCCTTACCCGAGATATGGCGGTGATGGGAGCACTGACCCTCTCCTTATTCGTTATCGGCTACGGCCTTCGCGGCCGCCAGGGGCGCATCAACCGCGTCGAAGGGGCGGTGCTGCTCATGGTCTTCCTGGGGTATACCGGCTACCTCGTCTCGACCGTCTTCGCCTCCGCCTGAGCCTGCCAGCCGCCCGCTCGACAGATCACCCCACCCTCGGCATTTGACTTCAAATCCCGAGGGTCTCCATGCTGGCAGCAGGGACTTGGCAGAGTCATCGCCGTTGACCGGGCATGGTCCTAGAGGATGGGAACTCTGCCGCAGTCTCCCGCACGCACGCCAGAACGAAACCGGGAGCGGGTCGATGAGGAAACGTCGATGAGCAAGAACGACAAGACCAGTCAGGACGGCAGGGCGGAGAAGAACCGCGAGGATCAAAAGCCGTCCGGAGAAGAGCAGTCCGGCCACCGGCAATCGGGCCAGGGCGATTCGGGTCACGACCATGCCAGCCACGAAGCGATGTTCCGCCGACGCTTCTGGATCTGCCTCGCCCTGTCGATCCCGGTCCTTCTGACCAGCGCCACATTACAACGCTGGCTCGGCTTCTCGATCCCCGGTTTCCCGGGCGACAACCTCGTCGGCCCCGTCTTCTCCACCGTCGTCTTCGTGATTGGCGGGTTACCCTTCCTCAGGATGGCCGGGAGCGAGCTGGCCGACCGCCGCCCGGGCATGATGGCACTGATCTCGCT
>JAWLFM010000232.1:0-4124 GCA_041685565.1 Thioalkalivibrio sp.
GCTGGACTTCGACGTCTTGGTGCAGACCCCTTCGGGACAGCCGATTCATCAGCAACGCGTGCAACTGGAGGTCGAGCCTCGTGCAGGCCTTCAGACATTTTCCATGGTCCGTTTCTCGCATGATTTCGACCTGGCCGGAGCATACCCGGTAGAGATTCTGGGGCTGTCGGGTGTACCGGTAGAGGCGCTGGAGGTCCGGGCCATCGACGTCGCGCCAAACATCCGCGTGCAGGGATCGCATGGCCTGGAGCCGGGGCAGATTCTGCCCCAAGGGGATGCGGGAATCGCCATCAGACTCAGGATTGAAGGCACGGAGGATGTCCAATGACACGGATCGTTCACAAATGGGCTGCCCTCGTGACGCTCGCGGCCATCCTGCTTTCCCCGGTCTACGCGGGGACCTTCGAGGGAGGTCTCCCGGCAGACTGGCTGTGTGAGGGCTCCTGCGGCACGGGCGTCGCCGATGATGTCGTGACCCTGGCTCCAGGCGGAGGGGAGCAATATGGTTGGGTCGCGACCACCGGCAGCCCGCTGCGCTCCCTGGGTCTGCCCAGCATTGGCGGCACCAATGGCTCTCGACTGCGTTCGCCGGTGTTCTCCGTGGCTGGCGGTGAGACCCTGGAATTTCAGTTCAATTACGTGACATCCGACGGGGCCGGGTTTGCCGATTACGCCTGGGCGCGGTTGCTGAATGCGTCGATGGAGCCCGTGGCGCTGCTGTTTACTGCACGCACGCGCTCGAGCGGCAACATCGTGCCCGGTTTCGGGATGCCAGAGGTTGGCGCCGTGATCATCCCGGAGACGGTCAACATCATCAGGGGTGGGCCAATGTGGTCGCCCCTGGGCGGCGATTCCGGCCGCTGTTACGCGAGCGGCTGCGGCCACACCGATTGGGTGAACTCCCGGTACGTGATCCCGGAGACGGGGGACTATGTGCTGGAGTTTGGCGTCGTCAATTGGTCCGACACGGCCTTCCAGAGCGGTCTTGCCTTCGACGGTGTAATGGTCGGGGGCAAACCCATCGGTGCCGAACCCGAATACCGCGATCTTCGGGTCATCGCTCGTCTGGCCAATGCCGGCGTTGTCGTCGAACCCGCATCCTTTGCAGTGGAGCCGGTAAGGATGGAACGCGTGGGCGAGGCCACCGAAATCGAGTGGTTCTTCCAGGACTTCGCGCTGGGCGCGAGCGAGGATCTCGGGTTCCAGGTCGGGATCATGGATCCCGAGCCGGGAGAGGACCGCGCCGTCGTCGAAGAGGTCGTGATCAGCTATCTCGATCTCCTGGGACAGTCGCATCGGCAGACGCTCGGTCCATTGCATGTCGAGGTCCTGCAGTCCTTCTATCGACTGGAACTGGCGACGGACCGGACGAGTTATACGGTCGGGGAGCCCGTCGCGGTCACACTCGAGGTAGAGAATCGGGGATCTGCAACCAGCACCCCCGTAATCGGATGGGAGATCCGCGACGTCGCCGGGAATCTGGTGTCGTCCCTGGGCACCCCCGAAGAAATGGGGTTCACGCCGGGTGAGAAGCGGCTGCTGACCGTCGAGGCCTTCGATACGGTCGGGCTGTACGCTGGGGACTATACGGTGGTCGCGCATCTGCAGGACCCGGTCACGGCGGCGACGATCCAGGCACTCGCGGACTTCCGTCTGGCCATTCCGTCGGACAGTGGTCTGGAGGCCATGGTTGTCGCGGATCGGCCTGCCTACGATCCCTACGAGACCGTCACGCTGACCGGCAGGATCGAGAACACGGCCTCGGGCCTGCAGGCCAGTGGGCATCAGGTCAGCCTGAGTGTCATCGATCCGGCAGGGGCAGAGGTCTGGCGTGAGGAGGCGGTTCCGGGCGCCCTCCTGCCGGGCGCGCTTCAGGAGGTGGTCCGACCGTTCGGGCTCGGGCCGGCAGCCCCCGGACACTACCGCGTCCGTCTCGTCGTCCGCGATGCGGAAGGTCTGGTCGCGGCAACCGCCGAAACCAGCTTTCAGGTGTTGGCCACCAGCGAGACCGGCGCCGGTCTTGGTGGGGAGGTGTCGAGCTCTCCAGAACCGGTGTTGCGGAGTGAAAGCCTATACCTGCATGCAGCGATCACCAATGACGGAAACTCGAGCCTGAAGGGGCTCCCCGCGACGCTGTCCCTGATCGACCCAGGCGCCGGCCGCGAACTTGCCAGTTGGTCTCACATCCTGGATCTGGAGCAAGGAGAGACTTGGTCCATGCCGGCGGAGTGGAGGATTGACGTTCCCGCGGGGACCACGCTGGCTGCGGTATTGCGCGTGGAGATCCGGGGCGAACTACGGACCCTTGCCCATGCATCGATCCGGGTGGAGGACCGGTTCGTCTCCAGTCCGGCCTTCGAGGGCCGAGGCCGATTGCTGGTGCTCCTGGATCCTCCCGGGCGGCACGAATGCCTGGCGGTCGAGCAGTTGGAACTGCAGTTGCCGCCGCTGACTGCAATCGGCTACGGGGATCTTTTGCAGCTGGACCTGTACGACACAAATGGCACTCTTCTGGATTCGGAGTTGCTGCGAGGTGGGGATCCACTTCCGTCCGATCTGAGTCAAGGCGCGGGCCCCAACCTGATGTTGCGGGGCCTGTCCACGCAGGGAATGACCATCGACATCGATTTCCGGGACGGGAAGACACTCGAGACGGACCGATTCCAACTGATCGCCACCTACCATCAGGAGGGATTTGTCCGGGAGTTCACGTCCGGGACGGTTCTGGCCGGGTGTGCGCAGATGCCTGAGCCCGGAGACGTCCTGGGCGACTTCAGGGTGCGGGAAGCGGCCGTTTTGGCCCAAGGTTCAAGCCTGCTCCGTCGTGCGTTTCTGGAGGGCTTGCTGGATGCGGAGGGCTGGTCCTACACCGTCGTCACCCACGCCGATGCCTTCGCCCACGAACTGCGCACTGGCGGTTATGCCAGCTTCCTCCTGTTGGCGGAAGGGGTGAAGCTGGACAACCAGGTGAGCCGGGAATTGCGCGAGGCCATCTTCGCCGGCCGGGGTATTGTCCAGGGAGCGGCCCGGGACCACCGCAATCACCATCTGTTCGAGGTCTTTGGAGCCGAATTGCAGGGGAGCAACCCGCATGCGGTCGGTATCCATCCGGTGCTTCCCGTCCGCATTGATCTGCCCGGTGACGCCTTTTCCCCCGAGGTGCGGGCGGTGAGGCTGCGCCCGCAGGGCGGCACCGTGATCGGAGAGTATCGAATGGACGGGGGAGAGGAGCTGGATGCCGCGGCCATGGTGGTCCACGGCTTCGGGTCGGGCCGCAGTCTGTTGGCCGGATTCGACCTGCTGGCTGCCGCCGAGGCCACGGGAGCCTCCGGGGGCTTCGCCGTTCTGTTGCAGGATGCTCTGGAGTACACCCGGCCCGACCCCGTGATGCAACGCCCGGGTATGGCGATGCCCATACGTTGGCTGCTGTCCAACAGGGGGGGTGCCGGGTCGGTCCGCCTGGATCTGGCGGTGATCGGCGGATCCATCGCCGATCCGGGGTCCGCCACCCTCGAAGGGCCGCGACATATCTCCTACGACATCCACCTGCCCGCAGGCGGGCAGACGGAACTGCCATTCTGGTGGCAGTTGCCGATGGACCCGGCCAAGGCCCGGATCATGGCTACGTTGTTCCTTCGTGAAGGTGTTCAGACCGACCTTTACGACGTCGCCCTTCATGACCTGACCATGGAACCCGCGCCCGGATTTGAAGAGGTGCGTGCGCTGATCGAGGTGGAGATGGAACGTAACGACGACTACCGCCTCGTCCTCGGGGAAGTGGAGTCCGCGCAACTGAAGTATCTGGAGGGGGATGCTAATCGGGCGGTATTCCGGCTGTTGAAGGCCGCGGACCGGTTGGCAGGCATCGGAGAGCCGGACGCGGAGACCGTTCGGGAGGCCCTGGCGTGGCTCATCCATGCCCTGACCAGGGAGATGAGGGCTGAATAACGTCCTGATCACAATCAGAAATCACGAGTCGACAAGGATGTGTACTCATGAGGACAGGGAATACCCTTTTGCCGCTGTTGCGGGACAGTCTGTTCGGCCGGGTCGTGGCGAGCATCTTGATCGTTGCCTTGATCCTTCTCGTCACGGAGCCTCTTGCCGCCGCGCTCAATGACCAT
>JAWLFM010000233.1:0-4117 GCA_041685565.1 Thioalkalivibrio sp.
TGTTCCGGCGTCATCAGCCCGGCGTTGAGATCGGCGTCGATCGCCATCTGCTTGCCCGGCATCGCATCCAGCGTGAAGCGCGCCGACACTTCCGAGACCCTGCCTGCCCCCTTGGTGATGACAACGAGGTTGATGATGACCAGGATCAGGAACACCACGATACCCACCGCGAAATTGCCCGCGATGACGAAATTGCCGAAGGCCTCGATCACCTTCCCGGCGGCCCCGCTGCCGGTATGCCCATCGGTCAGAACGATCCGGGTCGAGGCCACGTTCAGCGCCAGCCGCAACACCGTGGCGATCAGCAGGACCGACGGGAAGGAGGAGAAATCCAGCGGCCGGTAGCTATAAAGCGCCACCATAAGCACCAGCAGCGACAGCAGGATGTTGAAGACGAAAAAGACATCCAGCAGCACCAATGGCAGCGGCAGCACCATCATGGCGACCACGGCCAGGATGCCCACCGGCAACAGGCTTGCCCCGAGTTGGGGTTTGTTTGCAGCTCGCACCAACGTAGCCATCAGGGGGTCGTTCCTTGCCTCGTGTCCCCGTCTGGATTGCAATCTTCATGCCATTTCCCGGCACCTTTGACCGACGGACCCTGACCCGGTTCAGGCCGGATCCGTCACAGCGGCACAGGCTGGCACAGCCCTTGCAGGCAGGCAGACAATCGCTGTTCAGCCGGACAAGGACCTGCCCATGTCTTCACCCCTGTTTCGCCTTGCCATCTGCGCCTGCCTGGCCCTGTCGTTGACCGCCTGCATGGCACCGTCCCGCGCCGTCGATGCGCTGCCACGCGATGCCGAACCGGCGACCCGGGCGCTGGCCGAGGTCCGGGATGACATGACACCGCACCCGGCGAAACCTGCGGCCCGGACCGCGCCCCCCCAGCCCAAGGTGACGCAGTTCACCGGGCTCGGCATGTCGCAGGTCTCGACCCAGCCGGGCACATCGCTGAACCAGAAGCGCCTGATGGCAATCCGCGCCGCCCGCATGGAGGCGCTGCGCGATCTGACCGAGCAGATACACGGTATTCGCCTGACCTCGGAAACCACCCTGCGCGACAAGGTGCTGCGCAACGATCAGATCCGCGGCATCGTCGAAGGCGAGATCCGTGGCGCGCGCACCTTGCGGATCACGCCGACAGACGGCGATTCCTTCGAGGTCGTGCTGGCCCTGTCACCGGACGTGGTGCGCTACATCATGCGCGCGGTGGGCCGGTCATGACGGCTGAACGGCCCCGACGCCTTATCGGCGCCCTGTGCAGCGCAGCCCTGGTGCTGCTTGCCGCCATGGCCCCCGCCCAGGCCAAGGAGACCGCGCTGCAGGTAGAGGCCATCGGACAGGCCTTTGTGGCGAATGCCGCCGATCGCGACAGCGCCCGCACCCGCGCGCTCAGCGAAGCGTTGGTCTCTGCCGCCTTTTCCGGCGGCGCCACGCTGCAAGGTCATACCGTGCTCGACCGGGGGCGTATCACCGCCGACCTGTCGATCCTGCGCCCGGTGGGCCGGGTCCTGTCCTACAGGCTGCAATCGGCCAAGCTCCAGGGCGACACCTGGACCGTGCGCATCTCGGCGGTGGTCGGCCCGGCGCAGGCGGCCCTCTGTTCCGGCCAGCGTCGCCTGACGATCAGCGCCACCCCGCCTGGGATCACCGTCGCACCGGATGCCCCGCCCTGGTCGGGGGCGGTGGCCCGGACCCTCGCGCTGGAGCTGGTCGAGACCCTGCGCCGCCATCCCGCCGTCGATCTCGACAGCGTCGCGCCAACGCGCACAACGCCGGTCTCCGACAGTCTTGACTACACCACCCTGACCCGTGGCCAGTCACAATCTGCGGCGGGCAATCACCGGATGGGGCAGGAGATCACCGTCACCCGGTCGAACACCACGCTGGACCTGACGCTTTTCCTGACCCTGCACGCGCAGGACGGGACCGTGCTGCGCCGCGAGTTGCGACAGGACGCGGTGGTGCCCAAGGGCGGGCTGACCGGCCTGCTGACCACGCTGTCGCGGCGCAAGGTCGAACACGCCCTGCGCACCGACATGATCGGCGCGGTGGACGCGCTGCTGGACAATCTGACCTGCCAGCCGGTGCAGGCACGGCTGGCGCTGTCGGCCGACACGCTGCGCGCGCCTTTCGGCACCCGCCACGGGCTGACCCGCACCGCCCTGGCCTTTGTCGAAGACCGCAATGACGGCTTCGGCATCCTCGAGGTCGAAACGCTGGGAAGGGACGAGGTCCGCCTGCGGCCGCTCGATCCGACCCGCGGCGTCGCGAGCTTTGACGGCAAACGGGTCTATTTCGTCGAGGTCAACCTTTGATGCATCTCCGCGTGATCCGCCTTGGCCTCGTGTTATTGGCCCTGCTGAGCGGCCCGGTGCGGGCAGACCCGTTCTCCGGGCAACAGGTGATCGACCTGGTGCACCAGGCACTGGACGCCGCAGGGCAGGGCGGCCGTCCAGTCCTGTCACCGCACAGGGGCTTTCCGCCCTGTCCAGCTGACCTCGCCGTCACCGCTTCGAAAGCCGGCTGGAGCGCGGTCGAAATCACCTGTCCCGACCCGCAGGGCTGGTCACGCCGGGTCCGCATCGCGGGTGGACAGCCGGTGGGGCGCGCGACACGCACCGCACCGGACAGGCCCGCCACGACCCCCGCCATCGTGCTGGCCGAAAGCCTGCCCAAGGGCACGGTCCTGACCCCTGACCACCTTGAGACCCGCGACATCGCCGGCGCTGGACGGGACGGGCGCATCACCGACATGGGCACCGCCATCGGACGTCGCCTGAAGGCCAATCTGGGCACCGGGCAGGCGGTTCTGGCGCGGCATCTGGACCACGACTGGATGGTCCGCGAAGGCGCGCCGGTCACGATCGAGATCCAGACCGGGCCGATCGTCATCGAAACCGGCGGCGTGGCGCTGCAATCGGGTCAGCTTGGCGAGGCGATCCGGGTGTCCAACGCCCGCAGCGGCCGCACCATCCACGTCACGGTAACAGGACCGAACAAAACGAGGGTCCGTCCTAACATTCGTTAACGCCGTGCCGTTCCAAGGGACGAGCGTGGCATCCTGCAGCCTCGAAAGCGGAGAGTTTCAATGGTCGATTCAGTCAATTCAACCAACGGTGCAAAATTGCACCTTCAGTCCGTCCAGACAGGCGGGACCACGATTGGCAAGGATGCTGCCGCCTCCACGGGCAACGTCAAGGCCGTCGATAGTGCCCGGCTGAGCGATCAGGCCTCGGTACAGATGATCAAGACGCTTGCCGAAAACGGTCCGCCCTTCGACGCTGAAAACGTCACACGTATCAAACAGGCCCTGTCCGAGGGCAGCTATCCGGTGGATCCCCAGCGCATTACGGACAGCATCTTCCAAGACTACAATGCGCTGATGCGCTAATCCAAGGGTCCTCTCACTCATGACTCATATCGAAATCGCTCTGATTGGCCTGACAACGATCTGTCTGGTGCTGCTGCCCATTGCGCTGCTGTTTCTGCGCCGCATCGCACGCGAACTGGTGTCACTGAACCGGCATGCCTCCAAAATTTCGGACAGCAAAATCGACGGCATCACCCAGTCAGCGGCCAAGACCACCGTCTTGTCTGCCACCCAGTCCTCCTCCGAAACAGGGGCTTCGGCCCAAAGCGCGACGAAACTCACCGAACTGTCCGACAGCGTGGCCGAGATGAAGCGCGACTTTGAATGGCTGGTCAGCGACCGCATGATAGAACTCGCGATCAACATGGCCGGCACCGGCCAGTCTCACGAGCGGATCGCCAAGCATACCGGCATCAGCACCAGCGAGCTTGATGCCATCCGCAAGGTCGCCAAGCACTAAGCTCCGTCATACCGAACCTCTTATGCAAATGGGTGAAAGCCTCTGTGAAACCGGTATCCGCTTGGCGTCCGGGCGGCGATAAATCCTATCTTCCTCAAACCGGGCGGGGCCTTCGGTTCCCCAGAGTGGAGTCACGAAGGCCTGCGTCGCGACGGCGGTACTGATTGCCGCGGTGTCAGCGTTAGGGGCAATGAGTGAATAGGTCATGATCAGCGTCCAATCGCGTAGGCTTGCATCAGCCGCGGCGTCGCTGCGGCTATCAGTGTCCCATCGGAGTCTCG
>JAWLFM010000234.1:0-4114 GCA_041685565.1 Thioalkalivibrio sp.
GAATTTCCATTTGACCCGGCCGATCCCCATTCTGCTCGCCTACTGGACGGCGGATGTCGATGCGCAAGGGAATGTCCGGTTCCGGCCGGACATCTACCATAGCGACCAGCGCATGGCCAAGGCCCTGGCCGAACAGGCGGTGACCGCTCGGGCGGCATCGACGCCTTGCAACCGGCATCTGTCTCTTTTTCCTTAGGCGGCCCGTTTTTGCCGCCAAAACGTGCCTCTAAGGCCCTTGGGGTGGCCGATTTTGGGGTGTTTTGTATTTTAGAAGAAGGGCTTGGCTTGGTCCGACCCCGTGGGGGATGTATGCTCGGGGGAGGAGTTGAGGCCGGGAGGTGATTGATGGATGTGTTGGAAGTGCTGGGTGGCGAGGCGGAGCCGCTCCTGCAGCACGAGTGCCGGGGGATTCCCCGGGATCTCCTGCAGGTTCCGGGACCGGACTTCGTGGATCGGGTGTTTGCGCTCACGGACCGCTCCCCGGTGGTGCTGCGCAACCTGCAGATGCTGTTCAACACCGGGCGGCTCGCGGGCAGCGGCTATCTCTCCATCCTGCCGGTGGACCAGGGGGTCGAGCACTCGGCGGGGGCGTCGTTCGCGCCAAACCCGATCTATTTTGATCCCGAGCGCCTGGTGCGGCTGGCCATCGAAGGGGGTTGCAGCGCGGTGGCCTCCACGCTCGGCGTGCTCGGCTCGGTGTCCCGCCGGTACGCGCACCGGATTCCGTTCCTGGTCAAGCTCAACCACAACGAACTTCTGACCTATCCCGCGATCGCGGACCAGACCCTGTTCGCGTCGGTGGAGCAGGCCTTCGACCTGGGCGCGGTCGCCGTGGGCGCCACGATCTACTTTGGTTCGGAGGCCTCGCGCCGGCAGATCGAGGAAGTCAGCGAGGCCTTCGCCCGCGCCCATGCGCTGGGCATGGTCACCGTGCTCTGGGCCTATCTGCGCAACGATGCCTTCAAGAAGGATGGCGTGGACTATCACGAATCGGCGGACCTGACGGGTCAGGGAAATCATCTGGCGGCCACCATTGGTGCGGACATCGTGAAGCAGAAGCAGGCGACCAACAATGGCGGCTACCCGGCGATCGGGTTCGGCAAGACGCATCCCAGGGTCTACGACACCCTGACCTCGGCGCATCCGATTGATCTGGTTCGTTACCAGGTTGCGAACTGTTACATGGGCCGGATCGGTCTCATCAACTCGGGTGGCCCATCCGGTGACAATGATCTGCAACAGGCGGTGCGCACGGCGGTCATCAACAAGCGTGCAGGCGGCATGGGCCTGATCTCAGGGCGCAAGGCCTTCCAGCGGCCGATGGCCGAGGGGGTGGAACTGCTGAACGCGATCCAGGACGTGTTTCTGTCGAAAGACATCACCATCGCCTGAAGCCGCGGCGCTCTCAGCATCCCCATGTCCATGATCGCACCTGATGATCACCCGGAATCAGCCATGGCCTGCCTCCGGGAGGCGATGCCGGCATGAAGCCGAGCGATGACGGGGCCCCTGCCGCCTCGCTGCCAACGGGGACGCGCCATGTTTGGTGAGAGCTTCATGCTGTTTCGGGTCCTGGGCTTCGAGATCCGGGCGAATGTGACCTGGCTGTTCCTGGCCCTGCTGGTGACCTGGTCGCTTGCAGCCGGTTTCTTCCCCATGGTCTACCCGGACCTTGCTCCCTCCACCTATTGGGCGATGGCCCTGGTGGGTATGCTCGGTCTGTTCTTCTCCCTGCTGTTTCATGAGCTTGCCCATTCGGTGGTTGCCCGCTCCCACGGCTTGCCCGTGCATCGCATCACGCTCTTCCTGTTCGGCGGTGTCGCCGAGATGGAGGCCGAGCCGAAGGAACCGCGAATCGAGTTCTGGATGGCCATCGCGGGGCCGATCGCGAGTCTGGTGCTCGCGGCGGCCTTTTATCTGCTGGCGTCGTTGATGGCGGAGATCGGTTTGCCCGAACACGTCGCCGGTGTGGCAGGCTACCTTGGATTCATCAATCTGCTGCTGGCAATCTTCAACATGGTTCCGGGGTTTCCTTTGGACGGCGGCCGGGTGCTGCGGGCGGCCCTGTGGCAGTGGACGGGCAACATCCGCATGGCGACCCGCTGGGCCTCGCGCGTGGGGCAGGGCTTCGGTCTGCTGCTGGTGGCGCTTGGCCTGGCGACCTTTGTGTCCGGCAACTTCGTCGGCGGGATGTGGTGGTTTCTGATCGGACTCTTCGTGCATGCCGCGGCCACCGCGGGTTACCAGCAGCTGCTGACCCAGCAGGCCCTTCAGGGACGGACGGTACGGCGTTTCATGACCACCGATCCGGTAACGGTGCCGGCCGAGGCCTCGGTGCAGGGGTTCGTCGAGGAGTACCTCTACCACCACAACTTCGACCGGTTTCCGGTGGTCCAGGGCGACCGGTTGCTGGGCAGTGTCGGATTGGCCGAGGTGAGGAAGGTGCCGCGTGCGGAATGGGGAGGGACGCAGATCGGCGACGTGTGCCTCGCACGCAGCAAGGAGAATACGGTAGCGGCGGATGCGGACGCCAACGAGGCACTGAACCGGATGCAGGAGGGTCGGACCGGGCGCCTGATGGTGACCGAGGGCGATCATATCGTGGGTGTGCTGGCGTTGAAGGATCTACTCCGTTTTCTCGACATTCGGGCAGAACTGGAACGCCGCTGAGCGCGGACGGCGCTACCCTGGGTCGAGATGGGGCCATGAGCGCATGAGTCCCTGGGCCATCGGTCCGGGCGGCGCAGCCCACGGGACTTTGGCTTATCATTGGCAGTCGCTGGGAACTGGGGGCAGGCATGAAGACATCGCTGATTCTGACGCTCCTGGGGCCGGATCGCCCCGGGTTGGTGAGCGTGGTGGCGGCGCGCGCGAAGCTCGCCGGAGCGAACTGGATGGAGAGCCGCATGGCCCAGTTGGCCGGCCAGTTCGCCGGCGTGGTCCGATTGGAGGTGGATTCCGAGGCGGCCGATCACCTCGAGGCCGTACTGCGCGCACTTGAGGGGGAGGGGCTGCACGTGACCGTCGAACGTGGGCGCGACACGCCGGCCCCCGTCCGGCATCGGGTCCAGATGGAACTCGTCGGCCATGACCACCCGGGGATCGTCCAGGACATCGCGGCCGTGCTCGCGGGCCACGGTGTCACCATCGACATGCTGGAGACCGAGTGCGAGCCGGCACCGATGTCGGGAGGGCTTCTGTTCCGGGCCCGCGCGGAGCTGGGCATGCCGACGGAGATGGGGTTGGATGGATTGCAGGACGACCTTGAAGCAATCGCGAACGAGTTGATGGTGGACCTGGAACTGCATGACGCCGAGCGCGCCGGGGGATAAGGATGAACACAGGGAGCTTCGGCGGGGATTGCCATGCCCGGGGATGAGAAAGGGCCGGATGAGTGGAAGGTCAGGTACCTCGATGTCCTGGCGGAACTGGATGCCAGCAGGAAGTCCTGGACGGAAACCGAGCAGTTACTGCGCCATGGCCTGAGCCGCCTGAGTCTGGCGGCGGACCGTTCCCACCGGGTCCTTGCGGCCCAACTGGAGCAGTTGCGGGCACTTCTGCGCAGTGGCGTGAACGATGATCGGCTGCGCAGGCTGCTGGAAGACATCTCCGAGTCCATCCGCCATATGGACGATCAGCCGCATGCAACCCGTGCTGCCGATGCGGCGCCGCAGCTCCGCAAGCCTGGCCTGGCAGCGAGACTCTTCGGCCGAAGGACGCCGGTGGCCGCGACTGCGCCAGCGCGACACCCGGCGCCCGACCGGCTGGAGTTGGCGCAGAAACTGTTGCAGGAAGTGATCGAGGAGCTGGCCGCACCCCCCGGGCAACGGGAGCAGATGCTCCGCAGGGTCGAGTCCATCGGAGACGAGATCCAGCTGTTCAACCTGGGGCATGACCTGGTCACACTGCTGCGGCCGCGGATCATTGGGCACGAAGCGCGGGAGATCGCGAACGGTGATGCTGCAATCAATGAAATGCTGCTCCATCTCATCGAGCATATCCGTGTCCCGGATGAGCTGAGCGGCCGCTGCGACGCGATCCGGGCCCTGCTCGCCGGCGGCGCGGATGCGGACAGGATGGATGAGGCCATCCAGGGCATCGTGGAACTGATCGG
>JAWLFM010000235.1:0-4114 GCA_041685565.1 Thioalkalivibrio sp.
CCGCGCGCACCTGGTCCGGCAGGGCACGCAGGCCCCGGAACCACTGCGTCCGGACCTCTGCCGACATCGCCGCCTGCGGGCAGTGCTCGGCGAGCAGCAGCACCAGGATCGCGAGCGCGACCAGCTGGGTGGTGAAGGCCTTGGTCGAGGCCACGCCGATCTCGGGGCCGGCGTGGGTCATCAGCACCAGGTCGGCATTGCGCACCATCGCGCTCTCGGGCACGTTGCAGATGGCCAGGCGGGCGCAGAAGGCCTCCCCGCGGGACTGCTTCAGCACCGCCAGGGTGTCGGCCGTTTCACCGGACTGGGAGATCACGACCAGCAAGGTACCCGGCGCGACCACGTGCGGCCGATACCGGTACTCGCTCGCGACCTCGACCTGGCAGGGCAGGCCCAGTGCCCCCTCCAACCAGTAGCGCGCGACCATGCCTGCATGGTAGCTGGTGCCGCAGGCCACGACCTGTACGGCGCGCACCTCGGCGAGGCGCCGCGCCGTGTCCGGACCGAGCAGGTTGGGCAGCAGGCCCTCGGCCCCGAGCCGGCCCTCCAGCGTGGCCGCGATGGCCTCGGGCTGCTCATGAATCTCCTTGGCCATGAAGTGCCGGTACTCTCCACGGTCGGCGGCCAGGGACTCCCGGCTGCTTTCGCGCACCGGCCGGGTCACCGGAACCCCGTCGATGTCGAAGACGCGGATCGCAAGGCGCTCGAGCACCGCGAAGTCGCCGTCCTCCAGATCCACGAAGCGCTGGGTGACCGGCAGCAGCGCCTGGATGTCGGAGGCGGCGAAGTTTTCGCCGATGCCCAGCCCGATCACCAGCGGGCTGCCCTCGCGCGCCAGGACCAGGCGCTCCGGGGCGTCGCGGTCGAGCACGGCCACCGCGAAGGCGCCCTGAAGCCTGCGGGCCGCGGCGCGCAGTGCCGTCGGGAGGTCACCGCTGCCATTGCCCAGTTCCTCGGCAATCAGGTGGGCGATGACCTCGGTGTCGGTCTCGGAGGTGAAACGGTGCCCGCGTGCCTCGAGCATCGCCCGCAGCTCCGCATGGTTCTCGATGATGCCGTTGTGCACCACCGCGATGCGCTCGGCCGACACGTGGGGGTGGGCATTGTCGGCGCTGGGCTTGCCGTGCGTGGCCCAGCGGGTATGGGCAATGCCCGCATTGGCCTTCAGGCCGTTCCGCTCCATCGCCTCGGCCAGCGCAGCGACCTTGCCCAGGGTGCGCTCGCGCAGCAGCATCCCGTCGGCGAGCAGGGCGATCCCCGCAGAGTCGTAGCCCCGGTACTCGAGGCGGCGCAGCCCCTCGATCAGGATGGGGACGATGTTGCGTTCAGCGATGCCGGCGACGATTCCACACATGGCGGGATTCTAGTCCTTGGTCGGATGGGCGGTCTTGCGCGGGCGCTCCCAGTCGGGACGGGTCTCCTGCGGCGACCGCGTCAGCGTCAGTTTGCCGGGCGGCGCATCCCGTGTCAGCACGGTGCCGGCACCGATGGTGGCCCCGTCCCCCACGGCCACCGGGGCCACCAGGGCCGAGTTCGAGCCGATGAAGGCGTCGGCGCCAATCCGGGTCTGATGCTTGTTCGCGCCATCGTAGTTGCAGGTGATGGTGCCGGCGCCGATGTTGGCGCGAGCACCCACCGTGGCGTCGCCCAGGTAGGTCAGGTGATTGGCCTTGGCACCGGGACCGAGCGTCGCGTTCTTCATCTCCACGAAGTTGCCGACGCGCGCGCCGGGCTCCAGGCGCGCCCCGGGACGCAGGCGCGCAAAGGGACCGACGTGGCAGTTCGGGCCGATCTCGCAGGACTCGAGCAGCGAATAGGCATCGATCACCGCGTCATCGCCGACCGTCACATCGCGCAGTCGGCAGCCCGGTCCGATCCGGACGCCGTCGCCGAGGCGAACCCTGCCCTCCAGGACCACGTTCACGTCGATCAGGCAATCCTGGCCGAAGGCCAGCTCACCGCGCAGATCGAACCGCGCCGGATCGGCGAGCATCAGGCCCTCGCGCAGGCAGTCCCGGGCGCGGGCCTGTTGATACTGCCGTTCCTGCTGCGCCAGCTGGGCCCGGTCGTTGACCCCCAGTACCGCCTCGGGGCGCGCACTGAGCACCAGCGCGACCGGCAGCCCCTCCGCGCGCGCGGCCGCCACGACATCGGTCAGATACCATTCGCCCTGGCGGCGCGCGGCCTCGGACTCGCCGGCGGCGAGCCAGCGCTGGAGGTCGCCGACGGCGGCGCAGAGGATTCCGGTATTGATGCGGCGGATGCGCCGGGTCGGCGCGTCGGCATCGCGTTCCTCGACGATACGCTCCAGGTGGCCCGGCGGATGCTCGATGAGCCGCCCGTAGCCGGTCGGGTCCGGGATTTCCGCCCCGAGCACCACCAGCCGAGCCTCCGCGTCCAGGCAGGCGGCAAGGTCGGCCCGTGGAATCAGCGGGACGTCGCCGTAGAGCACGAGCACCCGGTCGGCCGGATCCTGGTCGGCCAGGGCGAGGCTGACCGCATGGCCGGTGCCGTTCTGTACCACCTGGTCGACGAAGCGGAGATCGTCGCCCCCGGCCGCCTGGGTCACGCGTTCGGCCTGATGCCCCACCACCACGGTGACCGCACGCGGCGCCAGCCCCCGCGCACGCTCGAGCACGTGCGCGATCAGGGGCTTGCCGCCCAGCGGCTGCAGGACCTTCGGCAGGCGCGAACGCATGCGCGTGCCCTTGCCGGCCGCGAGCACCACCACATGCAGGGGGGCCTTCCGGTCAGTCATGGCGCAGGCCTGTCGGTGGGGCTTGCGGCGGGACCCTGGGCCATCGCCGAGCCTGGTTGTCACCAAAGCGGCGCCGGTGGTCGGATTCGCGTTGTGTCGAGAGAAGCGCAGATGGGAAGCCAGCCCTTGGTGGATGGGTTTTCCGGCCCCGGAGCGGCGAGCAGGCTCGCTTCCCAGGGGGGCAGGCCAATGCGGAGCATGCGCTGTGCACGACAGGACGGCCCGTAGACGGCGCACGCCGCCTCAAGGGGCGGCGCACACGGGAGATCGCTGCGGCAGACGGCACGTTCAGTTGGACCGCCGCAGCTTCTGGATCATCTGCAGGCGTGCCGCGGCCTCGACCAGCTCGGCCTGGGCCTTGGCATAGTCGAAATCGGCCTTGGAGTTGGCCAGCGCATCCTCGGCGCGGCGCTTGGCCTCCAGGGCCTCGGCCTCGTCGAGGTCCTTGGCCCGGATCGCGGTATCCGCCAGGACCGTGACCACGTGCGGCTGCACCTCGAGGATGCCCCCGGAGACGAAGACCCGCTGGGGATCCCCGTCCTCGGTCTCGCGGATGCGCAGTTCCCCCGGCTTCAGGCGCGCCAGCAACTGGGTGTGGCGGGGATAGATCCCGACCTCGCCGACCTCGGTGGTGGCGGCGAGCATGTACGCCTCGCCGGAGTAGATCGACTCCTCGGCGCTGACGACGTCGACGTGAATGGTCATGGCCATGGCAAACGCTCCTTACTTCAGCTTCTCGGCCTTCTCAGCGGCCTCTTCGATCGAGCCGACCATGTAGAAGGCCTGCTCCGGCAGGTGATCGTACTCGCCGGCGACGATCGCGGCGAAGCCGCGAATGGTGTCCTTCAGCGAGACGTACTTGCCGGGAGACCCGGTGAAGACCTCGGCCACGAAGAAGGGCTGGGACAGGAAGCGCTGGATCTTGCGCGCGCGGGCCACCAGCAGCTTGTCGTCCTCGGACAGTTCGTCCATGCCGAGGATGGCGATGATGTCCTTCAGCTCCTTGTAACGCTGCAGGGTGTTCTGCACCGCACGGGCGGTATCGTAGTGCTCGTGCCCGATGATGTTCGGATCCAGCTGGCGACTGGTGGAATCCAGCGGATCCACGGCCGGGTAGATGCCCAGCTCGGCGATCTGGCGGGACAGCACGACGGTGGCGTCGAGGTGGGCGAAGGTGGTCGCGGGCGAGGGGTCGGTGAGGTCGTCCGCCGGCACGTACACGGCCTGGATGGAGGTGATCGAGCCCTTCTGGGTGGAGGTGATGCGTTCCTGCAGCACGCCCATCTCCTCGGCCAGTGTCGGCTGGTAACCCACCGCCGACGGCATGCGCCCGAGCAGCGCCGAGACCTCGGTGCC
>JAWLFM010000236.1:0-4111 GCA_041685565.1 Thioalkalivibrio sp.
CGACGCCGTTCGAGCTAAGCTGTTAGCAACAGGCATCCTAATCCCTGACACGACTCCGGAGACTCAGGAACGGTCATGAACGAACCTCCCTCCAGGCAGCAGGCCCTTGCGATGCTGCGTCGCATGGATCTCCATCCCGACAGCATGGCCTTTGCCGAGGGTCTGTTCGAGCGCTACCTCGCCGACCCGGAGTCGGTACCGGCCACCTGGGCCGACTATTTCAGCGCGCTGGACCGTGACCGCGGACCCACGCCGCGTCGCCGCACCACGGACCGGGACTGCATCGAAGTCCATGATCTGCAACTGGAACGGCTGCAGGTCAGGGTGCTGCAGTACATCAATTCACACCGCTTCCTTGGCCACTTCGCGGCCCGTCTGGATCCGCTGGAGCGCACCTCCCCGGAGACGCCCGAGGAACTCACCCGGGCCTACCACAAGCTGGAGGATGTCGATCCGGAGCAGGTCTTCGATCCCGGCTCCCTGCACGGGCCGAATCCGGCCCGCCTGGACGAGATCGAGTCCATCCTCAAGGATACCTACTGCGCCTGCATCGGTGCGGAGTTCATGCACCTGTCGGCCACGGCGGAGAAGCGCTGGCTGCAGCAGCGCCTCGAGTCGGCACACGGTCACTTCGGTTTCGACCATGCCACACGCCGGGCCATTCTCGAGCGCCTGACCGCCGCCGAGGGCCTGGAGCGCTACCTGCACAACCGTTATGTCGGGCAGAAACGGTTCTCGCTGGAGGGCGCGGAGAGCCTGATCCCGCTGCTGAATGCGCTGGTCCAGCGCGGCGGTGCGCGCGGGCTGAAGGAGATCGTGGTCGGCATGGCCCACCGCGGTCGTCTGAACGTTCAGGTGAATATCTTCGGCAAGTCGCCGCGCGAGTTGGCCGACGAATTCGAGGGCCGGCACAGCCGCAACCGGGGCAGCGGCGACGTGAAGTATCACCTGGGTCTATCCGCCGACATCCAGACCCCGGGCGGCCGCCTGCACCTGGCATTGGCCTTCAACCCCTCCCATCTGGAGATCGTGACCCCGGTGGTCCAGGGCTCCGTACGGGCCCGCCAGGTGCGCCTGCGCGACAAGGCGGGACAACAGGTGATGCCCGTGGTGATCCATGGCGACGCCGCCTTCGCCGGGCAGGGCGTGGTCATGGAAACGCTCAACATGTCGCAGACACGGGGCTTTTCGACCAAGGGCACGGTCCATATCGTGGTGAACAACCAGATCGGCTTCACCACCAGTACGCTGAAGGACGCGCGCTCCACCCATTACGCGACCGACGTCGCGAAGATCGTCAGCGCGCCCATCCTGCATGTGAACGGCGACGATCCCGAGGCCGTGGTCTTCGTGACCCAGGTCGCGCTCGACTACCGGATGCGGTTCGCCAAGGACGTGGTCATCGATCTGGTCTGCTACCGGCGCCAGGGCCACAACGAGGCCGATGAGCCGGCGGCGACCCAGCCGATGATGTACCGCACCATCCGCAGCCTGCCGACCACGCGGGAACGCTACGCGACAAGGCTGGTCGAGGAGGGAGTTCTCGATACGGAGACGGCCGCCCAGATGCAGGAGCGCTACCGGGATTCGCTCGAGGCCGGCGAGTCCGTGGTCCCTGGTGTGCTGTCGCCCGCCAGGGAGACCGATGCACACGAACCCACCGACTGGGGTTCCTTCGCCAACCAGGGCTGGGACCAGGACATCGTGACCAGCGTCCCGGCAGAGCGCCTGGGTTCACTGCTGGAACGCCTGAACGCCCTGCCCGAGGGCTTCACCGTGCATCCCCGTGTGCGCCGCATCCTGGACGCACGGCAGACGATGGCCACCGGCGAACAGGCCCTGGACTGGGGCACGGCCGAGACGCTCGCCTATGCCACATTGCTGGACGACGGCTATCGGATTCGCATGTCCGGGCAGGACTCCGGCCGCGGCACCTTCTTCCACCGCCATGCGGTACTGCACAACCAGGACACGGGCGAGGCCTTCGTTCCCCTGCGCCAGCTCGATCCGGAGAACCCCCGCTTCCTGGTCATCGACTCCCTGCTATCGGAAGAAGGGGTCCTGGCCTTCGAGTACGGCTACGCCACGGCCGCACCCAACGTGCTGGTCCTCTGGGAGGCCCAGTTCGGCGACTTCGTGAACGGCGCCCAGGTCGTGATCGACCAGTTCATCAGTTCCGGCGAACAGAAGTGGGACCGCCTCTGCGGGTTGGTGCTACTGCTGCCGCACGGCTACGAGGGCCAGGGGCCGGAGCACTCCTCCGCCCGCCCCGAGCGCTTCCTGCAGCTCTGCGCGCAGGAGAACATGCAGGTCTGCGTACCGACGACACCGGCGCAGATGTTTCACCTGCTGCGCCGGCAGCTGCTTCGGCCCTACCGCAAGCCGCTGATCGTGATGACGCCGAAGAGTCTGCTGCGGCACAAGCTCGCGGTCAGCGAACTCGGCGAACTGGCGGGCGGGGCCTTCCAGCCCGTGATCGACGACATCGACGCGCCCGCACCTGCGGCCGTGCGCCGGGTGCTCCTGACGGCCGGGCGCATCTACTACGACCTGCTCACCGAGAAGCGCGAGGGCAGTCACGACGACACCGCGATCCTGCGGCTGGAACAGTGCTATCCCTTCCCCGATGCCTTGATGACCCAACTGCTGGGACGCTATGACCAGGCCACGGAGTTCGTCTGGGTGCAGGACGAGCCGGAGAACCAGGGCTACCTGGACTTCGTCGAGCCGCGCATCAACGCCTTGCTGAAGGTGCGCGGGCACCGTCTGCTCGCGGTGGCGCGCAACCCGGCGGCCGCGCCGGCGGTGGGGTACCCGGAGGTGCACAAGAGCGAACAGCAGGAACTGCTGCAGCGCAGCTTCGGCCCCATCACGGCTCGGGACAGACCGCGACCCACCGAGTGACCGCCGTCGCGTCCATACCAGAGCCCAAAGGAAACGCCATGCCCTCAGAACGCACCACCCTTCGGGTCCCCGAACTGCCGGAATCGGTGGCCGACGCAACCGTCGTCGGCCTGCACAAGAAGGCCGGAGACCGTGTCCGGCGCGACGAGCTGCTGGTCGAACTGGAGACCGACAAGGTCGTCCTCGAGGTACCGGCACCCGCCGACGGCGTGCTGGACGAATTTACCGTCAAGGAAGGCGCCGTGGTGGAGGCGGACGCCGTGCTCGGCTACATCACGCCGGGAGCGGCCGGGGAGACGGCCGACGCCGCCGGTGCCGAGGGGGATGCCGAGCCCCGGGACAAGGCCACCGCAACCGGCGCCGCCGCCGGGCCCGCAACGGCACCCCGGTCAGCAGCCAATGCGGACACCGCGTCAACGGAGGCCGGGGCGCGGGCCGAGGTCTCTGCGCCGCCCCCGAGCCCGGCAGTGCGGCGCCTGCTGGCCGAGCATGACGTCGATGCCAGCAAGGTCGAGGGCACCGGCCAGAATGGCCGGCTGCTGAAGCAGGACGTGGAGCGCTTCCTCGCCCGGCGGGAGGAGACACCCGCACCGCAACCCAGCGGGACCGAGACCACCAGCGAAGGCCAGGAAGCGACGGCGGAGGCCGCGCCGGCCGCACCACCCGAGCGCGAGCCGTCACGCGCACCCACGCCGTCCCCGGCCGGGGGCCGCAGCGAGGAGCGGGTACCCATGTCCCGCCTGCGTGCGCGCATCGCCGAGCGCCTGCTGCAGGCGAAGCAGACGACGGCGATGCTGACCACCTTCAATGAGGTGGATCTCACGGAGGTCATGGCCCTGCGGGCACGTCACCGGGATGCCTTCGAGAAGCGCCATGGTGTGCGGCTCGGCTTCATGGGCTTCTTCGTTGCCGCCTGCGCGCTGACCCTGCGCCGGTTTCCGGTACTGAACGCGGCACTGGACGGCAACGAGATCGTCTACCACCACTACAGCGACATCGGCATCGCCGTGTCATCGCCGCGCGGCCTGGTGGTGCCGGTGCTGCGCGACGCCGGCCAGCTGTCCCTGGCCGCCATCGAGCAGCAGATCCGCGCCTTCGCCGAGCGCGCGCGCGACGGCAAGCTGGATCTGGACGACCTGCGCGGCGGCACCTTCACCATCACCAACGGCGGCGTGTTCGGTTCGCTGCTCTCGACGCCGATCCTGAA
>JAWLFM010000237.1:0-4108 GCA_041685565.1 Thioalkalivibrio sp.
TCGACATTGAAACCGGGTTTCGCCGCCAGGTATTCCAGGGCGCTATCCATGTCCAGGGCGCGCAGCGTCATGTTTTGCGGACCGGCGCCGATCAGCGTAACGTGCTTACCGCTCTTCTCTTGGCCGGGCTTCAGCACCCACAGGCGACCCTCCTGGATCTCGACCTCAAAGCCCGGCTTCGCGGCGAGATACTCGAGCGCGGTGTCCTGGTCTAGCGCACGCAGGGTCATGCCCTGGGGTCCTGCACCGATCAGCGTCACATGCTTGCCGCTCTTCTCCTGCCCCGGCTTCAGTACCCAGAGGCGGCCGTCGTCCACCTCGACCTGGAATCCGGGTTTGTCATAGGGTCCCTGGGCAGCGACGGGCTGAGCGGACGCTGAAGTTTCCTTCATCGCTGTCTGGCAGCCGCCGAGAACAAGGCCACCGGCCAACGCGCCGATCAGAAGCAAGGTGGTGCGATTCATGGCATCAATCCCTCTGGGTTTCGAAGATGAAATTTCTGGTGCCGGACCATCGAACGCGAAGAGTACGCAAGGCTGATGACAATCTGGTTACTCAACGGGCAGGTCTTTTCCCCCGAGCGGTAATGACCTGAGAAACCGCTGCGAATAGAGGAAGAGCAGTCCGTCGCGAACGGACCTCGATACGCTCCCCGCAGATCCTGCGCGGGGTAAGCGCAGATGCAGGAGAAGACTTCGTGACGCACACGTACGCGGTTCACTCTAAGCCTGCCGAGGAGCTCTGATCGGGGGCAACGATGTACCCGACGGATTATCGCGGGCTGAGGTTGCACAACCGCGCCGTTGCGCAGCCTCAAGCCGGGTTCTTTTGCGCTACTGCTGCCAGTGCGGATTCTGTCAGCGTCTCGGCACGCTTCGCAGTACCTTCCCCGGATCGCTCACCGTTCCCTCGCGGGATTCCTCCGCCGGTGCCCCGGCTCACTGGCTTCCGCCGCGTCACGACCAACATCGATCCACTTCATTCCGCGGAGGATGTGCATCAGCGCACGGTCCTGGAGGTCTGTCTCGTAGCGTCCGAAGCGAAACCCGGCGGCTCGAGATTGAGCCGCTGATAGGCCGCCTCGATCGCTGCTTCCCCGTAATGCCGCTCGAGCCGGCGAATGAGAAAGTGGGCCCGCGCGGCATCGGTGAAATGCTGCATGAACACGAGATTGATCAGCGCCCCACCCGCAGCCCCGATGACCGGCACGATCTGCGCGGCGGCCTTATTCGATACCGCAACCCCGAACCGGCTGGCAATCAGGCCCAACATGCGTGCGAGCAACGGAGCGCCTTCGGTCTGAAGACCGTGCGCGGTGATGTGGTGTATTGCGCTGGATACCGACAGACTGAGGGCAAGGCGGATGCCGTAGTATCCGGTATCCGCCGCGTCGTCATCCTCGGTGCGCGCACCGAGCGCGAAGACCTGGAGGCAGGCGAGCCGGGTCTCGAGACTCGCCAGATCCTCTCCCTCGGAGCGGGCCACCGAGGCAATGGCCCGAAGCATCAGGGTGGTGGTCACGGGAAGCTCCACGACCAGACCCGGCAGGCCGAAGAAGCCACCGGCCGCCCCGGTCGTGGCTGCCAGCGCGCGGTGCTTGGTCACATGGCCATGCAGGTCGCGTTCGGGATGCAGGGTCGTGATCGCCGCATTCAGCGCCTTGCGCAACCCCTTCTCGACGCCGTGCTGTACCTGCCGGTACCAGGACACCGGCAGCAGCTTGAAGCCCACTTCGATGGGCGTACCGATCACGCTGGTCAGGCGGGCCGCGAGACTCGGATGTTCGAGTTCGTGATGGGCCCAGATCAGCGCCCGGTAATCCCCTTCACTGATCCCGGGCACGAGTTGCCGGGGCGCGGGGATATGAACGGACTCACTCATGATCAAGGTCTTGGCGGAGGAACCGACGCGATCCCATCTGCACGCTCCCGGGAGGCCACAGGTGTCTTGATTGAGAGTAGCACAGGCGGCGGGACCCACATCAGCGGATGTAGGCCGCGGTCGCGTATCGACGCATCATCCGGTGGCTGTTGAAGTAATAGGCGTTCTTCGCGATCGCCCCCTGCATCACCCGAATCCATCCCGCACGGTCGCGGTGGAAGAGGGGCAGCACCTCTGCGTCCAGGACCGTGTACAGGACGCGGCCATCCTCGCGATTCGCTTCCACCGCCCGGCAGCAGAACCGGATCTCGTAGTAGGTGGGGATCTCGCTGCGCAGGACGATCTCCATCGAGAAGTAGGCGATGCGCGGAACATGGACAAAGGCTTCAATGGATGTCGCCATCGCGGGGTACCCTCCCCCTTCGGTTTTTTCAGGCGCAGCAGCACCCGGATTGCGCCTATGCTTATGGGGGTACAAACAGGATTATGCATACAGGAATGTGACAATTGCGTGAAGAAGTCATGGAGTTCGACGATGTTCCAACTTGAGGGTGTGAAGATAAAATGGGTCCTGCCGGGCCGAATCAAGCTGCGGATCGACGACCTCATCGGGCAACAGGGGCTTGCGGACAGCCTGGAATCCGATATCGCGGCGATCGATGGTGTAAAGCAGATCAAGGTGGACGCGGACTCAGGTACAGTGACGCTTCGTTACGATCGAAAGCGCATCTGGGAACCGGCCTCGGTGACCGCCTTGCTGGCGACGCTGAAACGGCACTTTCCGGAACGCGACTTTCGAAGCATCGAGGACTGGGCTCTGGCGGGTCGAAAACAGTGACTGGAGGTGGGATGTCATGGCTTTGTTGAATGGGGATACCGCGAAGGGCGTGATGATTGGCGTAGGACTCGTGTTGACCGCCCCGCTGCTGTTGGCGGCCGTCGGCGGCTTTGGACGGCCGGCGGCCCGCGCCGCGGTCAAGGCGGGTCTGCTGGCCTACGAGAAGGGGATGGAGACCGCGGCGGAGCTCGGTGAACTGGTGGAAGATCTGTTCGCCGAGGCCGAGGCCGAGATCGAGTCAGAGCGCGCCGCCACGGACACGCCGCCGACGGAGACGGCCGCAGAGTCATCAGTTGCGGCCAAGACCCCGCCTGAATCCGGCACGGCTGCATGAACGACAAGGCCTATCTGGTCCACAAGGCACCTGGGCGTCTGCGCCTGCGCCTCCCCGAGATGCGCGGCCAGATCCCGTTCTTCCGTGACGTGGTGACGCGGATCAGCTCACTCGAAGACATCGAGGCGGTTCGGGCGAACCCGGACACAGGCGGAGTCCTGATCCTGCATCGGCGGGACGCCCAGCAGGCAGTGCTCGATCGCGTGGCTTCCGTGGTCAACCTCACCGAAGAGGAGTATGTGCCGCCCAGCACATTCAGCCGCGCCGTTACCGGGCTCGGCAAGCTCGACGAAGTGATCGCCAGGGAAACCAGGGGCGGCAGCTCGCTCTCCTCGGTGATCTTCCTGGTGCTGGTCGGCATGGCGCTTGCCCAGATCGGGCGGGGACAGGTGATGGCACCGGCGGCCTCGCTGCTCTGGTACGCGCTCGACCTGACGCGAGTGAAGCGGACCCGTTAACCCGCATGGCCTGCTAGCCTGCTAGGAATCCGGCCCTCGCAGGGATTCCACCAGGTCTTCGCGTTCCCATGGGAGGTCGAGGTCGTCCCGGCCGACCTGTCCGTACACTGCGAGCCGCCGGAACAGGGCCCCTCCGTTGCGCTGCACGATGTGCTGAAGTCCGAAATGGCGCACGATCGCCGCCAACCGGAGGTCGGCAGCGGCTGCCAACCGTTCGCGGATCGTCTCTTCGGACACCCGCGCGGTACCGTAGGTGTGCACCTGCACGCTCACCGGTCCCGGCAAACCGATGCTGTAGGTGAGCTGGACTTCGCACTCCGATGCCAGACCCGCTGCAACCACATTGCGGGCCAGATGCCGGGCTGCGTAGGGCGCCACCCGGTCGATGCGCAACGGGTCCTTTCCCGAGAGGGCCGCACCGCTATGGCGCGCATACTCCCCATAACCGTCCATCGCCGTCTTGCGACCCGTCAGGCCGGAGTGGAGCGCGGGCCCCCCACCGATGACCGGCCCCTCGGGATTGATGAAGATCCGCGTTTCGTGATCCATGTCGGGCGTGCCCGCGGCCAGCACCGGGTGAACCAGACGTTCGCTGAG
>JAWLFM010000238.1:0-4104 GCA_041685565.1 Thioalkalivibrio sp.
AGGCGGGACTGGTCAGGTGCATCAATCCTCTCCCGATGAAATTATCCCGAACGACTCCGATGCTCGAGCGAAACATACCCATCATCCGAGAGCAAGCGCTGGTAGACGTGCCAAACGCCCGTCGGGGTCCCGGTCCTGGCGAACCTAGGAACTCCACCGCGCGCCGCGCAACGGGAGGGGGTCAACCGTTCGCGGCCGCTCCGCACCCGGGTTCCCGCCAGGTCTACAAATCCACTCGATTGGCAGCCAGCCCACAACGCGGGCCAGCACCTGCGCGATACCAGGGCTGTCGAAGAGGAAATCCATCTCCCGATTGAGCGATGCCGAGCGCGGGTCAAAGTCGAACAAAAAACGGATACAAAATGCACATTCCGGTTACATTCTCGATCGCGCATAGCGTGTGCTTGAAAAGGGGATGTGCGCATGAACTACAAGAGCGAATAATTCGCTGCTCTTCCCGGGACAGTACACCCGTGCGACTTCGTGTCGCACGGGTGTACTGTCCTCGCAAAAAACCACGACCCCTCAAGGTAAAGCCTTCTCAGCGACGGCTCAAGACGGCCTGGAATGTGCGGTTACGATGAAGCCGAGTGCTGCCGCTTCGGCACCCTCGGCGAGGTAGAAACCGACTGCGTCTTCGACGTCCCGTTGTGCTTGTTCGCACGGGACGACGGGCTTGACGCTCATCCTGCCTGTCAGGCCTTGCGGCTGGGCTTGCCACCCGCCCGGGCGGTACCGTGTACATGCTCACGCAAGCGGTCGAAGTACGCCTGGTTCACCGGTGCGGAGGGCGCCGACGATGCACCGGTGAGCAACAGGTTGCGCAGCTGCAAGCGATCCTGATCGCGCCGGATCAGCTCGCGCACGTACTCGCTGCTGGTACCGTAGCCGCGATGGCTGACCTGCTCATCAACGAAGGCCTTGAGGCTTTCGGGCAGGGAACTGTTCATCGTGTTCATGGGCCAAGTCTAGGTCGCCCTGGCAAAATTTGGCAAGGCTCGAGAGTGCCCGACTGCCCGCGCCTAACAGGCCCCACGCTCGCCGGTTCCTCCATGCCCGGGCCCGTCGGAAGACAGGGCCTTTCCCAAGGACAGTACACCCATTTTCTCCGACGCTCGCCTCGGCGGCATGATCTGGTCGTCTGCCGGATCTGAAAATTGCAGATCCGCGCCGTCGCTGGGGAATATGCGGCGGTAATCGGCACCGTCACGTATCGTCCGACCATGGCCGAGCCGAACCCATCCGCACCGTCGCTGTTGCTGCTCTCCGGCGGAATCGAGAGCGCCGCATTGCTGTACCAGCTCCGACAGCAGGCGGAACCGGCGCATGCCCTTTGGGTCGACTATGGCCAGCGCAATGCCCGGCACGAACGCGAAGCGGCGCGGTACCTGGCTGCAGACTGCGGCACTCCGCTGCAGACCATGGATCTTTCCGGACTGCGTGCCAATTTCACCCGGCCTTCCGAGTGGGTGAGCCACGTGCCGCTGCCGCAGCGCAATCTGGCCGTGCTTGCCCTTGCCGTGAACCTGGCCCAACACCTCGGGGCCCGACGCATCCTGCTTGCACTGAATCGCGACGATCAGAAACACGGCCCCGGGAGCCGGCCCGAGTTCCTGCATGCCTTCACGAACCTGGTGGAAACCCTGGTGCCCGACCTGCAGGTTGTGGCGCCGCTGCACGCCCTGGACAAATCGGAGGTGATCCGCGCCGCTGCATCCACCGGCATCGATTGGACCCGCACCTGGAGTTGCCTGCTCGATCACCCCCGACATTGTGGCCGTTGCCCGCAATGCGAGGCCCGCCGGGCGGCCTTCGCCGCCGCCGGCATTGCCGATCCCACGGACTATCTCGACGCCTCGTGATGCCGTTCCGGTGTACTGTCCACGGAAAATGAAAAACAGGAGGTCGTCGAGTGGCACGGACGGTCCAGCCCCCAACGGAGTACTGGTTCGAGGAGCGTTGCCACATCACCGAGTGGTGGAATACGCCGGCCGACGCCGCGGTGTCGGTTGCCCGTGCCCGCGTGGAGCCCGGCGTGACCACCCGGCTGCACCGCCTCGAGGGCGTGACCGAGCGCTATGTGATCCTCGAGGGGACGGGTTGCGCCGAGGTGGCGGGAGCGGCACCGCTGGAGGTCGGTGCGGGCGACGTCGTCGTGGTGCCACCGGGTGCATCGCAGCGAATCCGCAATATCGGCGCTGGCGACCTGGTCTTCCTCGCCGTCTGCACCCCTCGGTTCACCCGCGATGCCTACGAGGACATCGACCCGGAACCGATGTGACATGACACCACATCATCAGCGGCGCGAACTTCAGTAATGATGGAGCACGGTCAGAAGCCCCGGAACAGGGCGGGCAAATGCAGGAATCGTCAAGCCATTGCTAACCTGCGCAACCTGGCGCAGGCGCTGCCGCCAAAGCAATCTGGTACCGAGCCTTCCGCAGGGCTCACGAGGTGAGCACTCCGGTATCCACCGCATTCGACCGTTTTGGACCGGTCACGCGCCGACGATACCGATCACGACCTCAGAGCTGCCGTTCGACCGGGAGCCAGCGCGCCAGCCAGGCCATGAAGCGCTTGCCGACGGAGGCCTGCGGATCCCGTTCGAAATGCTCGCTGCCGTCACTCCACCGCAGCGCGTCTTCGTCCAGGCTGACCTTCCAGGCGCGATTTCCCGAGGACTGAACGGCAAAAAGGGCGTCGAACTCAGCGCTCAGGATCTCGCTCTTCACCAGCACTCCTTGTTCACAGTTCAGCGAAGTCGAACGCGGATCAAGATTGTAGCTGCCCACGAACAGCTGCTCGCCATCCACGGAAAGCGCCTTCGTGTGCAGGCTGGCCCCGCTCGAACCGAACCAGCTGGCGTCTACCCCGGGAACGGGCTTCAGCTCCCAGAGCTGCACACCGCCGCGGACCAGGTCCGCACGGTATTTCGAGTATCCACCGTGCACGGCCACGACGTCGTTCGCCGCCAGTGAGTTCGTCAGGATGCCTACATCTCCGGTCCGGCCGGCATGGTGGACGAGGCGGTCCGTGCCACCCGGGCCAGGCACGAAATACGGGGAAACGATCCTGATGGATTCCTCGGCCGCGTCGAGCACTGGCAGCAGGGCGGCGAGCACATGGGAGAGTTCGGGGGACGGTTTCCGCAAGACCTTGTCCGGATCATCGGAGACAAACCAGTACTCATGGGTCCATTGCGGGGACCAGTCGCCCTGGATCAGGCGTTCAACGGCGTTGTCGCCCCGCAATGCGCTGGCATACTCGCTGTTCCGGGCTTCCATTGCCGACGCGGCAAGCCGCACACGCAGATCCTGCAACGCGTCCTCGTTGAGGGCCCCGGGGTTCAGCAGGTCAACGGGGTAACTGGCGCCGGCATTCCAGTACACGTCGAAGGAAGCCGAGGCCTGCCGCACCACGGGCCCCACCATGGCCAGGTCCAGGTCGACGAAGTTGGACCCCTCGCTGGCACCGAAGTATTCATTGCCAAGGTTGCGGCCGCCGCCGATGGCGATCCGGTTATCGACGATCCACATCTTGTTATGCATGCGGCGGTTCAGGCGGCGGCCATCGGTGATCCATTCCCCGACCAATGGAATGGCACCTCGGCGCGAGGCCATCGGGTTGAACAGCCGCACCGAGATGTTGGGATGCTGGTCCAACGCGGCAAGGGCGTAGTTCTTCGCTCGTGCGTCAAAGTCATCCAGCAGCAGGCGCACCCGCACCCCGCGGTCCGCCGCCTCGATCATCGTATGCGCGAGAAAGAGCCCGGTGAGGTCGGCATTCCAGATATAGGTCTGCACATCAATGCTGCGTTCGGCAAGCTGCGCGGTGTGAACGCGCACGGCAAGGGCTTCGGGACCCTCGCTCACCAGGCGCAATCCCGAGCGGCCCGGGTTGTCGCTTTCTGCTGCCCCTACGATTCTGTCGAGTGCCGTTGCATCATCGATCGCCAGGGTGTTCTCGGTAACCATGGAACCGTTTTCCGGCAGCGTACTGCAGGCGCTGAGGACGACGGCCAACAGGGGCACCAATCCCGACATCTTCATCGTCATACGCGCAGTCTCATGTCCCGGAACAGGGTCTGCAGGCGAAGCTGAGCGG
>JAWLFM010000239.1:0-4098 GCA_041685565.1 Thioalkalivibrio sp.
GTGGTCTTGCCCACCCCGCCCTTGCCCGAGGTAATCACTACGATACGTGCCATGTTGGCTGCAGCTCCTTGTCGTCTTGCCGGTACCCGGCGGCGCCGGAGACAGGCGGACGGGTTCCTGTCATGTCGTGATGGGCCGCCCCCACGGGCAGCGGATCAGGTCTCCGCGATCTTGAGGCTTTCGCCGTCCAGTGTCACCAGCCGATTCTCTCCGCGTTCGGCTTCCGTGATGTCCTCGGCGATCCGGTAATGCCCCGCGATGGACAACAGCTCGGCGTCCAGGCGCCGACAGAAGATACGCGCCGTCACCAGGCCGCGCACCCCGGCCAGCGCACGCCCACGTAACGGGCCGAGTACGTGTATATGCCCGTCCGCCAGCAGCTCCGCCCCGGGCGAGACCGCCCCGGTCACGATCAGGTCGCCGCCACGGGCATAGATCTGCTGCCCGGAACGCACCGGCTGGTCCACGATGCGGGTCGAACTGTGCACGGCGGCCACCGCGGCCGGCGGGTTGTCCTCGGCCGGCTTGTCGGACTTGCCGGACGCCGGGGGGTCGTCCTCCAGCGGCACCTCGCCGGTGGGCGCATCGCTGCGCCCGCCCAGCTGCAGCACCGGCAAGAGATCGAACAGCTCGGCATAGCTCTGCAGCCGTTCCGCGGCCTCGCCCGCCTGCAACCCGATCAGCTTGAAGCCTTCGGCACGCACGCGTTCGATCGTCGCCTGCAGATCCGACTCCGGGCTCTCGGCGACCGCCTCCAGGTCAAGCACGATGGGCATGTCACGCATCAGGTCCGGGGCCTGCTCGCGACGCGCCGCCAGCGCCTGACCCAGGACCTGCGGATCGGTCTGGTACACGCGCAGCACCGAGACCAGCATCATGCGCCCTTTCAGTTCAATGGCCTGGACGGAACTCGGGGTCGCACTCATCGGGTCGGCTGGCTCGCTGGCGGTGACGGACGTCAAAAGGAACGGCGCCCGGAATCCGGGGCGCCGCACTGGATGTGCGCTTTATAGCGCGGAGGGGGAAAGCGCGGCAAGGGAGCGAGGCCTCTCGCCCCCGATGACTCAATCGCGTGGCGGGCCCGGAATCAGCGTGTTGGTGCGCCGCACATAGTCCGCGTACCCCGGACGGGACGCCTGCAGGCGTCTTTCCAGCAACGTGACACCGGACACACGCAGGATCAGCAGGATCATCAGCACCGCCGAGGGCACGGCCCACCAGCCGCCCGCGGCCAGGGCCAGCAGGGCAAACCCGATCCAGACCACGATTTCCCCGAAGTAGTTGGGGTGGCGGCTGTAGCGCCACAGGCCGCAGTCCATCACCTGCCCGTGACTCGCGGGATCGGCGCGGAACCGCGCCATCTGCGCATCGGCCACGGCCTCGAGGAACAAACCAGCCGCCCAGGCCACAATCCCGGCGGCGGCCAGCGGCCACCACAGGCCCTTGGCCTGTATCACGGCCAGCATGGGCAGGCCGATCACCGCCACCAGCACTCCCTGTAGCCAGAAGACCGTCACCAGACTGCGTGCGGCGAAGGCGCCGGCACTGCGCCCGGCGCGCATGTCGGTATAGCGTCCGTCCTCGCCGTGGCCCCAGTTGCGCCAGGTGATGAAGATCGACAGGCGCAGCCCCCACAGCAGGACCGGGATCACGATCCAGAGCGCCTGCGGTGGCCAGCCGGACAGCCCCCACCAGACCAGCGTGACCAGCACGAACCCGAGTCCCCAGTAGCGATCCACCAGGCTCGCATCGCGGCGGACGACACTCCCCCCCCAGACCCCTGTCATCAGGACCAGGACCGCGCCCAGTCCGGCCAGAAACAGTTCCCCGCCGGCCACGCGCTAGGCCTCCGGACGCCGGAAGAGGATGTGCGACACGAACCACTCGTTGCCGCCGCGATAGTCGAACAGCTCGGCGCAGGCCATGTAGAACATGCGCCAGCGCTGGAACCACAGCGCAGCATCCTGCGCGCCGTAGGTCTGTTCGAACAATGGCATCAGCTCGTCCCGCGCGGCGTCCTGGCGCGCCAGCCAGGCGTTCAGGGTGCGTGCGTAGTGCCGGCCATTGACCCGCCACTGGCGCACCACCCGCAGATCCTCCTGGAAGTGCCGCGCCAGGTCATCCGCCGGCATCAGCCCGTCGCGGAAGAAGTACTGCCCCATCCAGTCGTGGTCGCCGTCGCTTTCGAAGAAGTAGGCGAACTCGCGATGGGCGAAGACATGCATGAAGAACTGCCCGCCCGGACGCAGCCAGGTCGCCACGCGCCGCAACAGCTCGGGCCAGTTACGCATGTGCTCGAACATCTCTACCGAGACCACCCGGTCGAATCCGCTCTGGTCCGGGGCAAAGGTGTTCATGTCCGCGGTGACGATCGTGAGGTTCTCCAGGCCGCGCGCGTCCCGGCGAGCCTCGATTGACGCCCGCTGGGTCGCGGAATTGGATACTGACACGATGCGCGACCGCGGATACTGCTCCGCCATCCACAGCGACAGCGAACCCCAGCCGCAGCCCAGCTCCAGCACCTGCTGCCCGTTCTCGAGCCCCGCGCGCCGACAGGTCAAATCCAGCATGGCGGCCTCGGCACCGCGCAGATCGTCCACGCCCTCCGGCCACCAGGCACAGGAGTACTTCAGCCACGGACCGAGGCAGCGCTCGAAATACCCGGTCGGCACCTCGTAGTGCTGTTCGTTCGCGACGTCGGTGGACAGCGCCACGGGCGCGGACCGCATCGCCTCGATCAACGCATAGCGCCGCTCCATCGCCTCCTCGGCCGGGGCACCGCTCTCGCGCAACCGCTCCGCCAGCAGCCGCCGAATCCCGGCCCGCACGAGCGCATCCGGCAACCGTCCCTGCTCCGCCCACTCGATCATCCGCTGCATCTGTCTGCCTCTGTTGCAATGGTCAGGGAGACGCCGTCCCATGCACACGTTGCGCTTGCGGCGGGGTACCTGTTGCCTGGCCCCGCTTGCGCCGCGCCACCTCACAGTCACCCCCGGACCCATTGACCGGATCGACTGCGACGTCGCCCGACGCCCCGGGTCCTGCAACCGAAAAAGCGATCAACCCCAACCTGCAAGTGAACCAGCGTCAACCTCGTTGACCCGGGGCCGGCCACGCGGTTCCCCGTCAGGCCCGGGAAAGGCCGTGAAGGGCTGACACCTTTGGTGGCCAGGGTGCTAGATTGGCAACCCTGACCTCAGCTGCTGAATCGACATGGCACACCCCCAACGGATCCCGGCCCGCACCCTCCACCGTATCTGGGCCCCTTTTTTCAAGGCGGTCCAGGAGCGGCACGATGCCTTCCTGAACGACCTGGACGACCGCCTGATGGAGGCGTCCGAACGGGCCATCGATTCGCAGCGGGCGGCGCAGAACTTCGCCCTGTCGCGACAGGTTCGGCTGGGGAGTGCAACGATCCGGCAGCACTTCCGCGAGCACCTGTATGCAGCCTTAATCTCCGGGGACGAAACCGAGGGCACTGGCGACCTTGCCGGTACCGGCCTGGAACTGTCCCTGATGGATGACGCCGACACCGAGCGCGAAGTCGCCCTGCGCAAACTCGTCAGCAGCGCGCGCTCCAGTCTGTCCGAGGAGTTCGACGCGCTCGAGACCGTCACCCGTGACTACGACCTGGCCACGCCGCCCGAAGCCGCGCCCTGGCACCCCCATGCACTGGGCGAGGCGTTCCTCGAGGCGGTCGAGGCCGTCCCGCTGCCCGCCGACGAATGCCTGCTGCTCCTGCACTGGTTCGACCGTGACATGCTCCGCGAAATGCAGCCCGAAATGCAGGCGCTGCTCCAGGGCTTCCGCGAGGCTGGCTTCACGGTTCCCGAAGTGCGCCAGGCAACACACAACAGGCCCGCAGCGCGCGGCGACACCAGCCCGGGACAAACCGCCCCCACCAACGCCCCGCCGGGGGCTGATTCGCCCGGGACCGGCGCCCCTTCGGGCCACTGGGGCCAGTTCGGGTATCAGGTACCGGTCGCCGGCCAGGTCACTACTGCAACCGGACAGGTGCCCGCCGGCAGTCCGGTCGAGGCCATCACGACCGTGTTGAACACATCCCCGGCCAGCACGCTGGAACCGTTCATCATGGAT
>JAWLFM010000240.1:0-4098 GCA_041685565.1 Thioalkalivibrio sp.
GCCGGTCACTCCGTCCTCGGCATTCGCCTGCCGGGCGATGGGCTCGTTCAGCACGCGCATAAACCAGGAAAGATCCATCAGGCGTTCCCGGTACGTGGCGACCCAGAGGTCCACCCGGGCGAGTTCTGCGGCGCACAGCCCTTCCGGGTGCGCCCGATAGCGCTGGACCAGTTCCGGCCCGGTGAACAGCTGCGTCCATCGGCGCAGCACCTCGTCCCGGTCCCAGGCCAAAGCGCGTTCGGCGTCCACGCGAACGACGACATGAACATGATTGCTCATCACCGCATAGGCGGCGACATCGATCGCGAACACGGCCGCGAGTTGCTGCAGGCGCTCAACGATCCAGCCGCGCCGGTGTTCGAAGTTGCGGCCGGTGTGCTGATCCACGCCGCAGAGATACGCGCGCCGGACGCAGCGCGAGACGACGTGGTACCAGGGGGTGGCGTCGAGGGAGACGAGGGCGGAGCGGGGTTGCGTCATGCGGGGACTCCTTCCGTGGAATCGGGTGTGGGGAAAGGCTAACGCGGCGGCGCCGGACGTTCAAGGAAAGTGGATGTCCTGGATCGTTCAGTTGCTGATCCATGCCGCAGAGATACGCGCGCCGGACGCAGCGCGAGACGACGTGGTACCAGAAGGTGGCGTCGAGGGAGACGAGGGCGGAGCGGGGTTGCGTCATGCGGGGACTCCTTCCGTGGAATCGGGTGTGGGGAAAGGCTAACGCGGCGGCGCCGGACGTTCAAGGAAAGTGGATGTCCTCAAGGAAAGTGGATGTCCCGGAGCGTTGCGGAGCTCGGCCAGCACGACGCGAAGTGGCTGTCCCGAAGTGGCTTCGCGACGCGAAGTGGCTGTCCCGGAGTGGCTGGGAAAATAGAGCTGTCCCCTTTTGCCCCGACCCTTGGCTTGGTCCGACCCGTGTCGGCCGTTCACGCCAACCCGTGTTCTCCCGCTCTCCGTTCCATGATGCCGACGATCTCGACCAGCCGGCGGGCTGCGTGCGTCGCGATTTCAAGGCGTTCGCGGCGCTCCTCGGGGGATTCGGGGTACTCGTGCGTAAATTCGTTGCGGATGCGGCGCAACTCGGTCCATTCCTCTGCGGACGGAAGCCAGCGCAGTTGTTCGAGGCGGTTGAGGCGGTCCAACATGGGCATGGGGCCAATGTCTTCCCCGAGCGCTCGAAGCGCAGCTGGTATCAACCGTTGGCCCATATCGTCCTGGAGGCGGGTGTAGCGATAGGCGAACTGGTCGAGCAAGCGGCGATCCGCCTTGGACAGATGGTCCAGTTCCGCGGCGACCCAACTGCGCCGGTCAATGTCGGCCAAGGCATCCCCGAGTGCGGCCTCGTGGGCGCGGCACAGATCCAGCGCATGTTGCAGCGCCGCCTTCTCAGTCTCGAGGGTCACAGGCTGACCCCGGTTTCCCGGGCGACCCGAACGATGGGACGCGCGTCATGCGGTTGCTCGATCACCACGTCGATCTTGCGCTCACCCAGAGCGCCCTCGAGCAGCGCGAGAAATTGTAGCTTCCGCCGCAACAGGTGGTCCTGATGCGTCGGTCGGACCAGCAGGTCGATGTCCCCGCCCAGCTTGCTGTCGTCGACGCGCGACCCGAAGAGCTTGACCAGGGTGCCGGCGCCGAACGCCGTCTGGGCCGACCTGCGAATGCTTTCGACTTGCTGCCGGGTCAAGCGCACGGGCTTCGGTTCCTGCCGGTTGCGTGTTCCTGACATGCTAGCACTCGGGCAAGAAGTACCTCCACTACCGCATTCGCAATCCCGAATCAGGCCGCTGGGACAGGTCTGGGACAGCCACTTTCCACCGGTTAGGCGTTCCAGCAACCACGCAAGCACAGTGGATGTCCCCGAGTTTTTCCCCAATCCCTGAAACCCCATTTCCGGGCCCCGAATGGCCTGTCCAAAGCCGATTTCGCCCCTCGAACTGCGCTGCTTCTGCAGCCGATTCAGGCGCTTGCCTTGGTCCGACCCCGAAGGGCCATTACTCACCCACGCGCTGCAGCACGGTGCGGATCACGTCGGGGGCGATGCGGAACTCTGCGGCGTGCAACAGGGCTAAGAGCTCTCGCGCCGACGGGATCAGGCCCCGCTGTTTGGCAAGTCCGATGATGGCGGCTGTGCCCGCAACCCGGAGACCGTGCTCCTGAGCGATCGCCCGGCCTGCACGTTCGTCCATCAGCAGCAGCGTGGGGCCATCATGCGCCAACGCGATCCGGATGCAGGCAGATTCGCCTTCGTCCAGTTCCGGGAGGGCGGGGGTTCCGGGAGGCGGTTCTGTGACAGCCAGCCAGCCCGCACTCAGAGCCTGCATGATCGCGTCTTCGCCCCGCAGGTCCTGGCCGGGGAGCACCTCGCTGTGCACCTCGGGCGGCATGGACACGGTGCCGAACAAGCTCGGGAGCAAGGCCAACCCGTTCACCCGCGACAGGGCGATCAACGGGCTCGCGTCGCTCAGGACGAGGCCAGCCATTCCTCCAGCGTGTCCATGTCCTGCCGGGCTTCGTCTTCATTCAGGCGCACCACTGGCACGCCGATTCGAGACAGGTGCGCGGCAAAGGTCGCGACGGGCATCTGTGCCAGATGCGCTGCCCGCACCAGAGACAGGTGCCCCTCACGGAACAAGACGGTGGCCAGCGCGGGCCGAACGCCTTTTCCCTGCAGCAGGCCCGTTTGCTCCAGACCCACCAGCACGGCGTCGGGACGGTCTCGGTTCATCACCACCACCATGTCCTTGCGCGCCTTGCGCAAGGCGTCGCTGGGGTTGTTCTTCAGGCCACTCACGTTGACGACTTCCATTCCTATGGCTCCTGGGAAGAGTCTATGGGTATATCATAGAGGCATGGCTTTGTTTCGCAAGCAGCGGCCGCCATGTCCAGCGCCGCGGCACCGGCCGACGACACGACGCGAAGTGGCTGTCCCGGAGTGGCTCGATCATCGCCCTCGGTCTGGTACAGGAACGCGAGGTTGTTCAGTACCACCACGTTTTCCGGCAGCGCCTGCATCAGGTCCTCGTATTCGCGGATCGCGCCGGGATGGTGGCCGATGCCCACCGACGATCGTGCGAGATGAGGCCGCACAAGGTGGCTGTCCCGGAGATGTGAGGTGGCTGTCCCGAGGCCGCACAAGGTGGCTGTCCCAGTATGTCGAGATGTCCTGGATCGAAACGTGGGGGCCCCAGTATGTCGCTGTGCTATCCTGACGGTCATTAATCGACAGTTCCACGCGGTGGGGTGAGGTACCATGCGGATGGAAGAACTGCTTTCCAGAATCCGCCGGTTGCCGGCATTTCGTCAGCAGGAGGTGATGGATTTCGTGAGGTTTCTCGAGCAGCGTTCCGGGCTGTCCGCAGAGATCGGCCATGCTGACTGGTCGGACGAGACCTTCCAGGCCATGAGTATCGATCAGGCCATGAGGGGATTCGACGACGAGCCGGATCTTTACTCGGAAACGGATCTCCAGGAACGCTGGCAGTGAAGCGAGGCGGCCATATCGCCCTGATGCCTTTTCCCTACAGCAATCTGCAGCACAGCAAGAAGCGACCGGTGCTGCTGTTACGGCAGATGGATGACGGCCAGGACGACTGGCTGGTGTGCATGGTTTCGTCGCAGCGGCATCGGGCGCGTCCGGGGCTTGATTGGGTGCTGAGACCGGGTGATGCAGAGTTTGCAGCATCCGGGCTCAAGGTGGCCAGCGCGTTTCGGCTTTCCCGGCTGGCCGTTCTGGAAGGCTCGCTGCTGCTGGGCCAATTGGGGGGAATCTCAGACTCTCGTTTGCGCGAGCTCCGGCAACGCTTGGCCACCTGGCTGTTGAACGACCCCGAATAACTGTCCCGGGCTGGCCGCCTGGTCGGACCACGCCAAACATAGCGAGGGCCAACGCGCCTTGGTAGGGCGGTTCCGGGGCCAAGAACGGGCCTACAAGGCCAAAAATCGCGACACACTTGGAACATATGTGTCGAATTGTCAGTGACTTGGTCTCGTTTGCCTTGTGAGAGCAAATAAATCTGGCCCCTTTCTTAGTGGCGCACGATCTTCAGGGCTGAAGGCGGTAGCATCCCGCCCCCCCGGAGTCCCGCGATGCGTTCAGCC
>JAWLFM010000241.1:0-4095 GCA_041685565.1 Thioalkalivibrio sp.
TCACATTATCGTGAAGGCGAATCTGTTCCTGATCAGTGGTTTGACATATCAATTGAAGGGGTCGCATGAGCTGAAGCAGCTGGGTGGGCTCTATCGATCAAATCCCATGCTTGCGGTGTTTTTCATGGTGCCCGCGCTGTCGCTTGCGGGCCTGCCGCCACTTTCGGGTTTCTTCGCCAAGTTCATCATCATCCGCGCCGGCATCGAGGCCGAGGCCTGGCTGGCGGTCGCGGTGGCGCTCGTCGTCGGTCTGCTGACGCTGTATTCCATGGTGAAGATCTGGAACGAGGTGTTCTGGAAGGCACAGCCCGAGGGCGTGGCACACGCGCAACCCGCATCGGGTCCCCTGATCTGGATGTGGCTTCCGATCATCGGACTGGCGTTGATGACGGTGATGATCGGCCTTTACGGTCAGCCGATCTTCGAGATGGCGGAGAGATCGGCCGAGCAGCTGCTGGATACCTCCGGCTACATCGAGGCCGTGCTGGGGGCGGGGTACGTCGAAGCCCTGCAGGAGGGCCGTCGATGATTGCCCTGATCTGGAACATCGCCCTGATGCTGATCTGGGTGGCGCTGACCGGCTCCTTCACCGCGCCGAACCTGCTGCTGGGCTTTGTCCTGGGTTACCTGATTCTCGGGCTGGCCCTGCGCGATACGCCCGAATTTGCCAAGTACGTGGGAAAGGTTCCCAAGTTCATCGGGTTCATCGGCTTCTTCTTCTGGGAATTGCTGCTGTCCAACCTGAAGGTGGCCTACGACGTGCTCACGCCGACCCACCACATGTGCCCGGGCGTGATCGCGATGCCGCTGGACGCGAAGACCGACGGCGAGATCACCATCGTGGCCAACCTCATCTCCCTGACGCCGGGCACGCTGAGCCTCGACGTCTCGTCGGACCGGAAGGTGCTGTATCTCCACGTGATGTATCTGGTCGACCGGGACGCGGTGATCCGCAGCATCAAGGCCCTGGAGGCCCGGGTCCTCGAGGTTTTGCGCTAAGGTATCCGTCATGCTGCATTACGCGATCATCGTGTCCTATCTCCTCCTCAGCCTGGCGCTGGTCCTGGGGTTCATCCGCCTGGTCCGGGGTCCCTCGCTGGCCGATCGTGTGGTTGCGCTCGAGCTGCTGGCTTCGCTGACGGTGGGGTTCATTGGCGTATCCGTGATCTACAGCGGCCGTGCGCCGTTCCTCGACGTGGCCATGGTGCTGGCGCTGACCGCGTTCCTGGCCGCGGTCGCGTTTGCGCGCTACCTGGAGAAGGGAGGGCAGCGAAGTGATCATTGAGTGGCTGACCGGATTCACGATCGTGGTCGGGTCGGGGTTCATGCTCGTGGCCGCGCTCGGCGTGCTGCGGATGCCGGACCTGCTGACCCGCATGCACGCGACGACCAAGGCCGGGGTGCTGGGAGCCGGACTCATCATGATCGGCGTGGCGCTGCATTTCGCCAGCGGCCCGGTGCTGGCGAAGGCCGTGGCCATCATCGCCTTTCTGATCCTGACGGCGCCGGTGGCGGCGCATGTGATCGGCCGCGCCGGATACTTCATGGGCCTCTCGCTGTGGGAGAAGACGACCGTGGACGAACTGAAGGGGCGCTACGATGAGGCGACCCATACCCTGACCTCACCCCCCGACACGGATACGCCCCCGGACGGTCAGGGGCGCGCCTGAGCCCGAACCACCAGGCGGGTCACAGGTAATACAGGAGCAGGGACCCCGCGAGGATCACCGCGACCCACAGCACCATGCTGCCGGTGGGCCAGGTGCGCGCAAGAATGCCCTGTGGCCCGTGGTGGCGCATGAGCGTCACGACCGCGCCCTCGAGCGAGCGCTGCAGCGTCCGCACAACACCCGTCCAGGCGGCCCCGCCCACGCGGCGGACCCACCCGACGATGCGCGGCAGTGCCCGCCGATAAATCCAGTCGGTATCCAGGCTGATCTTGGCGTCGCCGCCCACGTACTTGAGCAGAAGGAAGAAGCCCAGGCCCGTGAACAGCAGCAGCTGCAGCTCCCAGAGAACGTGCCCGACCGTGTAGGCGTTGTAGTCCACGGGCGAGGGCAGGAAGTTGTACAGCCAGGTCGGGTACACCCCGATGAAGACGCAGAAGAAGGCCGCGATGCCCATCGCCAGCAGCATGTTCCAGGGCGCCTCCTTCGGCCGCAGGCCGGAATCCTTGCCCATGAACGTAAAGTAGGGCAGCTTCAGGCCCGTGTGCAGGAAGGTCCCGGCCGAGGCCATGGTCAGCATCAGCCAGATCCAGGCACGATAGTCCACCGCCGCGGCCTCGACCACCATCGTCTTGCTGACGAAGCCACTGAACAGCGGAAAGGCCGAGATCGAGAAGGCGCCGATCATGTACAGCAGGAAGGTCATGGGCATGTAGCGGTAGATGCCGCCCAGCTCCGTCAGCTTGGACTTGCCGGTCATGTGGATGACCGCCCCCGCGCCCATGAACAGCACGGCCTTGTACAGGATATGGGTGAAGGCATGGGACGCGGTGCCGTTCAGTGCGATGGCGGTGCCCATGCCGACCCCGGCCACCATGTACCCGACCTGGCTGATGATGTGGTAGGCGAGCAGGCGCCGGATGTCGTTCGCCAGCACCGCGTAGACCACGCCCCACAGGGCCATGATCGCGCCCAGCCAGACCAGCAGCTCGGTGCCCGGAAAGCCGCGAAGCAGCACGTACACCGCGGTCTTGGTGGTGAAGGCGCTGAGAAAGATCGCCCCCGTGATGGTCGCCTCGGGGTAGGCGTCGGTGAGCCAGGCGTGCAGCGGCGGCACCGCCGCGTTGATCATGAACCCGACCAGGATCAGGTAGAAGGCCGGGCCGGTGATGTCGATCTGGTTGAAGGCGATGCTGCCGGTCTGCGTGTAGTACAGCACGATACCGGCCAGCAGCAGCACGCCGCTGACCGCGTGCACCAGCAGGTAACGGAACCCGGCCGCATAGGATTCCGGGGTGCGCCGCCGCCAGATCAGCCAGACGGAGGCGAGCATCATCAGTTCCCAGAACACGTACAGCGTGACCAGATCGCCGGCAAAGACCACGCCCACGGCGGCCGCGGCGTAGATGTAGGCGGTCACGTGCTGGATGTTGTCCTTCACGTGCAGCGAATAGATCGTGCCGATCACCGTGATCAGCGCGAAGACATAGGCGAACACCAGGCTGAGCTTGTCCGCCCGCCCGGGTACCAGATCGAGTCCCAGGAAGCCGAAGGCCGCGTGGATGCCGGGCACGGTCTGCCAGACCGCCCACAGGAACGCGAGCGACAGCAGGATCCTGTAGCCCTGCTGCATCCGGTCACGCAGCAGCGGGATCAGCAGCGCGCCGAGGATCAGCAGCAGCGAGGGGTGCAGCCAGCCCCCGGAGACGAGTGCGCCCGGCTCAGTCATTGCGCCCCTCCGGCGTTTGCCCGGGCTCGTTGGCAGACTCGTCGCGCGGCAGCGCGTCGTCGTAATAGTCTTCGGGGCGGTACAGCAGCGCGTACCCGAGCAGCTTGGACACCACGATGATCAGGACGCAGGACACGAACCCGTAGAAGGCGCCGAAGCCACCGATCGTATCCCAGGGGAATCGCCCGTAACCGGTCGGGATCAGCACATCCGCGATCACCAGTGCCGCCATCAAGGCGAGCATCACCCAGCTCAGCATCCGGCCGTTCCTGACCAGTGTTTCGAGGAATCTACCGAGGAATCTATCCATGTGAATCACCTCATTTCCCGACCGTCATCGCGAGGGCCGCAGGCCCGCGGCGATCCGGCCGGCACGTGGACAACAGCCACATCGGCTGCGGCTCCTCGCAGTGACGACGGGAGCGGGCGGCGGATCATGTGGGGAACATCCCGCTCAACAGCTGGCGCAGGGGACCTGCCAGGAAGAACAGCGCGAAGGCACCCAGCGCGGTGAAGGTCAGTGGCGCCACGCAGAGTAGCGGGGCCTCCCGGATACCGCCGCTATAGCCATCCTTCGGCGGCCGCAGGAAGGCCCGCACCACCGGCGGGATCAGGTAGGCGATATTGAGCAGGGTGCTGACCAGGAAGACACCGATCATCAACAGCTGGCCGGTGTCGGCGGCACCGAGGATCAGGTGC
>JAWLFM010000242.1:0-4088 GCA_041685565.1 Thioalkalivibrio sp.
CATTATCGTACCTGCCTGCGAATCTGCTCCCGCTCCAGCAGAAGGATGGCGCGGAGCAGGGTGCGCTCGGCCTGGGGATGCAGGTCCATGAAGCGAAAACCCGCCCGCAGCACGGGTTCCGAATATTCCTCGTGCAGGTAACGGACCTCGGCGATACAGGAGATCGGCTCCTGTTCCGGCAGCTCCAGGGCCTCCACGGTCACTACATCCAGCGGATACAGGGCAGCGTCCTCGGGCAATACGGCGCCGAAGCCACCGAGGGAGAGATCCAGTAGTCGACCGGAAACCACGCGGGCCTCCTCGCTCACCAGACGGACCGTCAACCTCATGCCTCGACCCACATAGGCGCGGAAGGTGGCCCTGCGCTGCTGATAGTTCATGCTCCCCGGCAGGGTCGCACGGTAGAACGCGATCCCCCGCTGTTCTCCCACGCCGAGGATCCGGGTGGAGAAATCCGTGGGCACACCGTTCAGCACACCCGTCAGATGCAGGGCACTTCCCGCCTGCAGTCGATCATGACCTTCCCGGGGCGAGAGTTCGTCCAGATAGATGTCGCCGGTGTCCGCATCCAGTTTGAGCAACGCCGTGTTGTACCAGGCCGCGTGATCGTCGACACGGGCACTGAGCAGGGTTCGGTTCGCCTTCAGCCCCTTGAGCAGGGCCACCAGCCGCCGCGGCTCGCTGACGGTCTCGCTGCGGATGCGGTCATCCGCTGTCGCTTCCAGGCTGGGATCCGATGTCCTCATTGGCTTGTCTTTATAGGCGTTTGCGCCGGATTACACCAGCCCCGCGAGCGGGCGGATGGTACCCCCCCACTGGCAAAAAGACACGCGGAAACGATGAGGCCTTCAACCCTGCTGATGATCGGGTCAGGCCTTGGAGATGTGCCGGCTGGGACCATCGGAGACGGTCCGGCCGCGGGGGTCGTAGAGTTCGGTCCGGGACTCTCCGCCGCGCAGGATCTGAATCGCCTGCTGAACCTGCTGCTGATGGGCATGCACCACGCCACCATTGACCTGATTGAGGTGACGGCAACGGCCCATCACCTCCTGCAGCCGATGCCATCTTGGCTGCGCCACGCCTTCATGATCCCAGTCCCTCAGGCAGGCCTCCATCCCGGAGCCATCCGAGTCGAAGCCTCCGGCCTGGAGCAACCCGGTCTGCGCCTGGGTCAGCCGTTCCAGCGACTGCGCCGCCTGGTGCTTCCGCGCCACGGCCTCATTCAGGGCATCGACATCCCGGTTGGACAGGGCGGCCATTTCGCGTTCCAACGCCGACTCGAGGAGACAGGCCTCACGAACCGCCTCCGCCAGCAGGGCATCAAGACGTTCCATCGGAAACAGGTGGCTGGCCGTCATGGGATCACAGCAGGGCTTCGGTCTGGAGCAAACGGTCGGCGACGCGTTCGGCGTTGACTTCGTAACGCCCCTCCTGGATGGCCCGGCGGATCTCATCCACCCGGCCACGATCGACGGCCGGCTGATCGCTGACGGTCTGGGTCAGGTCACTCAGGCGGCGCGCGGTATCGGTCAGGGTCACCTGGTCGCCACCCGCCGTGTCACGACGACTGGCACCGCCGTCGGATCCAGGCGCCGGGCGGTTTTCCGCGACACTGCGGCCCTCATTGGCTGCGCGGGCCTGTGTCTGAGTCAGATTCTTGAGTTCCATGGACATTTCTGAAATCCTCGAGCCTCGGTACCGCCCTTTGCTGTCCTATGTATCGGCCGCGGTGCACCATACTTTAGCCGCATGGAGCGGCGCCGGTACACCCGCGCCACCCGCTTCCGGACGTGGACCATCCGGTTGCCGCGTCTACATGGTAACACCCACCACTCCGTGAGATAGCACGACTCCCTCCACGATTCGCTGGGAGGACAGGTTCCGAACCCGCACCTGGTCTCCGCGCGCACCATCGGCCAATGCCTCGCCCTCCACCCGCACCGCCACAGATTCATTCTCCGCCAGGAGCTGGACCCGTTGCCCCCGCTGTACCAGCCGCGGCGGTTCCACCATCTGCGGCGTGAGCACGGTGCCCCCCTGGAGAGCGCGTCGCAGCACCATGTCCCGGGCCTCCTCCAGGTCGACCAGGTAGCCCGCCGAAAGGGCGCCCACATCGTGGGGCTCCAGCCGCAACTGGGAAGCAGCGAGGACCGTGCCCCTGGGCTGCGCATGCGCAAGCACCACCACCTCGCCACGCACCTCGACATGGACGGGAACATAGAGTGTCCAGGTCACCGGGCCGAGACAGCGCACGCCAACGGTCGTGTTTCCCGCCATGCGCGAACCGGGCGCCGCAAAGGCCTCCAGGCCGGCTTCACAGGCTCGCAGTCGCAGCCGGGAATCAAGCTGCCCCGGCGTGACGTGAATCTCGAACCGAGCGTCATGCGTTTGACGCGCCTGGGTTGCAATGAAGTCCGCCGCCACCGTGCGGATGTTCTCATGCGGCTCGGAATCCGTGCTCGCGGAAGAGTTCTGCGCGGGAAATGCGGCCGTTGACAGCAGGAAGACGAACCAGACTCTGGACCATTTCATCGTGCATCACTCCCGTTGCCGAGGCCGGCCGTTCAGGCCGCCCCTTGAATCGCCTGCCGGTCTTCTGACGAATTCGACCTGGCAACGGTAATCATGCAATTGGAATGCCAACGGCGAGAATGGACCGAGCGGGCCCGACGCTGCCACGGCATGAGGATGTCCCGGCAGGCCTCACATTCATGGATGCCCTGATGTCGCGCGGAGCGGCGCTGCGCCCTCGAGGCCAGACAACAATGCGGCCGCGATGTCCTGAAGGGCCAGCACCGCGGTCGCGGCACCCCGCTTCACGGCCTCGCCGGGCATGCCCCAGACCACGCTGGTGGCCTCGTCCTGGGCAATCGTGTACACGCCAAGATCGTGCAACTCCTTCAGCCCGCGGGCGCCGTCCACGCCCATGCCCGTCAGCAGCGCCGCACAGGCGTTCGTCCCCGCCGCCTGCGCCACCGAACGAAACAGCACATCCACACTCGGCCGGTGGCGATTGACCGCCTCGCCCGCGCTCAGACGACACACGTACCGCGCACCGTCCCGCACCACCAGCAGATGCCGATCCCCCGGCGCCACATAGGCATGCCCCGGCATCAGCCGGTCACCCTCCGCCGCCTCCTTCACCACCAGCCGCGCCACCCGGTTCATCCGCTCCGCCCAGGCCCCGCTGAAGCCCGCCGGAATGTGCTGCGCAATCACCACCGCCGGGCTGTCCGGCGGCAGCCCCAGCAACACATCCTTGACCGCCTCGGTACCCCCGGTGGAGGCGCCGATCGCCAGCAGCCGGTCCGTGGTCTGGAACCGGCGCGCCGCCCGCTGCGGCAGCACCGCGTCTACCGAATACCGCGGCGGCGCCGGCGCCCGGGCCCGCACCCGCGCCTGCGCGGCCGCGCGAATCTTGCCCGCCAACTCATCCCGGTAGCTACCCAGACTGTTCGCCAGATCCAGGGCCGGCTTGGTGACAAAGTCCACTGCCCCCAGCTCCAGCGCCTGCAGCGTCACCTCCGCGCCCCGCCCCGTCAGCGAGGACACCATCACCACCGGCATCGGCCGCAGCCGCATCAGATTGCGCAGAAACGTCAGCCCGTCCATGCGCGGCATCTCCACATCCAGCGTCAGCACATCGGGATTCAGCGCCTTGATCCTGTCCCGGGCCACAAAGGGATCCTGGGCCGTGCCCACCACCTCGATCCCCTCCACCGCATCCAGGATCTCGCTGAGCATCCTGCGCACCAGCGCCGAATCATCGACCACCAGAACCCGGATACTGGAGGACTCACCCATGCGCTTCGCTCCTGTCGCCAACCCGATCCAGAATGGCCCGTTCTCGCCTCGCCACCCTCAACCCGCCCTGGATGCACTGAACCCCGTTGGCTGTGCCCGCGCGGGATCGTCGCTACCGCCATCGGCCAGCGCGGCTTGCGTAACCAGATATCCGATTTCCTGCGTTTCCGATTCGCCGTGGATTTCCCGCGTGACCACGCGCCTGAGCAACACCAGCAAGTGTTCGCTCGCCCGGTGAAACGCCGCCAGCTGCCTCTTCCGCTTCTTGCGGAACACCGGGTCCT
>JAWLFM010000243.1:0-4064 GCA_041685565.1 Thioalkalivibrio sp.
CAATCTCTCATAGTTGTCGAGGGTTCGTCGAGAAATTCCTTCCAGCGCTGGGGCCCCCGGAGGTTGTGCGAGTCCTGCTCCGATGGCAGTGTCCGTTCGGTTTAGGCCAGGGCGCGATATTTATTCCGACGGCAGGGTTCGTTCGATCAAGATGAGGCGCTTGGCGCTGCAAGGGAGAAGGGCATGGACGAAGGTTTGCGTCGTATCCGCATCGTCCTGGTGGGCACCACCCATCCGGGCAATATCGGTTCAGCCGCGCGCGCGATGAAGACCATGGGTCTGACCGATCTGGTGCTGGTGGATCCGCAGCGCTTCCCCTCGGCGGAGGCGACCGCGCTTGCGGCAGGTGCCGATGACATCCTGTCCAGCGCACGGATCGTGCCGGGCCTGGACGAGGCCATCCGGGACTGTATCTGGGTAACTGGCACCAGTGCGCGCAGGCGCGGTCATTCGGTGCCGCCCCTGGCGCCCGAGCCGGTTGCCCGCGACCTCTTCCGTCGGGCGGGGCAGGGACCCGTGGCGATCGTCTTTGGCCGGGAAAGCAGCGGGTTGACCAACGACGAACTGGACCTCTGCAATGCCCTGGTGCAGATCCCGACCGATCCGGCCTTCAGTTCCCTCAATCTGGCTGCGGCGGTGCAGGTCATGGCCTATGTCTGCCGGGCGGCCGCCCTGGAGCACGTCGAGCGGCCCCCGGAGTACGACCCGGATCCGCCCGCGACCCAGCACGAGCTGGAAGGGTTGTTCGAGCACTACCTCCGTGCCCTGGTGCGCATCGAATTCCTCGATCCCGAGAAACCGCGGCATCTGATGCGCCGGCTGCGCCACCTGTATCTGCGCGCAGGGCTCAGCGCGAGCGAGGTCAGGATCCTGCGCGGCATCCTTACGCACACCGAGCGGGGTGGGGGTCGTCCGTCCAATCGGCCGTGATATCTTAGGCGCCTGCCATCATCAGGCGACGGGATATCATGTTGCAGCGGCTCCGGGAAGATATCCGATGCGTGTTCGACCGCGACCCCGCGGCGCGCAACGGCTTCGAGGTCTTGACGGCCTATCCGGGACTGCACGCGGTCTGGTTTCATCGCGCCGCGCATGGGCTCTGGGGTATCCGCTTGCGCTGGCTGGCCCGCGTCGTGGCCAACGTGAGTCGGTTGCTGACGGGCATCGAGATCCATCCTGGCGCGCGCATCGGGCGCCGTTTCTTCATCGACCACGGGATGGGGGTGGTGATCGGCGAGACCGCAGAGATCGGCGATGACTGCACGATCTACCATCAGGTGACCCTGGGCGGAACCAGCTGGGACAAGGGCAAGCGTCATCCGACACTGGAGGAGGGCGTGGTGATCGGCGCCGGGGCAAAGCTGCTGGGGCCGGTGCATATCGGTGCCCGCGCCCGGATCGGGTCCAATGCCGTCGTGCTGCGCGACGTGCCGGCCGATGCCACGGCCGTGGGCATTCCCGCACGGGTATTGGCGCCGCGCCGGGAACCCGATCCGCGCTTCAAGGCGATGGCGGACCGCATGGGCTTCGATGCCTATGGCCTGACCCGGGACATGCCCGACCCGGTGGCCGATGCCATCCACCGCATCGTCGATCACCTGCATGAGCTCGATGAGCGCATGGAGCGTGCCTGCGAGGCCCTGAAGGGGGCCGGCATCGATATCGGCATGGCCGAGGAAATGCACCCGATCTCGCAATCCGACCTGGAGGGGCTGGAGCCCGAGGACTGCGGGATTCCTCCCCGCAAGACGTCCGGAAATACTTGATCTGATTGGCCGAATACGGATAGCCTGAGGAGCTTGACCAGTCCGCCAGGGCCACCATGAAACTGACCACCCGGGGGCGTTACGCCGTCACCGCCATACTCGATGTGGCCATGCATTCCACGCGTGGTCCCGTGTCGCTTGCCGAGGTCGCTGAGCGGCAACGCCTCTCACTGTCCTACCTGGAGCAACTGTTCGCGCCGCTGCGCCGGCACGGGCTGGTGCGTAGCAGCCGCGGGCCGGGCGGAGGCTACCGCCTGAACCGCGACGCGGCGGAGATCACCGTGGCGGATGTGATTCTGGCCGTTGACGAACCCGTGGACGTGACCCGCTGTGGCGGGCTCGTCAACTGCAACCAGGATTCCCGCTGCCTTACCCATGACCTCTGGGTCGAGTTGAGCCGGCAGATGCAGGACTTCCTGCGCGCCCGGTCCCTGGCCGACGTCCTCCAGCGTCATCTGGAGGCGCGCGGCGAGGCCCCGAATGCGCCGGCCTGGCAGCAGGAGGGTCGGCCATCGCGTCGTACCATACCGATCACGGCCGCACCCGCACAGGCTGCCGGTGGCGGCGAGGTCTGAGAGACTGCCCGCGGCACCCCCTTGCGCAATTGCCCTGGCCATGGGCTGTCGCTAGACTACCCCGCGATTTCCGCATTCCCTGCCCGCCGTCTGGCGGGTTCTTGTTTTCCATTGCTCAAGGAGATTATCTGTGGCCGAGGAACGCACCCTGTCCATCATCAAGCCCGATGCCGTTGCCAAGAACGTGATCGGGGAGATCTACAGCCGGTTCGAAAAGGGCGGGCTGCGCATCGTGGCCGCGCGCATGCTGCATCTCTCGCGTGACCAGGCCGAGGGCTTTTACGCGGTGCACAGGGAACGCCCGTTCTTCAAGGATCTGGTCGAGTTCATGATGTCGGGTCCGGTGATGGTCCAGGTGCTCGAGGGCGACGACGCCATTGCCCGGCACCGCGAGATCATGGGTGCGACCAATCCGAAGGAAGCGGCGCCAGGAACGATCCGCGCCGACTTTGCAACCAGCATCGACGAGAACGCGGTGCATGGCTCCGATGGCCCGGACACCGCCCGCAACGAGATCGCCTTCTTCTTCGGCGGCGACGACGACATCTGCCCGCGTACCCGCTGATCGGGAAGACGGCCCTGGCCGGCCCGGCCAGGCGTCGGTGTTTGGCGGGAGGCGCTGGTGCCGAGGGGGGTCCCTCGGACCGGGGCTGGCGCAGACCGCAGGCGCTGGTCACGAATGCGTATTGCCGCTCCGTGCATTACACTACAGCGCTTTCCGGTCCAGAATAGAAGCCATGTCAGCGTCCCTTGCCAATCCTCTGAATCTGCTGGGTATGCCCCGCCAGCGATTGGCCAGGCAGTTCGAACAGTGGGGCGAACGCGGTTTTCGCGCCACGCAACTGGTGAAGTGGATTCATCAGCGTGGCGAGACCGACTTTGCCGCGATGACGGACCTGTCCAAGGCATTGCGCGAGCGGTTGGGCGAGCTCGCCACGATCACCCTGCCGGAGATCGCGCTGGAACGCAGCGCCGAGGACGGGACGGTGAAATGGGTGCTGCGTCTGGCCGACGGCAACGCCATCGAGACCGTCTTCATTCCCGAGGATGACCGCGGCACCCTGTGCATCTCCTCCCAGGTGGGCTGTGCCCTGGACTGTACCTTCTGCTCCACGGCCCAGCAGGGATTCAACCGCAATCTGAGCGCACACGAGATCATTGCCCAGCTCTGGCTCGCCAACAATCGGCTGCCGGTACCCGAGGGCCGATCCCGGGCCGTCACCAATGTCGTCTTCATGGGCATGGGTGAACCGCTGGCCAATTTCGACGCCGTGGTTGATGCCATCGACCTGATGCTGGATGACAATGGCTACGGACTCAGCAAGCGCAGGGTCACGCTCAGCACCTCGGGACTGGTGCCGGCGCTGGATCGTCTCGGCGCGGTGACCGATGTGGCCCTGGCTGTGAGTCTGCATGCCCCAACGGACGAACTGCGCAACCGCCTGGTGCCGATCAACCGCAAATACCCCATCCACGCGTTGCTTGACGCCTGCCGGCGCTACACGCGCGATGGTGCCCGCCATCACCGCGTGACCTTCGAGTACGTCCTGCTCGCGGGAATCAACGACCAGCCGGAGCATGCGCGTCAGTTGATCGCACTGCTTCGGGACGTTCCCTGCAAGATCAACCTGATTCCGTTCAATCCCTTTCCGGGCTCGCCCTTCGTGCGGCCCTCGATGAACGCCGTACGCGCGTTCGAGCGGCTGCTGGACGATGCCGGCTT
>JAWLFM010000244.1:0-4060 GCA_041685565.1 Thioalkalivibrio sp.
CGCCCGGGCGCTTAGCACTGGCTGGTCGTCGGCGCTTACGCGCAGGTCGTAGATGGAGCTGTTGCTGTCCGAGAGTATGCGTTCGGCGTGGATCTCCAGTGCCGCTCCCAGGTTGTCGAGGCGACGGGTCTGCAGCTGCAGATCCCGCACCGCTGCCAGATAGCCGGCGCGCGCCGGCCCGGCATCCGCCAGCAGGGCCCCGTGCACGGCCATGCCCTGGGCGCCGTATTCCAGCGCCGCCAGGGCATGCAGCCCGGCCTCGCCGCGCAGCGGGTTGGCCGGGTCGCGGTGGCTTTCGGCACGGCAATGGATGGTGGTGTCGGACCAGGCCTCCACCGTATCCAGCAGACACATTGCGCCGGCATGCGGCAGCAGCCGGCAGATGGCCTCGTGATCCAGGGTCTCGGGTCGGGATGACATGCGCGGGATCTTCCTGATCCGGGCGGATGGTTCAGGGCCCGATCCGGATGTTCAGGGACCGGCCCAGCGGCGCTTCAAGCGTAACATTTCCGGGCGTGCCCCGGACCAGCCGTTCCAGCAGGGGCAGGGCGCGCGCGGCCGGATTGCTCCCGCGCAGCGCCTCCAGGTCGTCACTGTGGCAGGGGTCGGCCGAGGCCGGCCCTCCGAGGTCGAGTTGCAGCTGCCAGGGTGCACCGTCCACCGGGCCCAGGCGCAGGGCCACGGCAAAGGGGTGATGGATGGGCCGGACGTGGATGAAGCTGTCCATGGACGGCACGTCGTAGCAGGCCAGCAGCACGTCGCCGCCCTCGTCCAGCTGCAGTGTCGCGGCCTCCAGCAGCCCCGCGGCCAGGCTGGCGTTGTAGCCGGACAGCGCTGTGGCCGGCGCCGGGTTGCGGGTCGCGATCGACCAGTTGCCGGCCGGGGCATTGTGCACCGAGTTGTGAAACTGCACCGGCGACACCACCGGCTCCGGCTGGGTCAGGGCATCGCAGATGCGGTCGATGATGTCCATGTCGCCGGAGGACGACGCGAAGACGCTGCGCAGCCGGCTGCGATCGGCCCCTGCGGTGGCCTCTTCCGCGACCTTCAGGGCGAGGCGGATCGTGGCGGTGGTGCGCCGGCGTTCGTTGGCCGGGAGCAGTCCGGGCGGAGGGACGTGGACCTCGCGGCTCGCCAGTGGCGCCGCGCCGGCCAGGACGGGGCGGGCACTGGCGAAGTCATCCAGTCCCGGGCCCAGCAGCCCCACGGCATGGAGTCCAATAGCCTTCATGGCGCGCCCTCCAGCAGCAGGCTGCAGTTGTTGCCCCCAAAGCCGAAGGCGTTCACCAGTACCCGTTGTACCGGGCGCGGTTCCGCCTCGGCGCGGGCCTCGAGATCCAGTTGCGGGTCCAGCACCTTCAGGCCGGCCGTGGGTGGCACAAAGCCCCCGTCCAGGCTGGCCAGGGCCTGGGCCACGCCCACCGCGCCGGCGGCGCCCAGGGTGTGCCCGGTCAGACCCTTGGTGCCCACGGCGCGCGGGCGCGGTCCGAGGCTGCGCACCAGGGCGCGCGCCTCGGAGCCGTCGTTGGCCGGGGTCGCGGTGGCATGCATCAGCACGTAGTCGATCTCGTCGCCCCGCCGTCCGCCGCGCTCCAGGGCCTGTTGCAAGGCGGTCGCGGCCCCCAGGCCCTCGGGGTGCGGGGCGGACATGTGGTGGGCATCGCTGGATTCGCCGTGACCGGTCAGCCGTGGTCCCGTGGTATCCGGCGAGGGGCGTTCCAGCAGGAAGAAGCCGGCGGCCTCGCCAATCGAGATCCCGGCGCGGTCGCGGTCCAGCGGGGTGCAGGGCTGCGCGGCCACCAGTTGCAGGGCATTGAAGCCGTACAGCGTCATGCCGCACAGGCTGTCGACACCGCCGACCACGGCCGCGTCGCAAAGCCCCGCGGCCATATAGCGACGGGCATCGGCGAAGACCTTGGCGCTGGAGGAGCAGGCGGTGGAGACCACCATGGCCGGCCCCGACAGGCCGAAGCGGGTGGCGACGAAATCGGCCAGCGAGAACATGTTCTGGGTGTGCTGGTAGTCATAGTCCGGGGGCAGGGCCCCGGTCTGCGGGTCGCGCCGGTGGTAGGCGGCCTCGGTGGCGGCGATGCCCGAGGTGCTGGTGCCCAGCAGCACGGCCACCCGGTCGGCGCCGTAGCGCGCAACGGCGGCCGCCACCGCGTCGGCGAAGCCATCCTGGCGCAGGCCCAGTTCGGCGAGCTGGTTGTTGCGGCACTGAAACGGGGCGAGCTCGCCTTCCAGGGTGATGGCCTCCACGCCGGGCACGCGGCCGATGTGGGTGTCCAGGCGCACGCTTTCCAGATCGCAGGGGCGCAGCCCGCTGACCCCGTTGCGCAGGGCCTCGGCGTTGGCGGCGATCCCGGTCCCGGCGGCGCTTGTCAGGGTGTGGGCGGTGATGACCAGTGGGTCCATGGGGCGTGTTCTGTGGATAGTGGCCGGAGCCGATTCCGGGTGGATGGGTGTCAGGCGGCATCGCCTGGATCAGTGTTTTCCTGGGTTGACCTCGGGCGCCAGCAGGGCCGCCGCGAGGAAGGAAAATACCACGCCCAGCACCACGGTGAGGCCCAGGGCCTGCAGGACCGGAAGGCTGGAGAGGGCCAGCAGCCCGAACACCACCAGGGTCGACAGCGCGCACACGCCGACCGAGCGCAGGTTGCGCAGGCGCGCCGCGGCATCCCGCAGGGGGCGGCTGAAGAACACCGCGTAGTCCAGACACAGCCCGGCGATCAGCAGCAGCGCGATCAGGTGGAACAGCGACAGCCGGACGCCCAGCAGGATCAGCGCGGCCAGGGTCAGCAGCAAGCCGGTGCCGACGGCCGTCAGGATGCGCAGGCTGCGCCCCGGGGCCCGAGTGGCGACCAGCAGCAGGAGCGCGACGGCGACCAGACCCAGCGCCAGGCGCTGCAGGGCCTCGTCGCGGAAGCCGATGACCAGTTCCTCGGAGGCCCGGAAGAAATCGATGTGGTGCACGCCTGCGCCGGTCCCCTCCCGTTCCGACCGGTCGGCCCGCGGGATGTCCGCGGCCCAGCGCGCCAGGGCCTCGTCATCCCGGACCCCTTGCAGGCGGACCCAGGCGGTCCAGCCCTGGCCGTCCTCGCGTGGCTGAAGCAGGGGGTCGAGCGCGTTGCGCAGGGGGCCGTCCGGCAGGGTCTCCGGGGCCAGAAGTGCCTGCTCGCGGGCCGCCGAGATGTCCTCCACAAAGGGTGCGAAGGCCCCCTCGCGGAACCCGAGATCCGCGCTCGCCGCCGCCAGGCGTTCGCGAAGTTCATCGGGGTGCGGCAGCGCGGCCTGGCGTTGTTGCTGGCGCTGCTGGCTTGGCAGTACCTCGGCGGGGTGGCCGAAGCCATCCAGGGCCCCGGCCTCGCGCAGGGCTTCCAACTCCGGGACCAGGGCCTCGCTGGCGCGCAGGGCTCGTTCCGCGGAGTCGGCAGTGATCAGCAGGGCGTGGCGGACGTCCGGTAGCCCCAGTGCGCCCCGCAGCTCCTGGTCCAGTGTGACCTGCTCCTCCGGCACCGGATGCAGCGCGGACAGGCGGTCTTCCCAGGGGAAGGGATCGGCGCTCGCCACCACGGCGACCGCGGCCAGGGCCAGCAGGGCGACGCCCCAGCGGGCCAGCGCCGGGGGGTGCGCGAGCGCGACCGGGACCGGCAGCCTCGGAGCCGGCAGGCCCTCGCGCTGCAACTGGGCGGGAACCAGGACCGGCAGGACCCAGCGGGTGGTCACCGCGGCCACGGCCACTCCGGTCAGCACGAAGAGCCCCAGCTGCGCCATGCCGGAGAAGCCGGTGAGGGCCATCAGGGCAAACACCAGCACGGTGCTGCCAGCGCCCAGGGCGATCACGGGCCCCAGTTCGCGCGCGGCCTGCGCCAGGCGTGCGTCCCCGAGGTGCGGGCTGTCGCGCCGCTGCGCATGGGCGAACAGGTGCAAGGGGTAGTCCAGGGCGATCCCCAGCACGGTGATGCCGAAGGCCAGCGCGATTCCGTGCAGATGTCCGAAGGCCAGGGTGACGACGGCCGCCGCGATCAGGATGCCGCTGGCCAGCGGCACGGCCGCCAGC
>JAWLFM010000050.1:0-16685 GCA_041685565.1 Thioalkalivibrio sp.
CGGATATCCGCGCAGGGTATGCGCGGACGCAAAGTCGGTCAGGACACGGAGGGTGTAGGTCGCGGCCATGCCTATTTTCGGGTGCCAGTATGGAAGGTCGGGAACGTTACGGTCGGTTCTCCTTCTGCGCAAGTTACCGGCCCGTCCGCGCGGCGAATCGCCTCGAGGATTCCGCGCGCGTCCAGCCCGTGATCCGCGAGAAGCCGCTCTCTCGGCCCGTGCTGGGTGAAGCAATCCGGCAGTCCCAGCGGCAGGCAGGGCACGGTCAGCCCCTCGGCCGCGAGCCACTCCAGCACGGCACTCCCCGCGCCGCCGGACACCACGTGGTCCTCCAGGGTGACCCATCGCTCGTGGTCGCGGGCCAGTTCGGTGAGCATTCCCGTATCCAGTGGCTTGATGAAGCGCATGTTCACCACCGTTGCGTCCAGTTCCTCGGCCACCGCCAGGGCTGCGTCGAGCAGCGGGCCGAAACTGAGCACCGCGATCCGCTGCCCCTTGCGCACCAGACGGGCGGTGCCGATGGGCAGCGTGGCAAGGTCCTTGCCGGGGAGCCGGGCGGGGCCGCCTCCGCGTGGGTAGCGTACCGCGGCCGGTCCGTCATGCGCGTAGCCGGTGCTGAGCATCTGCCGGCACTCGGTCTCGTCGGCCGGGGCCATGAGCACCAGGTTCGGGATCGAGCGCAGCAGGCTGATGTCGAAGGTTCCGGCGTGGGTGGGTCCGTCCGGCCCGACGATGCCGGCGCGATCGATGGCGAACAGCACCGGCAGGTTCTGCAGCGCCACGTCGTGGATCACCTGGTCCATGGCACGCTGCAGGAAGGTCGAGTAGATTGCCACCACCGGATGCAGGCCTTCGCAGGCCATGCCCGCTGCCAGCGTGACCGCGTGCTGCTCGGCGATGCCCACATCGAAATAACGTTTGGGAAACTCCTGGGAGAACCTGACCAGGCCTGAGCCCTCCCGCATCGCCGGGGTGATGGCCATCAGTCGCGAATCGGCCCGGGCCTGGTCGCATAGCCAGGTGCTGAAGATGTCGGTGTAGGTTGGCGGCTTGGCCTTGGAAGTCTTGGCGATTCCGGCCTCCGGACTGAACTGGCCGACCCCGTGATAGCGGCAGGGATCGTCTTCCGCCGGCGCATAGCCATGTCCCTTGTGGGTCACGATGTGCAGCATGCGCGGCCCCCCGATATCGCGCAGGTTGCCGAGCATGGTCACCAGCCCGTCGACATCGTGACCGTCGACCGGGCCGAAGTAGCGAAAGCCCAGTTCCTCGAACAGGGTTCCGGGGGTGATCATGCCCTTCACGTGTTCCTCGGCACGCCTGGCGAAGGCCTTGACCGGCGGCATGTACTCCAACACCCTCTTCGAACCTTCGCGCACGCTGGAGTACAGGACTCCGGAAAGCAGTCGGGCCAGGTACTGGCTCATGGCACCGACGTTTCTGGAGATCGACATCTCGTTGTCGTTCAGGATCACCAGGAGGTCGCAGTCCAGGTCGCCCACGTGGTTGAGCGCCTCGAAGGCCATGCCGGCGGTCATGGCCCCGTCACCGATCACGGCGACGTGACGGTTGCCCCTGCCGGCCTGGGCCGCGGCCAGGGCCATGCCGGCGGCGGCGCTGATCGAGGTGCTGGAGTGCCCGGTGCCGAAGGCGTCGTACTCGCTCTCGTCACGCTTGGGGAAACCGGCAATGCCGCCGTACTGTCGCAGGGTGGCCATCGCGGCGCGGCGGCCGCTGAGGATCTTGTGCGCGTAGGCCTGGTGACCGACATCCCAGACGATCCGATCGTGCGGTGTGTCGAACACGTAATGCAGGGCCAGGGTGAGTTCCACCGTTCCCAGGTTGGCGGCCAGGTGTCCGCCGGTCCTGGCCACGGTATCGATCAGGAACTGCCGCAATTCCAGCGCGATCGGCCCGAGATCCGACGCCTTGCAGCGGCGCAGATCGGCGGGCCAATCGATCCCATCCAGCAGCGGGGTCGGTTTCATCATGGTGCTACCCGGTGCCCCGCGTCCGGTCGGGCCGCAGGGATGTACCGATCGCACAGGCGACCAGGCACGGCCGAGCGCGCCGTGAGGCGAGGCCCGGTGCCGCAGCGGCGGCAATGACGTTGATGCCCCATCGATAGTCCCAGCTCAATGCACTCTTTCCACAATGTAACGGGCGAGGAAGCGAAGCAAATCGGCCTCCTGTCCCAGGGGTTGCAGACTGTCCAGCCCTTCCTCCATCAGTTGCAGGGCCCGTCTGCGCGAGGCCTCGACCCCGAGCAGGCTCGGAAAGGTGGCCTTGTTCAGCAGCTGGTCGGCCCCGCAGGCCTTTCCCAGCAGCGCGGGGTCACCTTCAACATCCAGCAGGTCGTCGCGGATCTGGAAGGCCAGACCGATACACTCGGCGTAGGCCGAGAGCCGCCGCCCGGTTTCGGCATCGGCATGGCCCGCTCGCGCGGGGAGCAGCACCGAGGCGTGAATCAGCGCGCCCGTCTTCAGGCGGTGCATCCTTTCCAGGTCCTCGACATTGAGCGCCTTGCCCTCGGAGGCCAGATCCATGGCCTGGCCACCAGCCATGCCGCGGAGTCCGGCCGCCTCGGCAAGACCGCTCACCAGGGCCAGGCGCAGGCCCGGATCGGGGCTGATCGCTTCGTCCGTCAGGGTTGCAAATGCCAGTGCCTGCAGGGCGTCCCCGGCAAGAACGGCCAGGGCCTCACCATAGGCCTTGTGGCAGGTGGGCTTGCCGCGGCGCAGGTCGTCGTCGTCCATGGCCGGCAGGTCGTCATGGATCAGCGAGTACACATGGATCATCTCCAGCGCGGCCGCGATTCGGTCCAGCGCCGGCTCCGGGGCCACGACGGCCTCACCGGTCGCGTAGACGAGCAGGGGGCGCAGGCGCTTGCCGCCGCCCAGCGTGGAGTAGCGCATCGCTGCCATCATGTCCGGTACCGGCGTCTGTACCGGATCCAGGAGCCGATCGAGGAACCCCTCGATGCGGTTCTGATACCCTTCGATCCGGGACTTCACGCGTTGGGCCGCGAATCAGAACGGGATATCATCGGGATCGGCAATGTCCGGAACTTTTGTGGAGTCATTGGGGTCTGATGGCGCGGATGGAGGCGGTTCGGCGCCTTCGATCACGCTCTCGATCCGGCGCTGGGCCTGATCCAGGGCATCCTGGCAGGTCCGCACCAGTTCCATGCCGCGCTGGTATTCCTGCAGCGATTCCTCGAGCGGCAGGTCGCCGGCCTCCATGCGGGCGACGAGCTGTTCCAGGGCGTCCATGGCCGCTTCAAAACCGGCTGGGGATTCGGGTGGGGTGATTGGCATCGTTGGCGAAGGCTTGGAGAAGGTGGAGAAGGTACCGAATCCGGCGCCATCTGGGAAGGTTTGCCGAATCGATGGCCGGCCCGAGGTTGACATTGGTTTAGACCGAGTCTAAAGTTGGCTCACGGTTTAGACGCAGTCTAAATTCGTGCCTGCATCCAGCAGGCGCTTACATGAAGTTCGACGTACAGCAACCAGTAACAGAGGAGAGTCAAGATGGAACTGAAAGGCAGCAAGACCGAGCAGAATCTTCAGGAAGCCTTTGCCGGTGAATCCCAGGCCAACCGCCGCTACCTGTACTTCGCATCCAAGGCCGATGTGGAAGGCTACAACGATGTTGCCACCGTGTTCCGTTCCACCGCCGAGGGTGAAACCGGTCACGCGCATGGCCACCTCGAGTACCTCGAGTCCTGCGGCGACCCCGCCACGGGCCTGCCGTTCGGCGGGACCGAGGCCAACCTGAAGACGGCCATCGCCGGTGAGACGCATGAGTACACCGACATGTACCCGGGTATGGCCAAGTCGGCCCGCGACGAAGGCTTCGACGAGATCGCCGACTGGTTCGAGACCCTGGCCAAGGCGGAGCGTTCCCACGCCAACCGCTTCCAGAAGGCGCTGGATACCCTGAACGCCTGATCGGGTCCAGGGAATGTGATCGGGCGGGGCCGGCTTGCCGGCCTCGCCCCTTGTCAGTGATGACTTCAGGCCCTGTTGGAGGGATTCATGTCCGCGCCCACGCAAAGTAAACGTGAAGGCAATCTGGAAGCTCCGACCCGCCATCCCCTGGATTGGCAAAACCCCGAATTCTATGACGAAGGCCCGCTCTTCGCCGAGATGGAGCGCGTCTTCGATATCTGTCACGGCTGCCGCCGCTGCGTCAGTCTGTGCAATTCCTTTCCCACCCTGTTCGACCTGGTCGACGAGTCCGAGACCATGGAGGTAGACGGGGTGAAGAAGGCCGACTACTGGAAGGTGGTCGACCACTGCTACCTCTGCGATCTCTGCTACATGACCAAGTGCCCCTACGTGCCGCCCCATGAGTGGAACGTGGACTTCCCGCACCTGATGCTGCGTGCCAAGGCGACGCGCTTCAGGAAGGAGGGCGCCAAGGCCGCGCACAAGCTGATGTCCAGCACCGACATGATCGGCAAGCTGGCGGGGATTCCGGTGGTGGCGCAGACCGTGAATGCCGTGAACCAGACCGGTGTCGCACGCAAGGTCCTGGACAAGACCCTGGGCGTGCATCCGGATGCCAGCCTGCCGAAGTATCACAGCAGGAAGGGCCGCAGTCGTGCCACCAAGGCGGCCTCCGCCGTCACGGCTCCCGAGCCGGTGAACGGCACCACCGGTCGCGTGGCCCTGTTCGCCACCTGTTACGGCAACTACAACGAGCCGCACATCGTCGAGGACCTGGTCAAGGTCTTCAACCACAATGGCATCGAGGTGACGCTGGTCGAGAAGGAGCAGTGTTGCGGCATGCCCAAACTGGAGCTGGGTGACCTGGAGGCGGTGGCTGCGGCCAAGGATGCCAACATTCCGGCCATGAAGCGCATGATCGACCAGGGGTACGATATCGTTGGCCCGGTGCCTTCCTGCGTGCTGATGTTCAAGCAGGAACTGCCGCTGATGTTTCCCGAGGACGGCAACGTGCAGGCCGTCAAGGAGCGCATCTTCGATCCCTTCGAATATCTGATGGCGCGCCATGCGGGCGGCAAGCTGAAGACCGATTTTCCGCAGACCCTGGGCAAGGTCGCCTACCACACCGCCTGTCACCTGCGGGTGCAGAACATGGGCCTGAAGACCCGCGATCTGCTCAAGCTTGTTCCGGACACGGAGATCGACGTGATCGAGCGCTGCTCGGGCCACGATGGTACCTATGGGGTGAAGAGCGAGTTCTTCGAGACCGCGACGAAGATCTGCCGCCCGGTGGTGACGCGAGTGCAGAAGGCCGCGGCCGACCACTTCTCGAGTGACTGCCCGATGGCCGGCCACATGATCGAGAACGGTCTCAAGGACGGCCGCGAGCCCGAGCATCCGCTTACACTCCTGCGCAAGGCCTACGGGCTGTAGGCGCGGACCACGAACGAACAGGAGAAACAGTCATGTCGAGTGATGGATATCACGAGCCCGTAGGGGAACTGAGCGACGAGAGCCGGGAGCTGCACCGCGCGATCGTGTCTCTGATGGAGGAACTCGAGGCCGTCGATTGGTATCAGCAGCGCGTGGATGCCTGCAAGGACCCGGAACTGAAGGCGATCCTCGCGCACAACCGTGACGAGGAGATCGAGCACGCCGCCATGGTTCTGGAGTGGATTCGGCGCAGGAACAAGGTCTTCGACAAGGAACTCCGGGAGAACCTGTTCTCTGACAAGGACTACACCGATATCGGACACCACGATCATTGATCGTCGCGCGCCGCGGGTCCCGCGGCGCCAGGAACCCATATGGAGGCAAGCGTGAGCAAACTCAGCCGAGAAGACCTGTTTTCTCTGGAGAAGTACTCGGAGATGCGGCCCGGCTTCCGGGCCGAGATCATGCAGCACAAGAAGAACCGCGTGCTGCAGGTGGGGCCGAACGTGACCCTGCACTTCGAGGACCGCAAGACCATGCTCTACCAGATACAGGAGATGCTGCGGGCGGAGAAGATCTTCGATGCCGCGGGTATCCAGGAGGAACTGGATGCCTACAACCCGCTGATCCCCGACGGCAGCAACTGGAAGGCCACGATGATGGTGGAGTTCCCCGACATCGACGAGCGCAAGGTCGCGCTGTCCCGGCTGATCGGCATCGAGGACCGGACCTATGTGGAGGTCGAGGGATTCGACAGGGTCTATCCCATCTCCGACGAGGATCTCGAGCGGGACACGGAGGAAAAGACGTCCTCGGTGCACTTCCTGCGCTTCGAGTTGAGCGCCGACATGGTGTCCGCGGTGAAGGGCGGGGCCGCCATCGCCGTGGGCGTGGACCACGAGAACTACCAGCACCGGGTCGATCCGGTGCCGCCCGCCATGCGCGATTCCCTCGCGGCCGACCTCGCTGCGGTCAACTGATCGGTTTTTTGCACCACGAAGGGCAGGAATTCACCACGAAGAACACGAAGAACACGAAGAGTATCAATAGTGAGCGCGATCAGCCGCCCTATGACATCGAAACGCCGATCTTGGGCTGCTGTCAACCATTCAACGGCAGGATCAAATGGGTCCTGTTCCTGGGGTAGCCAGCTTCACTCCCCGCTCGTTAAATCAAATCAATCCCCTCTTCGTGGTCTTCGTGTTCTTCGTGGTAAAAACAGGAATTCCCCCGCCTGATTGACCTGGTTCAAAGCAGTTCCAGGGCGTCCGACAGGTGCTCGACGGGGTGGATCTCCATGCCCTCGATGCGTCGGCGGATCCTGTTGCCGGACGGGATGATCGCTCGCGACAGGCCGTGTTTGGCCGCCTCGGACAGGCGCTCTTCCCCGTTCGGAACCGGGCGGATCTCGCCGGACAGGCCGATCTCGCCGAAACAGACGAGATCCAAGCCGAGCGGGCGGTCGCGCAGAGACGACAGGGCGGCCACCAGCATCGGCAGATCGGCTGCCGTCTCCGATACCCTGACCCCGCCCACCACGTTGATGAAGACGTCCTGGTCGAACAGTGTGATGGCTCCGTGGCGGCTGAGTACCGCGAGCAGCATGATCAGGCGATTCTGCTCCAACCCCAGCGTGACCCGGCGGGGTTGCGGCGCGTGGCTCTCCGCGACCAGCGCCTGCACCTCGACCAGCAGCGGGCGCGTGCCCTCCCGGGTGACCATGACCACACTGCCGGAAACCGGGCGGTTGTGGCGCGACAGGAAGATCGCCGATGGGTTGGCCACGGGCTTCAGGCCGTCCTCCTGCATCGCGAATACACCCAGTTCATTCACGGCTCCGAAGCGGTTCTTCACCGCACGCAGCATCCGGTAGCGGCCGCCGGGATCGCCCTCGAAATACAGCACCGTGTCCACCATGTGTTCCAGCACCCGAGGCCCCGCGATCTGGCCGTCCTTGGTCACGTGACCGACCAGGATGACCACGATGCCGCGCTGCTTCGCCAGCCGGACCAGCGAGGCGGCGCTCTCGCGCACCTGTGACACCGAACCCGGGGCGGATTGCAGGGCGGCCGTGTACAGGGTCTGGATGGAGTCGATGACCAGCACCCGCGGACGCTCGCGCTCCGCGGTGGCAATGATGTTCTCCACCTGGGTCTCGGTGAGCAGGCGCAGGCCCGAGACATCCAGTCCCAGTCGGTGGCCACGCAGGCTCACCTGCTGCGCGGACTCCTCGCCGGTGACGTACAGGGTCTGCTCGGGTGGGAGCATTGCCAGCACCTGCAGCAGCAGGGTGGACTTGCCAATGCCGGGATCGCCGCCGATCAGGACCACCGAGCCGGTGACCAGTCCTCCGCCCAGGCTGCGATCCAGTTCGGAGATGCGGGTGGAGATCCGCGGGATGTCCGTGGCCGGGATGTCCCCCAGGCGCGTGATGCGCGCTGCCTCCCCGGCGTAGCCGCCGGACCGCGGACCTTGCGCGGCGGCGCTGGGCTGCAATTCCTCCAGGCTGTTCCAGGCCCCGCAGTCGCCGCACTGCCCGGACCACTTCGGACTCACCGCGCCGCACTCCCGGCAGACGTACTGGAGCTTGGCCCTGGCCATCAGGATTCATCGCCCTGGCCCGGTGACCACGGCGGCGGGATGCGCACGGTGCGGACGGTGTTGTTCTTGATCTGCACGATGTCCATCACCACCCCGTCGATGCGCACGCTGGCCGCCGCCTCCGGGATGTCCTCGAGGTGCTCGACGATCAGGCCGCTCAGGGTCTTCGGCCCGTCCACCGGCAGTTTGAGCCCGAGCGCGCGATTCAGTTCGCGCAGGTGGATGCCGCCGTCCACGACCACGCTCCCGTCGGGCTGGCGCAGCACATCATCACCCATGGTCGGCGAGTCCGTGGTGAACTCACCGACGATCTCCTCCAGCAGGTCCTCCAGTGTGACCAGCCCCTCGATGTCCCCGTATTCGTCCACGACCAGTCCGATCCGGCGCTTCTGTTTCTGGAAGTTGATCAGTTGCCGGTTCAGGGCCGTGCCCTCGGGGATGAAGTAGGGCGGCGAGATCACCTGGCGCAGATCCTCCTGTGTGAACGACTCCCGGTGGGCCAGTGGCAGCACGTCACGCATGTGCACGAAGCCAAGTACCCGGTCCAGCTCACCCTCGATCACCGGTAGCCGGGTGAAGCTCCCAATCAGGATCTGCTCCAGGACGTCATTCCAGTCCTCCTCCAGGTTCAGGGCCACGATCTCGTTGCGCGGGATCATGATGTCCTCGACGGTCGTCCGCTCCAGGTCGAGCAGATTGATCAGCATGCGCTGGTGCCTGGCGGGGATCAGCGCCCCCGCCTCGGCCACCACCGAGCGGAGTTCGTCTGCGGTCAGGGCGGCGCGCTGCCGGTCGTCCATGTGGATGCCCAGCAGGCGCAGTACCCCGTTCGCGAGCAGGTTGATCACGTAGACCACCGGCCAGAGTACCCTTAGCAGCCCGGTGTAGATCCAGGCCGCGGGATAGGCGATGCGCTCGCTGTGCAGTGCCGCCACCGTCTTGGGTGCGGTTTCGGCGAAGATCAGCAGCGCGAGCGTGAGCAGCCCCGTGGCGATCGCGATGCCGGGATCGCCGAACAGCCGCCAGCCGACGAAGGTGGCGATCTGGGTGATGAGGATGTTGACGAAATTGTTGCCCAGCAGGATCAGCCCGATCAGCCGGTCGGGACGTTCCAGGAGCCTTGCCGCCAGTTGGGCGCCCAGATGCCCCTGCTGCGCCTTGTGCCGCATGCGGTAGCGGTTCAGGGCCATCAGGGCCGTCTCCGAGCCCGAGAAGAAGGCGGAGAGCAGGAACAGTACAAGCAAGGCGCCGAACAACGCGGCTAGGGGAATGTCATCCAAGGGTGGGTACCGTGCTGGAGGCCGTGGCGGCGGGTTCGTGGCGAGGGGAAGTGGGTGCAGGAGCGAGTGCGGTCATGGCCGCAGGTGCTGCGCGGCCAGGGTATCGCGCCCTGTCGGTCGATCCGCGCCCTTCGGTCGGTCTCATCGATCCCTGTCCCAGGGGTCTGAAAGGGTCTTCATCAACGGGTCTACCCCATGCATGTCTTGCCGTGGTGGGCCGGGATGGATGGATCCCGCCCCCGCGTAAGGAGCCGGATCATACGCGCTGCAGGATGACCTCCAGCACCAGCTTGGAGCCGAAATAGGCCAGCACCAGGCTGACAAACCCACCGGTGGTCCAGGCCAGGGCCCGGGTGCCGCGCCAGCCAAAGCGCCAGCGCCCGATCAGCAGTACCGAGAACATCACCCAGGCCAGGATCGACAGCACCGACTTGTGCACCAGGTGCTGCGCGAAGAGATCCTCGAGGAAGATCATGCCGCTGGCGAGGCTCAGGGTGAGAAACACCCAGCCGACGAAGATCATTCGGAACAGCCACATCTCCATCGAAAACAGCGGCGGCAGGTAGCGCACGATGCCCTTGGTGTGGTGCTCGTGCAGGGCCCTGTGCTGCGCCGTCATCACTGCCGCCTGCACGGTCGACAGGGCGAGGAAGGCCCAGCCCAGCGCCGCCAGCATGATGTGGATCTCGACGTAGGGGGTGGTCGCGACCCGCCGACCCTCGTCGCAGGTCAGCGCAACCAGCAGCGCCAGGGCCGTCAGCGGCAGCACGATGACCCCCATGATCGCCAGCGGATGGCGCAGGGCGGCCAGCCACAGCAGCACCGCCACCAGCCAGAGGGCGGCCGCGAGCGCATTACCCAGGCACAGGTTCAGGCCCAGATCGGTCATCACCAGTTGCGACAGGGCGGCCAGGTGCACCGCCAGGGCCAGGGCCCAGGTGATCAGGGGGCCGCGCGGTTGCCCCGGCGCGGGCGGCTGCCGGCGCGCGGACACGATCAGGTAGCCCGTGGTCAGGAGATAGAGAAGGATCGCGACGAGGCCGGTGACAGTGCTCATGGCGCCCGATTATCCACGCATCGTGCCGACAATGCACCGCGGGTGCCGGTGAAGGTACACTGCCGCAACGTGATCAACGGTTTCAGGAGTAGACATGTTTGACGGCCTTTCCAGCCGCCTCCAGGCAACGGTCAAGCGCCTCAAGGGCGAGGCCCGGCTCACCGAGGACAACATCCAGGAAGCCCTGCGCGAAGTGCGCATGGCCCTGCTCGAGGCGGATGTCGCGCTTCCGGTGGTGCGCGAATTCATCGGCGAGGTCCGGTCGAAGGCCCTGGGCAAGGAGGTCATCGGCAGTCTGACGCCCGGTCAGGCCTTCATCAAGGTCGTGAACGACGAACTGGTGCGGGTGATGGGGGGTGCCGGCGCGAGTCTGAATCTGGCCAGCCAGCCCCCGGCGATCCTGCTCGTGGCCGGCTTGCAGGGGGCCGGCAAGACCACCAGCATCGGCAAGCTGGCACGGCTTCTGCGTGAGCGCGAGAAGAAGAAGGTGGCCGTGGTCAGCTGCGACATCTACCGCCCCGCGGCCATCCAGCAGCTCGAGACGCTGGCGGGGCAGGTCGGGGTCAGCTTCTACCCCAGTGACACCAGCCAGCGTCCGGAGCAGATCGCCCGGGCAGCGGTGGAGCGGGCCCGCCGGGAGTTGCAGGACGTGCTGCTGGTCGATACCGCGGGGCGGCTGCACATCGACGAAGCGATGATGGCCGAGATCAAGGCCCTGCACCAGGCGATCGACCCGATCGAGACCCTGTTCGTGGTCGATGCGATGACCGGCCAGGATGCCGCCACGACTGCGCGCGCCTTCGGCGAGGCCCTGCCCTTGACCGGGGTGATCCTGACCAAGGCCGATGGCGATGCCCGCGGCGGCGCCGCGCTGTCGGTGCGCAAGATCACCGGCGTGCCGATCAAGTTCCTGGGCATGGGAGAGCGCTCCGAGGCCCTGGAGCCCTTCCATCCCGAGCGTGTGGTCTCCCGCATCCTTGGCATGGGCGATGTGCTGACGCTGGTGGAGGAGGCGACCCGCCAGGTCGATCAGGGCAAGGCCGAACGGCTTGCGCGCAAGCTCAAGAAGGGCCGAGCCTTCAATTTCAACGACCTGCATGACCAGCTCTCACAGATGCAGCGGATGGGCGGAATCGGCAGCCTGCTGGAGAAACTGCCGGGTGCCGGGCAGTTGCCCGATGCAGTGAAGAACCAGACCAACGACCGCGAGATCCGGCGCATGATGGCGGTGATCGGTTCCATGACCGAGCAGGAACGGCGGCATCCGGAACTGATCAAGGGTTCGCGCAAGCGGCGTATCGCTTCAGGGTCGGGTGCGCAGATTCAGGATGTGAACCGCCTGTTGAAACAGCACACCCAGATGAGCAAGGCGATGAAGAAGTTTTCCAAGGGCGGAGCCAGCAAGATGATGCGGGCCCTGGGCGGACGACTCGGTGGGATGGGGGGCATGGGCGGTCCGGGGACGGGCGGTTTCCCCTTCCGGTAGGGAAACGCCGGTTTGCCCGGTCCGGCGGTTTTCCGGGGCTTCACCGACTCTGCAGGTTGTTTCGGCGTCGTACTGCGCTATAATCCTCGGTTTCCTCAAGCACACCGAATTCGCCGAGGTCCAGAACAGGTATGGTTACCATTCGTTTGTCCCGCCGTGGTGCGAAGCGCGCGCCCTTCTATCAGATCGTCGTCACGGACTCGAGGGCCCGCCGAGACAGCGGCTACATCGAGCGCATCGGGTTCTTCAACCCCGTTGCCCGGGGCCAGGAAGTGCCGCTGGAGATCGATCTTGCGCGTGTCGACCACTGGCTGGAGCGCGGCGCCGCGACCTCCGAGCGCGTGGGTCAGCTGATCAAGAACCATCGCAAGCAGGCCGTTGCGGCCGGCTAGGATCGTTACGGACGCCTGCTCCGGTGCGTTCCGAAGGGGAGCGCCTGGTCGTCGGACGCATCTCCGGTGTCTATGGGGTCAAGGGCTTCGTACGCGTCTTCTCCGACACCGAGCCGCGTGAGGCCATCGCCGGATTCCCCCGCCTTTGGGTGAAGCGTGGTGGCGGTTGGGAGTCGCTCGAGGTCGAGGACGGACGTGCCCACGGGCGCGGCGTGGTCCTGAAGTTTCGGGAGACCGCTGACCGGGAGGCTGCGCATGCCCTGATCGGGTGCACGCTGGCGGTCGAGCGCGATTGGCTCCCGCCGCCCGAGGAAGGCACGTTCTATTGGGCCGATCTGCAGGGTCTGAGGGTGGAAACGATGGATGGCACGGTGCTGGGGAAGATCCACGGTTTCATCCAGACCGGGGCCAACGACGTGATGGTGGTCAAGGGCGATCGCGAGCGCCTGGTGCCCTGGGTGCGCGGACTGTACGTGAAGGATGTCGATCTCGAAGGCGGTTGCGTGCGGGTGGACTGGGATCCGGAGTTTTGAGCGCCACCATGCGCTTCGACGTAATCACCCTGTTCCCTGAGATGGTGGCTGCGGTCGCGGATCACGGGATCACGGGGCGCGCGGCGGAGCAGGGGCTGTATGAGCTGCATACCTGGAACCCGAGGCGCTGGGGCGCCGGGGTGCACCAGGCGGTCGACGATCGGCCCTACGGCGGCGGCCCGGGAATGGTGATGCAGTTCGGTCCGCTGGCGGCGGCGCTTGCGGCCATGCGCGCGGATGACATGCGTCCCGCGCGCGTCGTGGCCCTGACGCCGCAGGGGCGCCCGCTGGACCAGGCGGCGGTGCGGCGGTTTGCCGGGCTGCCGCGGCTGGCCCTGGTGTGCGGGCGTTACGAGGGCATCGACGAGCGGCTCCTGGAGGCCGAGGTCGATGAGGAATGGTCGATCGGGGATTACGTGCTCTCCGGCGGGGAACTGGCGGCGATGGTGCTGATCGATGCCTGCGTCCGCCTGCTGCCGGGGGCCTTGGGCCACGCCGAATCGGCGGCCCAGGATTCCTTCTCGGGCGGGTTGCTGGACTGCCCGCACTACACGCGGCCGGAGGTGGTCGCGGGGCGTGAAGTGCCGGCCGAGCTATTGACCGGCCACCATGCACAGATCGAGCGCTGGCGACGCCGTGAGGCGTTGGGGCGCACCTGGGAACGCAGGCCCGACCTGTTGGCGGGCCTGACTCTGGGGCCGGATGACGCGGCCCTGCTGGACGAATACCGCAGCCTGCGGAAGACCTCCGCGGGCGGCAGAAACAGCGACGATTGAGGTTCGACGATGAAGAGCATTATTCAGCAACTGGAAGCCGAGCAGATGAAGGGTTCGGTACCCGATTTTGGCCCCGGCGACACGGTGGTGGTCCAGGTCAAGGTGAGGGAGGGTGACCGCGAGCGGCTCCAGGCCTTCGAGGGCGTGGTCATCGCCAAGCGGAACCGCGGCCTCAACTCTGCCTTCACGGTGCGGAAGATGTCCTACGGCACCGGCGTGGAGCGAGCCTTCCAGACCCACAGCCCGCTGGTGGCCGAGATCCAGGTCAAGCGGCGTGGGGCGGTACGCCGGGCCAAGCTTTACTATCTGCGTGACCGTACCGGCAAGGCCGCGCGGATCAAGGAAGACATCAAGGCCGCGCGCTGACCCGGGTCACGATGACCGAGCGTTCCGGCCCGCAGAGTGTCGATCTCCGCCGCTGCCGCGTGCCGCATGCGGAGCTGGAGTTCGTCTGCGCCTGTTCTCCGGCTCACGGCCTGCTGGTCGCCGATTGGCTGGTATCCGGTTCAGCCGAAGCGCCGGAAAGGGATGGCTCCCAGCGCCTGCCCCCGGCGTTTCGCGCTGCCGTGGACGGTGCCCTGCGTCAACGCGTCGCGGCTGCGCCGCTGAGCCTTCCCTTCGACCCCCTCGACTTCCTGCGCGACCCGCGGAACTGGCGCGCACCGGTTGGGGTGCCCCCCGGCAGTCCGCATGCCCGCAAGGTCTGGCAGGTGCTGTGCCAGATTCCCGTCGGCGCGACCCGAACCTATGGCGAGATTGCGCGGGAGATCGGTTCGTCGCCGCGGGCGGTCGGCCAGGCCTGCCGTGCCAATCCCTGGCCTCTGTTCATCCCCTGCCACCGGGCCGTCCCGGCCTCGGGTTCCCGTGGCGGAACCGGCGGTTATGCCGGGCAGCGACAGGGGCCGCTCGCGGACATCAAGGGCTGGCTGCTGAACCACGAGCGAACACGGCCGGGGGGCGAACCGGCCCCCCGCTGATCCACCGTTGTAAGTCGACGCAGTGAGGCGCAGCGCAACCGCGCCGCCTGGCCCACTCGTGCGCCCCGTCCTCGGCCGTGCCCTCCATGCCCGCCTCGCTCGTTGCGCCGATGGCAGGGGCGGGTTGCCTGATGCGTATCGGAACCGTCCCTCCTCGCTTCCGCACTCCAGGGGAATCCGTCCCGCAAGGGAATAATCTTCCTGCCTGCCCCGTCTGAAAACCGATGTCGTCGCACACCTTCCTGTTAAATCAGTACGTTAGCAGAAGCTAATGTCGGTCTTTTTGTTGACAGGGGTTCGACGCATTTGCACGATGAAGGGAGGTTCGGTTGCGTCGGCGCCGTGCCGCATAACAATGATGTCCACCTTTTGATGGAGGTTTCCATGTTGAAAAAGGCCTTGCTCGCGCTACCCGTGGCACTGGCTCTCGGGGCTACGGCCCACGCCGAAAAACCGCCGGAGGAGGTCCTTCAGGGGCTGATTGATTCCATCGATTCCCGGTATCTCACCCAGAGTGAGCAGAACCTGCTCATGATGCCCGACAACCCTGCCCTCTGGGTCGCGATGGACGGCGAGGATCTCTTCCACGCGCCGCGCGGACCCAACAACGTCTCCATGGAGGCCTGCGATTTCGGCAAGGGGCCGGGGGTACTGGAAGGCGCCTACGTCGAAATGCCGCGCTACTTCGAGGATACCGGCAAGGTGATGGATCTGGAGACCCGTATCGTCCATTGCATGACCACCGTACAGGGCTTCGCGCCCGACGATCCTGCCGTTCGGCAGAAGCACGGCTCCGGTTCCGACCACATGAAGCTCCAGACCTACATCGCGATGCAGTCCAACGGCATGGAGTGGAACAATCCGCTCGATCACCCCCTGGAGAAGGCCATGCGCGATGCGGGTGAGATCCTGTTCGCCCGCCGTGCCGGCAAGGCCGACTTCAATTGTTACGCCTGCCACGGTCAGTCCGACAAGCAGGTGCGTGCCTCCGTTCTGCCCAACGTCAAGGTACCGGAAGAGTGGACCAAGGCAATCTCCTGGCCGGCCCATCGCGTCGGCCACGATAATGTGCGCAGCAGCCAGCACCGTGTCCGCGGGTGCTACTACCAGATGCGTCAGGCCGGCATGCTGGCGGGTTCCGACGCCTCCATTGCGGTCATCTCGTACTGGACCGATCAGGCACGTGGTCAGCCGGCCATCCTGCCCGACATGAAGCGCTGATCCCGGACGCACAAGGAGATTCGAGATATGTTTAAGAAGACCCCTCTGGCGGCCGCTATCGCCGCCTTCGCAACCATCCTCATCGCCGGCGGCTGCGCCGTGGCCGATACGGACAAGACGGACAAGGTCGATTACACGGCCATGACGCCGCAGGAACTCGCGGAGTACCTGATCTTCGAGGCCAATGGTGGCGGCTTCAACCTGTCACAGGAGGTACAGGAAGGCGGTACCGCCCGCGAGCGCATGCAGCAGGACGAACTGCAGAAGGCCTGCTCGGTCGTCGGTGACGGCAAGCCCGACGCCGCGACGCTCGAAGCCATCCGCAAGGCGGCCCAGGAATCGATCGTGTACCCGGAAGGTGGCATCAAGCTGGGTGACTGGGAAAAGGGTCGGGTGCTCGCCTGGTCCGGATTTGGCTATCGCATCGGTCACAATTTCGATGACCACAGCAAACGCGAGCCGGGTGGCACCTGCTACAACTGCCACCAGCTGGCGACGGATCGTACCGGCGGAACCGTGGGTCCGAGCCTGACCGCCTATGGCAAGACCCGCGGCACCAGCGACGCAATCCTGAAATACGCGTACGACATGATCTACAACCCGCATGTCTATTTCCCCTGCACCCACATGCCGCGCTTCGGTGCCAACGGCATGCTGACCCAGGAGAAGATCGCCGACCTCTTGGCGTACATGTTCGACCCGGAGTCGCCGGTCAACGAGTGAGTCAAGAACGAGCATGCAATGACCGAGGTCCTTCGGGACCCTGACCAGGAGGCCGCCGGTGGAGACATCGGCGGCCTTTTTGGTTGCGTGGTGGCATGGCGGCAAGCCGCCGCGGCCTCCGGGGTGTCTTTCGCCCGGATCCCGTGTGACAGGACACTAGTGGGCCATGCGGAAGGTTCGGTACCAGATCGCTTCGCCAGAAGCGCCGGCGCTGCGTTGGGCAAGTTTGAAATAGGCCCACTATTCCTGCACTTG
>JAWLFM010000245.1:0-4014 GCA_041685565.1 Thioalkalivibrio sp.
GGCCGGAGCAAGGCGGGCAAGTGCAGGAATAGTGGGCCTATTTCAAACTTGCCCAACGCAGCGCCGGCGCTTCTGGCGAAGCGATCTGGTACCGAACTCTCCGCATGGCCCACTAGAGACGCCGATGGTTGGTCGTCGCAGTGGGTAGGTCCAGATAGTCGGGCCTGAACGGATAGAAACTGGTCTCTAGCCCCCTTCTCGCGCGGGACGGAAGTTCACCGCCTGTGCACGGGAACATTGGTCCTGGCGCCGATCCCCAACGCGTACCGTGAACCACCCCGCCAACCAAACTGACGAAGAGCTCCAACCGCTGCGTGCAGCGCCCGCGGTACCGGATGTTTCGGTAATCGTCCCGGCCTGGAACGAGGCCGACGAATTGCCAAAGACCCTGCCGTTGCTGCAACGCGCACTCGGCGAGCTGGGACGGGCCGCCGAGATGGTCTTGGTGGACAACGCCTCGACCGACGGAACGGCGGAGATCGCCCGCACACACGGCGCGCAGGTGGTGCGTGAACCCGAACGGCGTATCGCGCGTGCGCGCAACGCTGGGGCGGCCGCATCGCGCGGACGGTTCCTCATCTTTGTCGAAGCCGATACACGCCCCAGCACGGAACTGCTGCGCGCCAGTCTTTCCCTGCTCGACTCGGGCACGGTCTGCTGGGGTGGTGCGCAGGTCGCGTTCGAGACGCTCGACCGGATCCTGTACCGCTGGGGCACCACTTTCTGGAACGCGATCGCGCTCCGGCTGAACCTCGCGGCCGGATGCTACGTGTTCGCAACCCGCGTAGCCTTCGACGCGACAGGCGGTTTCAGCGAGCGGGTGTACGCGGGCGAAGAGATCCTGTTCTCCCTGCGGATGCACCGCTGGGGCCGACGGCACGGCCAGCGGTTTCGCGTGCTGCGCGAACCCCCGGTCCGGACCTCGGCACGCAAGGCGGAGCGGTTCTCGCTTTGGCAGCACCTCGGGCTGCTGGCGTTGCTCGCACTGTTCCCCTTCGCACTGCGCTCCCGGCGACTTTGCGGCTTCTGGTACCGCCGCCCCGGCGCCGAGTCAAAAGGCGTGCGCACCCGATGACGTCAATAGCCGCCGAAGGTTGTGTCGCAGGCAAAACATCGCGAGTGTTGGCGCTGAACCAGGATCGTGTGCTTGTGGCGCCGTTGCGCCAGACGGGACGCGGCCAGGCAGAATGACCCGCGTGGTGCCGCAAAGGCCGTCCACGCAGCGAGCAATCCTGCAGCGCCAGTGCCAGTATTTCTCGTCGGATCCGCGCGACGGAGTAGCCTGCAGCTAACTTGTGAGTCGGACCCAGAGCATGAAACAGCCAACCGACGATCCACGGCGTCCCGTCGAGCCACCCGGTCTTGAACGCGCCATCTGGCGTAAATTGCCACATGCAGCGATTGCCAGCACCCTGATTCCGCTCCTGTTTTACCTTTACGTGCTGTATTTTCCTCCCGTGCCCGAAGGCGGCAGCGTGGAGAAAACCGTGATGTCGGCCGGCATTGCGGCCATCGCCGTTGCTGTGACGCTGTGGACCGCGATATTCACCGTCGCCATCGGCTGCTGGATTGTGATGGTGATGAAAGGACCGGCGAAACACGCCGACAGCTACGAGCTCATTGACGCCGAACAGCCACGCGAAGACATGCATGACGATACCCGAACCACCAGCCAGTCAGGCAAGAAATACCAGTTGAAAGCCTGACCTTGTGCATCGGCATCACGCCGCGCCGTGCGCAACAGCAGGTTCCTTGAAGGGCGTCCCGGTTGGAACTTCGCGCCAGCGGAATCACCATCTGGCCGTACCCGGATCGCCCTTGAACGGTCCCACCACGTCTTCAGTGATCCATCCGCCGTAGAAACCCCCAGCCTGAGGCCGGGCGCGCTCGCCGGCTACGAAACAGGCAACGCGATCGGGATAGAAGGCATACCAGCCGGCCCGCGTCTCGAACTCCGGAAACGGCTCTCGGTAGGTCCAGGCGACCGGAGTGCCGCGCTCCGCGGCATCGGCGAATTCGAAGTACTGGGCCCGTCCCTTCCATTCGCAGAACAAATGCCCGGACATCGGGACCAACCGACCTTCCTGGACATCTTCCGGAGGCAGGTAGAAGTTGGGCGCACTCGCCGTCTCCAGCACGCGCACCGCCCGATGGCTCAGGGCAAGGGTCTGGTCGCCGGTCGTGATCAGGACCTCCCTCGAGTCGGAAGCGACGATGGGAGGCCGTGGATAGTCCCAGACCGATTCCTGTCCGGGACCTGGTTCCTGGGCGAACGGCGGGCGTCGGGTTCCCGTGTGCGTCCAGCCCGAGCGTGCGGCCCGAGTCCAAGGTGGAAGATCCTGCACGGCGACTCCTCCCTCGGCACTATTTCTGTGTTTTCAACTCGCGCACACACCGGAATCGATACCCTGAGCGATGGTCACGCCAGCCAACGAGCGTGAACGCCTGCCGGCCATCCTCTGACCAGTAGAGCGGTGCGGTCCAGCCCTCCGCCTGCACCTGGGCCCAGCCATCCGATAGCCACAAGGTATGAAAATCGCGATTATCGGAGCCGGCAGGGCCGGCCTAAGTGCTGCCAACCGGCTGCGTGAAGCTGGGGCGGACTGCACAGTATTCGAGAAGAGTCGGGGCTTGGGCGGACGTATGGCGACGCGCCGCGTCGGCTCGCTTCAGTTCGACCATGGCGCGCAGTACTTCACGGCTCGGGGCGCGCGTTTTGCAATCCCGCTTGGCGCAGTGGCAGACCGAAGGCAGCGTGGCGGAATGGTTGCCCCGGATCGGGGGGTCCACCGGTGGCTGTACGCGCGGGTGGAGCAGGCCGCCGGAGTCCCGTTCCTCTGGAACCCGGTTCGGCAGATGGGTGCCTGCCGCGACTGGGCAGGAGTCCCCCGCGTAGAATGCGCTTTCGACAGTGGCGAGGCCTTGGCTTCTGCGATCATCGACGCACGTGCCTGAATCGAGCGCTTTGAACAGACCTGAGGACGACCCGTCGGATGCGTGCCCGAGAAAACCCGCAGCCCATTCTGTTTCCTCCGGAGCGCAGCGAGGCGCTGGCCCGCCTGGCGGCCTTTGTGCCGAATGCCGGCCGACGCTACGCCGCGGAACGCAACCGGGATCCGGGACCGGGTTTGCGCGACAACGTGTCCATGCTCTCGCCCTACATCCGCCACCGCGTGCTCACCGAACACGAGGTGCTGGCGTCAGTGATGCGGCAGCATTCGCCGCAGGCGGCGGAGAAATTCATCCAGGAAGTGTTCTGGCGAACCTACTGGAAGGGATGGCTGCAGATGCGGCCGCAGGTGTGGCAGGCATTCCTGGAGGAGCGGGATGCGGATCGCGAGCGATTGGAGCGGTCGTCGGACCTGCGCGCGGCCGTGGCCTGTGCCGAGGACGGTCGTACCGGAATCGATGGATTCGACGACTGGGCGCGGGAACTGGTGCAGATGGGTTATCTGCACAATCACACGCGCATGTGGTTCGCCTCGATCTGGATTTTTACGCTGCGCTTGCCGTGGAGCCTGGGCGCCGATTTCTTCCTGCGCCACCTGCTGGACGCCGATCCGGCGTCGAACACGCTCGGTTGGCGCTGGGTGGCCGGGATCCAGACACCTGGCAAGACCTACCTCGCCCGGCCTGACAATATCGAGCAATACACGGGAACCCGTTACCGGCCAAAGGGCTTGGCCTCGCGGGCGCAACCCATCCGCAACGAGACGCCACCCCCGCCGGCTCCGCTCCAGCCAGCGGCCACCCGGCCCCCGGATCGCCCCTTCATCCTCCTGATGCATGGGGACGATTTCTCCGCGCACGAACTCATTCCACCGGGAGCCGGCATACGCGCCGCGTTGGTCACAGCCGGCGGCCATCCGGATCACCCCTGGCCCTTCGGCCAGTGCGCGACCCGGTTCGTGGCGTCCTTGGCCGCGGACACGGCAGATCGCCTGAACCGGGATGGCAGTCCGAATGTGCATGTCCTTGATGCCCTGCAAGCGGATTCGCTCCGCTGGCACTGTG
>JAWLFM010000246.1:0-4007 GCA_041685565.1 Thioalkalivibrio sp.
GAGAAGGAATCGGCGCATGGCCTTGTAGCCGCCCCGGATCCTGGGGATCGGGCGGCCGGCCTCCGCCAGCCACGCCTGCACGGTGCCCGAGCGCATGCCACCGCGGAAGCAATAGAGATGCCCCTCCGGGTGCCGCTCACACCAGTGCAGCCAGCCTTGCAGACGGGCCTCGCGCGTCGCGCCGCCGACCAGGGCGTGCCCCAGCTCGATTGCGGCGGGCTGCCCCTCTTGGGCGTAGCGAAGGCCGACCTCGTGGCGCTCGGTGTCGGTCAGCAGTGGCAGGTTGTGGGCGTTGGGAAAGGCACCCTGCGCGAATTCCACGGGCGCACGCACATCCAGCAACGGCACGTCGCGCAGGAAGAGATCGAGATAGTTGCTGGTCAGTGTGTGCGTCATGGTTTCTTCCGGGCAGAGCTTATGGCTTCGCCGCCGATAACGCCAACGGATTCCTTGTGCGGTTGCCCGGCCAATGCTCGTAGCCGCGGCGCGCGCCACCCCGAATCATGATAGACACAGCGTCCATCGAGTGTGTCGGCATCCCGCCGCTTTGGGGAGGCGGGACGGTCCCGGCGCCTGACAGCGGGGGCAAGCGCCGGCATTCCATGAGCTGGAGCATCGCGCGAAACAGGCCACTGGCCGTCTCCTGCACGGGCAGGGCGCAGGTGGCCCGAGGCGCACGATTCGTGGTGAGATTGTCGAATCATGAAAGGAATAATGCCGTTTTTCGACGGTTCCGCACTGGCAACGAGGTATTGGACCATGATCATGACCCGGCTGCTCGCGGTTCTTCTGGCTGCCACACTTGTGGGCTGCACGGCCATGGAAGCCACCAGGGATCCCGCCTCCCCCTTCTTCGTGATCCCCGAGGGTTCGATGATCGAACTCCATCAGCCCCTGGAGATCCGGCCCGGCACTGCGCGGATCTGGCTCCAGCGCGGTCGGGTCGCGGCGGGACAGGACTGGTATGCGCCCAGCTGCAACCTGGAGATCCGAACGCTGGACCGCGAACACAGCCAGACGGTGGCGCCCGGAAGCTTTGTGATCCGGCGGGTGCAGCAGATGGAGGAGCGGGTCGAGCGCCCGCACCCGGAAGTGCAGCTTGCGGCGGTGGGCTTCAGCGGGGGGCTGCGGATGGGCGGTTACGACGACGGCGGGATGATGGGCATGTGGCGTGGGTACCATCTCTGGCTGGAGAGCGAGGAACAGCCCGATGTGCTGCGGATGACCTGCATGGGGGCGTTTGCGGATCCCTGGGAGGTGCGCCCCCCCAGTCTCGAGGACCTGCGGGGCATCTTCGGGGACATCGCCACCCTGCACCTGCCCTGAAGGGACTCGCGCGGGTGCCGGGCCCTGGCGGCGTCTCAGTCACAGGTACCAACGGAGCCGGTCGTACAGGTGCGCCCATCGGTCCAGATGGCGCGGTCCAGTATGGCGCCAGCGAGGCGGGCCTCGGTGAGGTCGGCGCCGATCAGGTTCACGTAGCTGAGATCTGCACGTGCGAGGTCGGCACCGGTCAGGACCGCGGCTTGAAGCGTGGCGCCGGTGAGGACCGCCCCGTGCAGGGTGGCGTCGTCGAGGCGTGTCCGGCGCAGGTCGGCATAGCTCAGATCGGCTTCGCTCAGCCGGGCACCCTCCAGTCGGGCCCCGAGGAAGTCCGTGTTGCGCAGGTTGGCCGAGCGCAGGTCCGCCCCACGCAAATCGAGACCGGTCATGCGACAGTAGCTCCAGTCCACCTCGGGCGATGCCGGCAGGTGGCAGTCTGGAGCCGATCCCGGCTCGACGCGGTCCATGGATCCTGCCATCAGGATGACTGCCGCCAGAATGGCCGCGCCGGCCCCCAGCCAGGGGAGCGGTCCACGCATCGCGGTATCCAGGGACGCCCGCGAACGCGCCAGCCACTCGAGCCGCCGCTGGCGATGGCGGACCACCATCCCGGGTTCAGGTTGGCGCCGTTCGCCGACGCGCATGTCCTGCACCTCCGGGGGCACGGGTCCGCTGCGTCGCCGTTCGCGCAGGCGCTCGTCTTCGCGCAGACGCGCCTGCAGCAGACGCTGCTGAGTCTCGGACGTGTCCAGGTTATGCAATTCCTCGGGGATGAGTTCCGGGAATGCCCCGATGCGACGCCAGTTCTCCCGATCCTGGCTGATCTCATCGTCGAGGCCGAGCCGCCCCAGGAGCAGGAAGCTGCGGATCAGCCCCTTGGGATGCGGGCCGCTGACCAAGCCGCTTTGCCGCGTGAACCACAGTTCGTTTTGGTTATTCTCTTCCATGGTCTCGTGGGTTGGGTGGGTCTCGGATGAAACAGTGTACCCCTCCATGCCCACTCTCGGACCCGGATGCCAGAAATCTGAAGGCGAGCCACTCGTTGCGCATGCACCCGTTGACCAGAGCCGTCCCGAGCAGGCCCATGGCGGCTTGGGAATGGCTCCATCCTGCACGCGCTATCCGAGCAGGGCGTAAAGCATCAGCCCGACCAGGATCAGGCCCAGGGCATTCACCACCACACCGTAGGTACGGCCCGCAGTGACCAGGCCGGGCCTGGCCGGCGCGGTCTCCAGTTCCGGCAGCTTGCCCTCGCGCCGAAGCCTCTGGTACTCATCCGCCCGTTCCGTACGCAGTTCCTCCTCGGTGACATATCCCGTGAACATGACCGTGTCCATCGGGAATTTCTCCGCGCGCAGATTGTTGTGGAACAGGTGGATGGTGAAGATGAAGCCCACAGCCAGCACGGCCTCCAGGCCGTGAATCACCGAGGCGAGATTCAGGGTCCAGCCCGGCAGGAAGCGGGTGAAGAACTCGGGAAACCACAGGATGAGGCCCGAACCGCCGATGATGGCCATGCCCCAGAACACCGCCCAGTAGTCGAACTTCTCCCAGTAGGTGTAGCGCTCGAAGCGGGGCGGCTCGCCCTTGCCGAGGAAGTACCGGACGTTCTGATAGACGTCACGGACATCGCGGGGCTGCGGAACCATGGAGTAGGGGCCCCAGAGCATGCCCAGGTCCCGGTCCACGATGATACGACGGAAGACCCTGCCCAGGTGCCAGATGAAGAGTACGATCATCACCAGCGCGAACAAGCGATGCAGGAACCCGGTGGCCTCGAATCCGCCCATGCTATGGGCAAGCCAGCGAGCCCACGGCTCCTGGCTGTAGAGCAGGGGCAGCCCCGTGATGGCCAGTCCGATGAAGCTGATCCCCAGCCCGATGTGTCCGATGCGCTCGGCCTTGCCGAAGCGACGGTACAGTCGCTGCCGGCCCGCCGCAGGCGCGGCCTCCGCGGCGGTGGGTGGCGGGTCGGCGGGTCGAGACGGGGTGTCGGTCGTTTCCTGCATCGTGTGGCTCTCCTTCCTAATCCAGCTTGCTGTCGTCGTCCGATCCGGACCGGTGGCCGAAGCGCCAGGCGAAGGCGTTGCGCCAGCCCCGCCACGCCCACAGCAGGGTGTGCAGCCCGAATATGCCGAAGACACCGATCAGGAGCCCGTGCATGAACACGGTGGCCCAATAGAGCAGCGGCTCGCCCTCCCGATCCCGATGGTCCGCGTGCGGGTCGTAACGCACATAGTTCTCGTTGATCCCGCTGTGGCAGCTGCCGCAGGTCTCCATCAGGTTTTCCGGGGCGATCGGAGAGCGCGGGTCGCTGCTCGGAAGGACCTCGTGGGCCCCGTGGCAGTCGGCGCAGGCCGCGACACGGACAAAGCCGAGTGACGTGACCTTGCCGTGGAAGGTGTCGCGGTAGGTGAGGGTTTCCCCTTCGTGACAGGTGCCGCATTCCTGGATGCCCTGCAGCTTCCACGTGGGCGTATCCGTGGCCACGGTCAGGTGGGGCGAGTGGCAGTCCACACAGCCCGGTGCCGCGGTATCGCCGCCCTGCTGGAGGCTACCGTGGCGCCCGCGCATGAACGCGTTCTTCGTGCCCTCGTGGCAGCTGCCGCACATGTTCGCGACGTTCTCGGGGGCGATGAGACTGTCCGGGTCCTGGGCGGGGCGCACGGCGTGGACCCCGTGGC
>JAWLFM010000247.1:0-4006 GCA_041685565.1 Thioalkalivibrio sp.
AACAGGCCACCCACGACGCGATCAGCCGGGAAGTAGGGCTTCAGCATCTCCTGGCTCAGGCCGAGCCGGTCCGCGCGGATCTTCTCGGCGACATAGCCGTAATCCCAGGCCTCGAGCTCGCCCATGCCAAGGCTCGCCCGGGCGTAGTCGCGCATGTCCTCCAGATCCGCCTCCGCGGGGGCTCGGGCCCGGCTGGCCAGGTCGCGCAGGAAGTGCTCGACGGTCGCGGGGGTGTCGGCCATCTTGGTTGCCAGTGAGCGTTCCGCGTGATTGGCGAAGCCAGTCAGATGGGCCTTTTCCTCTCGCAGCTTCAGGATCTCCAGCATCGCCTCGGTATTGTCGAAGCGGCCGGCATCGGGACCCTGATCGGAGGCGCGGGTCGCGTAGGCCGTGTAGACCAGGCGCCGCAGGTCGCGGTCATCGGCATGAGTCAGGATGGCGTAATAACTGGGGAAATCCAGGGTGATCACGAAGCCGTCGAGATCGCGCTCGCGCGCGTTCTGGGCCAGCATCGCCCGAGAGGACTCGGGCACACCACCCAGGCGGCTGGGATCGCTCAGATGCAGGGTCCACGACTGGGTGGCGTCGAGCACATTCTCCTCGTAGCGGGAGGTCAGGGCCGAAAGCCGGGCATTGATCTCGCGCAGGCGCGCCTTGCGATCGGCGGGCAGGTCCACGCCGCTGAGGTGGAAGTCGCGCAGGGCATCCTGGACCAGCTTGCGGCGATCGGCGGGCTCGGCGTCGAAGCCGCGGCTGTGCGCCAGCCGATCGAGGGCGGCGTAGAGCTCGGCGTTCTGCGACATCTCGCTGGCGTATTCGGAGAGCTTGGGCAGGCAGGCGTTGTACGCGGCACGCAATTCCTCGGTGTTCATCACCGAGTTCAGGTGGCGCACGGGTGACCAGACGTCGTCCAGTCGGGTCTCCAGCCGTTCCAGGGGAACGATCAGATCCTCCCATTGCGGGTCTGCCGGGAGGCCCGCCAGGAGTTGGGCGATGGCCCTGCGGTTCTCTGCCAGCACGGTATCCACGGCGGGCTCGACATGCTCCGGGCGGATACTGCGAAAGGCGGGCAAGGATGGGGTGGTCAGTAGCGGATTGGACACAGCAACTCCCTCGATGGAGACGGAATGTTCAGAAACGGACGGTCAGCGCCCACAGCGCAAGGCTGGCGGCAGCGATGAAGACCAGGCCGGAACCATAAGCCCGCAGGCGCTGGCGGACCAGAAGCTGGGATTCGGCAAGGGTAGAAAGGACCAGGACCCGCGGCGTCCCGGGATCGCCCCGGCGCAGCACATGGATGGCATCCGGCTGTTCCTCGGCGGCCATCGTCCGCTCCACCTCGACCCGTGCTGCCTCCCGCACGCGCTGCCAGTCCTGCATGGAAAGGCGACCATCCCCGTCCGCATCATAGCGCCGAATGATCTCCGGGTCGTTCTTCCAGCGTGCGAGAAGATCGCGCATGCGCTCCTCCCTGGGCAGGCCCTCGTGCAATCGGGTGGAGAATTCGCCGACCACCAGCAGGGGACCCTGCGCTGGCAGGCGTTCCTCGATGTACCGGTAACGGCCGCCACCGAGCCAGCGAAAACCCTGACCGGGGCCCGGATTCATGGCATGGCTGGTGCTGTACCAGACATCTCGTTGCGGGCGGATCACCAGGGCACCGTCGGGATCCACCACGCACTGGCCGGTGCCGTCCCGAAGGCCGAAGAGGTCATGCGATTGCCCCTGGTCCACGAGGACGCGGCGTCGGCCCCGGCCGCCGGGTCGACTCTCCTCGATGCGATAGCGATACCAGACACAGGGCAGCCGGCTGAGGGGGGCGAGGATCTCCGGCCCGGGAAGCCAGTCGGCCGTGCCCTCGAACTGGGCGAGGCCCTGGGCGGCGGACCGGATACGGGCGGTGGGCGTATCCGCAATGAGGCGCAGGAGTCGACTGTAGCGAAGAAACCCGAACAGGCCTCCGGCACTGACGAGGGTCAGCACGGCAACGACGAGACCGAAATGCGTGGCATCCGCCAGCAGGAACCACTGCTGCAGTGACGACATCATGGCGCGCGGCAAGCGTCGGGGTCATCAGGTCCGGAAGAGCGCTCCAAGATCGACGTCCTGGATTTCAGCGTCGTCGAACTCCAGCAGGTCGAAGGGCCTGAAGCCGAAGAATCGTGCGACGAGGACGTCGGGGAACTGCTCGATGCGCACATTGTTCCGGTTCACCGCGGCGTTGTAGTACTCGCGCCGGTCGGCGATCGCATTCTCCAGACCGGAAACGCGTCGGCTCAACTGATGGAAGGTCTCGTTGGCGCGCAATTCCGGATAGGCCTCGGCGACGGCGAAGAAATGCCCCAGCCCCAGCCGGATCTCGTTTTCGGCAGCACCCAATGCCGCCATGTCGCCGCTGCGCTGGGCGGTCTCCGCCCGGCTCCGGGCCTGGGTGATGCGCTCCAGGGTCTCGTGCTCATAGGCCATGTACTCCCGCGCCACGGTCACCAGTTTTGGCAATTCATCGTTCCGTTGCTTCAACAGGACATCGATATTGGCCCAGGACTGGGAGACCGCATGCTTGACCGCGACCAAGGCATTGTAGATCACGACCCCATACAGGCCGGCAGCCAGAAGGGCAACGAGAAGGACGATGGTTCCTAAACCCATGGCAGCACCCGGTCTGGGGATCGCAGGAAGACGGCCTGTACGCTGCATGCGCGCTCGCGGAAGCGCACAGGCGTGTGTCGATTGTAGCTCTGCCGCCGGCGACATTGAACGGGCCGGATGCAGGCCCGTCGTCGATGGCGGTCGCAGCAGCCCACCAAGGGGTGCAGTCGGATCAGCAGGGCAGCGGATGCGCTCAGACGTCGACGTTTTCGGCGCTGAGCGCGCGGGCCTCGATGAACTCGCGTCGGGGTTCGACCTGGTCGCCCATCAGGGTCGTGAAGATCTCGTCGGCGCGAATGGCATCCTCGATCCGCACCTGCAGCAGTCGACGGGTCTCCGGATTCATCGTGGTCTCCCAGAGCTGGTCCGGATTCATCTCGCCCAGACCCTTGTAGCGCTGGACTGCCAGACCCCGGCGACCCTCCTGTAACAGCCATGCCATCGCATCGGCAAAGGAGTGGATCACATGAACGCGCTCCCCACGCTGAATGTAGGCACCCGGCTCCAGCAAGCCATGCAGCGTCTCGCTGAGATTGAGGAGCGCACGAAAATCGCGGGAATCGAGGATCTCGTCATTGATGAGTTGCGAGAAGGGCGCGCCGTGCTCCATCCGATCGAGGCTCAGCTGGGGCAACCCGTCGAGGTCGGTGAGCGCGCCGAGGCTGTAGCGTGTGGCACCGGCCCGGTCGCTGGAGAGGTCCTCCAGGAGCTTGCGGAACCATGCCTGAACCTGGGGGTTGGCGACACTCCGCGGTTCCGGCATGGGGTCCGCCTCGAACATGGCACGGAGGATGCGGCCGTCGTACAGGCGCCCGAGGCGATCCAGGGCGCGCTGGGCCTTCTGGTAGTCCAGCACCAGCCGTTCGAAGGCCTCGGAGGCAATCGGCGGTGCGTCCGGGGAGACATACAGACGGGCACCATCCAGGGCGAGCGACAGATTGATCTCCTGCATCTCGGCCTCATCGCGGACGTACTGTTCCCGCTTGCCCCGCTTGATCTTGTAGAGCGGCGGCTGGGCGATATAGATGTAGCCCAACTCGATCAACTCCCGCATCTGGCGGAAGAAGAAGGTCAGCAGCAGGGTGCGGATGTGCGATCCATCGACATCGGCATCGGTCATGATGATGATGCGCTGGTAGCGCAGCCGGTCCAGGTTGTACTCGTCCTTGCCAATGCCGCAGCCGAGGGCCGTGATCAGGGTGCCGACCTCGGCGGAACCCAGCATGCGGTCGAAGCGCGCACGTTCGACGTTCAGGATCTTGCCCTTCAGGGGCAGGATGGCCTGAAAATGGCGATCCCGCCCCTGTTTCGCCGAACCGCCGGCCGAGTCTCCCTCCACGAGGTAGAGCTCGGATTT
>JAWLFM010000051.1:0-9757 GCA_041685565.1 Thioalkalivibrio sp.
AGGCGGGTTGCCTCATTCCCGAACATAGGAGATGGATCCAATCCTTCCTCACCCCAGGGCCCGATCAGCGCCCCCACTACCGCGCGAGCGGTTTAGTCCAAGGGTCGGGTACAGACACCCACGGTCGAAGGTTAGCCGCCGAGTCGCTACGTCACTTTCGCCGCGCAGGCCGGGAACCGGGATCCGACCAGTTCCAGATGCTGCGAAGGGAGTCGGGGGGAAGAGAGTGGGATCGAGCCCGCGGCTGGGCGCGTTGAGACCGCGATGTTGAGCGGATACGTGATCTGCCCGCCGTCATGGCACGTCCGGAGTGGCGATTGCGATACCGGCACAGGCTTGGGGGAAATCCGTTCCTAGTTGAGAAACGCAGTGCGCTTCACTGCGCCCTGCATAACCTTATACTCTGCGCCGCTGAAACATCAGCACAGGCGAGCCGGATGCTACGGACTCTCTTTTCGCGATCATCGCCTCGTGCGGAACACGCCAGCACGTCGTCTAGCGTCCCATCAGAACGGCTCGTCCGACTTGAGACGCCTTCGGTGTTGTTGCAACCGGCGCATCGCCAACAGGTGCTGCACCAGGTCGCGGCGATCACAGCGCTGCCTCCCGAACATTATCGGAGGCTCGTGTTGGGTGTTCTAAGACGATATGCCGAGTTCGTTCAGCGCCTTCCGGCATCGGAGGCTCACCATCATGCCGGGCTCGGCGGCATGTTGGACCACGGGCTTGAGGTGACCCTGCAGGCGCTGCTGATCCGGCGGGGCAAGTTGCTGCCGGTGGGGGCGGAACCGGAGCAGATCGACAAAGCACAAGACCTTTGGACCTACGCGGTGTTCACCGCCGCGATGCTCCATGACATCGGCAAACCCGCGGTGGATCAGGAGGTGATGCTGTTCGATGCCGCGGGGAGGGTACTCGGCCCGTGGGATGCGTGGTCCGGCCCGATGTCCCGGACCCCGCGTTGCCGTGGCTACGCGGTGGTCTACCGGCGCGGCCGGCGGCACCGGTTCCACGAGCGCGCGGCCCCGTTACTGGTCCATCACATCGTGCCCGACCGTGGTCTCGCCTGGCTGGCGTCGGATCAGGAAGTGTTCGCTACCTGGCTGGCCGCTATTTCCGGAAACATGGAAGCGGCGGGGCCACTGGGCGAGATCATCCAGCAGGCAGACGGCGTGTCCGTGGCGCGGAACCTTAGTGCGGGAGATGCGGTGCGTGCGGTACCGGGAAGTGCCAAGGCGCTCTGGGAACGCCTGTTGACTGGTCTACGCTACCTGATCCTTGAGGGCGAGCTGCCCCTGAACCGCAACGGCGCCGCCGGTTGGCTGGTCGGAAACGACCTCTGGCTGGTGTCCAAGCGGGCGATCGATGCCTTGCGCGCGCACTTGGGTGCCGAGGGTCACACGGGCATCCCTTCGAAGAATGAGCGTATCTACGACACCCTGCAGGAGCACGGTGTTCTGGAGCCGTGCGGCGACCGAGCGATCTGGCGGGCCACAGTGGCTGGAACTGGCTGGTCCCATGACCTCACCCTGATCCGGATCCATGCCCAGCGCATTTGGCCACAAATCGAGAACCGGCCGGAGCCGTTCGAGGGTTCGGTGACGCTGCAGGAGGCTTCTGAGAGCGATTCGGCACCTGCCACAGCAGACGACAGCAAAACTCCGCATTCCGAAACCTTCAGGCGGGATGGCGAGACGTCTTCTCGCAATACCCATTCGGTTGCCTCGGGTGCGGACGATGCGTTCGCAGTGCCGCCATTGCCCGATCCAGTGCCAACCCGCCCCGTCACCGAGGCGTCGTTCAACGGCGGCGATTCCTACGCAATGACCAGCCACCTCTCTGTGAGCGGAGATCCGGATCCCCCCTCGGGGGTAGGTGCGCCGCCATCAGCCAAACCCGACCTCGCCTCCGAGGACCAGGGCCGGCAGTTTCTGGTCTGGCTTCAGACCGAACTGGCCCACAGGTGTCTTGCGGTGAACTCGGTGCAGGCGCGGGTCCATGTGGTGGCCGAAGGCGTGTTGCTGATCAGCCCGGCGATCTTCCGTGACTTTGCCAACCAGGTACCCGACACCGGAACCTGGGAGAACGTCCAAAAGCGCTTTCTGAAACTGAAGTTGCACATGAAACGCCCGGATGGGACCAATGTCCACCGTTACCGGGTCACCGGCGAGCGTCGACAGTCGCTGATCAAGGGCATTCTGATCCAGGATGCTAGACAGGTATTCGGTTCGGCGCCGCGCCCGGAACCCAACCCACACCTCAAGCCGTCGGCAGGATGACCTTCCGTCGTATCGGCGCAGGTAAACGAATTCCATTTTCATCCCGGGCACGAGTTGGGTCAGTGGAGCCGTGCTCGTGCAGGATCGCATGGTCCGCGTTCGCAGGGACCTACCATCTCCCCTGGCACTGCCGGTTCGGTGGGGGGTTGGCCGGGTGTGTCAGAGCGGGAGGTCAAACGTCTTCGCGAACGTCCTTGCGGATGTCTGTTCTGGCCTGCTGTGGCCTGCTGTGGCCTGCTGTGGCCTGCTGTGGCCTGAGCGTAGGCGAAAGCGTAGTTAAGTCCTCATATATCGTTTTAACCAATGGATGTTATTAGGAATGGACACCCATGCATCAGGGGTGTGGGCTGCGAGGGGATCGGGTTCAGTCACTCGGGGGTTCCCTGCGGTAGATGCTTGGGCCTCGGTTCGGCGATCCGGGCGGGCCGTGATCACCCTGTCGCATTGCGGGGGCGCGTCTTCCTTCGCCGCGTGGGTCGCCGGATCCACTGTCCAGTGCTGGTGGCGGCTCCGGCCCCGGGGGCAGATGATAGCCGCAAGCGGCGATGGTTCGCTCTTGTCGCTTTCTGCGCAAGTGGTGCCGGGACGCCGGCGGCGGCGTCCGCCGCGGGCCTGCCCTTGGGCAGGCGCAAGGTGCGTCCTTTGGGTGTGGTATACAGCAGATTCCGGACACGTGCTGGCGGGAGATTCGTCGATGTCGAAGACACTAGCGGACGCCATCTCGACACTGGGGACGCGGCTGCAGGCGGGTAGCCTGCGGCTGTGCACCGCGGAGTCCTGCACGGGCGGGGGCATGGCGCAGGCGGTGACCGGAATCCCGGGAAGCTCAGCATGGTTCGAGTGCGGTTGGGTGACCTACAGCAACGACTCCAAGACCCGCCTGCTGGGCGTGGCCCCGGAGTTGATCGAGCGCCGGGGGGCCGTCAGCGAGGCGGTGGCGGCGGCGATGGCACGTGGGGCGCTGGAATACAGCGCGGCCGACCTGTCTATAGCCGTGACGGGCATCGCCGGGCCGGGCGGCGGGACGCCAGCCAAGCCGGTCGGGCTGGTGTGGTTCGCCTGGGCGCAGCGCGAAGGGCCCTGCCGCACCGGCCACCAGGTGTTCTCCGGGGATCGGACGCAGGTCCGGCAGGCAGCGGTCCTGTGGGGCCTGGAAGGGTTGCTCGAGAACGAACTCGCGCCGGGATGACGGCCCCTTGCCGGCGGCAGGGCCCAAGGGGCGAAAGCGGCCCGAGCGCCGGTGCGCGTGCTTGGGGTGAGTGAGTCCGTTATGGGATACTCCGACGCGGTCGGACCGGCTGAAGAACACCAAGGAGGATAGTGTGGACGAGAATCGCAAGAAGGCGCTTGCCGTGGCGTTGGGCCAGATCGAAAGGCAGTTCGGCAAGGGCGCCGTGATGCGCATGGGCGACGGAACCGCCGTGCGAGACGTTGAGGTCATTTCCACCGGTTCACTGGCGCTGGATGTGGCCCTGGGCATCGGCGGTGTGCCGCGCGGGCGCGTGGTCGAGATCTACGGGCCGGAGTCCTCGGGCAAGACCACCTTGACACTGCACGTGGTCGCCGAGTGTCAGAAGCTGGGTGGCACCGCGGCCTTCATCGACGCCGAGCATGCACTGGATCCGGGGTATGCCCAGAAACTCGGGGTCAAGGTCGACGAACTCCTGATCTCGCAGCCGGATACCGGCGAACAGGCCTTGGAGATCGCCGACATGCTGGTTCGCAGCGGGGCGGTCGACGTGGTCGTGGTCGACTCCGTGGCCGCGCTGACGCCCAAGGCGGAGATCGAGGGCGAGATGGGCGACGCGCATGTGGGACTGCAGGCGCGGCTGATGTCTCAGGCCCTGAGGAAGTTGACCGCAAACATACAGCGTTCAAACACGTTGGTGATCTTCATCAACCAGATTCGCATGAAGATTGGCGTGATGTTCGGGAGCCCCGAGACGACCACCGGCGGCAACGCGCTGAAGTTCTACGCCTCGGTCCGCATGGACATCCGCCGCATTGGTGCGATCAAGCGCGGCGATGAGGTGATCGGCAACGAAACCCGGGTCAAGGTGGTCAAGAACAAGATGGCGCCGCCGTTCAAGGAGGCCCATTTCGAGATCCTGTATGGCGAGGGCATCTCGCGGCTGGGCGAGGTGATCGAACTCGGGGTCAAGGAAGGGCTGATCGACAAGGCCGGGGCGTGGTACAGCTATAACGGCGAACGCATCGGCCAGGGACGGGAGAATGCCCGGCAGTTCCTGAAGGAACATCCCGATCTTGCGGCCGACATCGAGCAGAAGCTACGGACGCATTACCTGCCCTCGCGTCAGCAAGCCAGTGCAGAGCCGGCCAGCGCCGAAGGATGAGCCGGCGGAGGCCTATGCGGCCGCCCTGCGTCTGCTGGCGCGCCGTGAGCACAGTGGAGTGGAACTCAGGCGAAAATTGCACCAGCGCGGCTTCACCGAAGCATCGATCGGACCCTCACTGGAGCAGCTGTGCGCCGCCGGATACCTGAGCGATGCGCGCTTTGCAGGATCCCTGGTGCGGCATCGCGCCGCTCAGGGCTACGGCGACCTGCGGCTGCGGGCGGAACTGGCACAGCACGGCATCGACCACGCCATCGTCGAGCAGGCCCTGGAAGCGCTGGACGCCGATTGGTGCGAGCGGGCCCTCGCTCAGGCGCGGCGGCACTTCGGCGAACCACCGGCGACTGCCGGGGCAAGGGCCCGTGTCCTGCGCCATCTGGCCCAGCGCGGCTTCGCTTCCAGCGTGGCCCGAGCGGCGCTCGCGGATTGGTGCAAAAGCGAGCAGTAACCGGGGTGAAATGCGGGCAAGTGTTGCATCCGCGTGGTACTCTGGGCCTTTCCGCAACACACGCACCGGGTCTTCATGAAAAGCGCCGACATCCGCCGGAGTTTTCTCGATTTCTTCGCCCGCAAGGGGCATGTCGAGGTGCCGTCGAGCCCGCTGGTTCCCGGCAACGACCCGACGTTGCTCTTCACCAATTCCGGCATGGTGCAGTTCAAGGATGTGTTCCTCGGGCGCGAGAAGCGGCCGTACACCCGCGCTGCCAGCAGTCAGCGCTGCGTACGCGCCGGCGGCAAGCACAATGACCTGGAGAACGTGGGCTACACGGCCCGTCATCACACCTTCTTCGAGATGCTCGGCAACTTCAGCTTCGGCGACTATTTCAAAAAGGATGCCATCGCCTACGCCTGGGAGTTCCTGACCGAAACCATCGGTATCCCCGTGGACAGGTTGTGGGTCACCGTGTACGCAACGGATGACGATGCCCACGCCATCTGGGTCAATGAGGTCGGTCTGGCACCGGAACGCGTGATCCGGATCGGCGACAAGCCCGGAGGAGGGTCGGACAACTTCTGGCAGATGGGCGAGACAGGCCCCTGTGGGCCGAGCACCGAGATCTTCTACGACCACGGTCCCGGCGTGCCGGGCGGGCTCCCCGGTACCCCCGAGGAGGACGGTGACCGCTACATCGAGATCTGGAATCTGGTGTTCATGCAGTACGACCGCGACAGCAAGGGCGTCCTGACCCCGTTGCCGCATCCCTCCGTGGACACGGGCATGGGGCTCGAACGGCTGGCGGCAGTGCTGCAGGGCGTGCATTCGAATTACGAGATCGACCTGTTCCAGGACCTCATTCAGGCGGCGGCGGACATCGTCGGTACCAGGGATCTGGAATCCGCCTCACTGCGGGTCATTGCAGACCACATCCGCTCGATCGCCTTCCTGATCCATGACGGGGTGATGCCGGGTAACGAGGGCAGGGGCTACGTGCTGCGCCGGGTGATCCGTCGCGCCGCGCGTCATGGCCACAAGCTCGGCTGCGACCAGGCCTTCCTGTATCGCCTGATCCCGGCGCTGGTGGCGGTCATGGGGGATGCCTACCCGGAGTTGGGCGAAGCGCAGGAGAGCCTGCAGCATGTCCTCAAGAAAGAGGAAATGAAGTTTCTGGAAACCCTTGAAAAAGGGGTTCGAATCCTGGAAGAGGACCTGGGGCGACTGCAGGATTCCACGATCCCCGGCGAGACCATCTTCCTCCTGTACGATACCTACGGTTTCCCGGTCGACCTTACCGGTGACATTGCCCGGGAGCGTGGCCTGGAGCTGGATCTCGAAGGCTTCGAGGCGGCAATGGAGGCGCAGCGGAGTCGAGCCCGTGCAGCGAGCCACTTCAGCATGGGGGCCGCCGGGAGTCAGGACCTGGAGGTCGTCACCGAGTTTTGCGGTTATGACCAGCTCGAGGAAGAAGCCGAGGTGGTGGCACTGCTGCAGGGCGGCGAGCGGGTCGACGCGCTCGATGTGGGCGAGGAGGGCGTGGTGGTCCTGGACCGCACACCCTTTTATGCCGAGTCCGGCGGCCAGGTGGGGGACGTCGGTTCGCTGATGGCCTCGGGCATCCGGTTCGAGGTTCAGGACACCCGCAAGCAGGGGGGCGCGCATCTGCACGTCGGTCAGGTCCGGGCGGGTCGGATCGAGCAGGGCCTGCGTGTCCGGGCCTCCGTTGCCGGACCCCGGCGGGACGCGATTCGTCGCCATCACTCGGCGACCCATCTGCTGCACAAGGCGCTGCGCGATCAGCTGGGTTCGCACATCCAGCAGAAGGGCTCATTGGTTGACGCGGAGCGCCTGCGTTTTGACTTTGCTCATTTCGAGCCAGTCTCGCAGGAACGGTTGCGCAGCATCGAGGCACAGGTGAACGGCGAGATCCTGGCCAACCGGGCGACCGACACCCGGCTGATGGACATTGAAACGGCGCTCGCATCAGGGGCCGTCGCCCTGTTTGGGGAGAAGTACGGCGCGCAGGTTCGGGTGCTGAACATCGGCTCCTCCACGGAACTCTGCGGTGGCACCCATGTCCATCGCACCGGCGATATTGGCGCCTTCCGCATCGTGTCCGAGGGTGGCGTGGCGGCGGGCATCCGCCGGATCGAGGCCGTGGCCGGAACGGTGGCACTGGAATGGATGGATCGACAGGTCGCGGCCCTCGATGAGGTCGCCGGACTCGTGCGCGGCAGCCGCAACGAGGTGGCGGAAAAGGTGCAGACACTGCTGGAGCGCAATCGGGAACTGGAAAAGGAGCTGGCTGCTCTCCAGGGACGTCTGGCGAGCCAGGCGGGAAGCGATCTTGCAAGCAAGGCGGTGGCGATCGGGCCGCTCAAGGTGCTGGCTGGCGAGGTCCCGGGCGTGGAACCCAAGGCCCTGCGCGACATGGTCGATCAACTGAAGCAGAAACTCGGCGCTGCGGTCGTGGTGCTGGGGACGACCACACCTGAAGGCAAGGTGAGCCTGGTCGCGGGCGTGACCAAGGCCGAGACCGGATTGGTCAAGGCAGGAGATCTGGTGGGATTCGTCGCCGCTCAGGTAGGCGGTCGCGGCGGTGGCCGCCCCGACATGGCGATGGCCGGGGGTCAGGAGGCCGACAAACTCCAGGCCGCATTGGCTTCGGTGGAGGCCTGGGTTCGCGAACGTATTCATTAAGGATTGCCCCGGGGATGAGGAGACGTCTAGGAAGACAATGGGTATGATTACCCATATCGAGTTCGGTATGCCCATCCGCGTGTCCACTCTCTTGCAGATCCCCGCCTAACGGAGTTCCGAGACGCCCATGTCCCTTTTGGTACTGAAGTTCGGCGGCACTTCCGTCGGGAGTCCCGACCGCATCAAGAATGTCGCCGAACGCGTATTGCGCCTGCGCGGCGAGGGGCACTCGCTGATCGTGGTGGTCTCCGCAATGAGCGGTGAAACCGATCGCTTGCTCGGCCTCGCCCGCGCCATCCAGCCGCGCTCGGAGGGGCGTGAACTCGACGTCCTGTTGTCCACGGGCGAACAGGTGACGATTGCGCTGCTATCCATGGCCCTGGAGTCCAGTGGCTGCCCGGCCCGGTCCTATACCGGGGGACAGGTGCGGATTCTGACCGACAGCATGCACAACAAGGCGCGGATCCGCAGCATCGACGACGCGCGGATCCGCGGCGATCTGGAGGCGGGACGCGTCGTGGTGGTCGCCGGGTTTCAGGGCGTCGACGAGGAAGGCGCCATCACCACACTCGGCCGTGGCGGTTCGGATACCACGGGGGTGGCCTTGGCGGCGGCCCTCAAGGCCGATGAATGCCGTATCTATACCGACGTCGATGGCGTCTATACCACTGATCCCCGGGTCGTCAAGCATGCCCGGCGGCTGGAGCGCATCACCTTCGAGGAGATGCTGGAAATGGCCAGCCTGGGTTCCAAGGTCTTGCAGATCCGGTCGGTGGAGTTTGCCGGCAAGTACAACGTGCCCCTGAGGGTACTGTCTTCGTTCGAGGATGGCCCCGGGACGCTCATCACAACCGAGGAGGGACGCGTGGAGCAGGCGTTGGTGGCAGGTATCGCGTTCACGCAGAACGAGGCCCAGTTGACGATCCAGGGGGTGCCTGACCAGCCCGGCATCGCCTACGGCATCCTTGGCCCGATCGCGGACGCGAACATCGAGGTGGACATGATCGTTCAGAACATCGGCGGTGACCGCACCACCGACTTCACCTTTACCGTGAACAGGAACGATTACGAGAAGGCGATGGAGGTCCTGCAGCAGGTGGCGCAAGAGGTGGGTGCCCGGCAGGTCTCCGGCGATACCAAGATTGCGAAGATCTCGGTGGTTGGGGTCGGAATGCGCTCGCATGCGGGCATCGCCAGCCGCATGTTCAAGGCCCTGGCGAAGGAATCGATCAACATCCGGATGATCTCGACCTCGGAGATCAAGATCTCGGTGGTGGTGGACGAAAAGTACATGGAGCTGGGAGTCCGCACATTGCACGATGCCTTTGAACTTGAGCGAGAACCAGCGGGTCCATCAGCAAGCTGAGCGATATACGCATACAGCGGGAAGCAACGGCAACCGGGCGACCGATACCGTCCGACACAGGTACTGTGGAGAAAGGCATGCTCATTTTGACTCGACGCGTGGGCGAGACCCTGATGATCGGCGAAGAGATTTCCGTAACCGTTCTTGGGGTCAAGGGAAACCAGGTGCGCATCGGCATCAACGCCCCCCAGGATGTCGCGGTGCATCGCGAGGAGATCTACGAGCGCATCCAGCGCGAAAATCGGACGCCTGGATCGCTGGACGAAGACCCGGAGGCCAGTAGCAGTTAGTCAGTGAGGGCGGCGCGGGACGAGTGGGAAGCCGTGTGGAGATCAGGACCGCTTGGATTCGCAGGCATGCACTGGCCGGATTGCCAGTTCAACAGACCCTGGATGGTCTTCCCATTTGCCCCTCAACCCCGTATCCTTTGCGACCGGTTCCGGAGAGATGGCCGAGTGGTCGAAGGCGCTCCCCTGCTAAGGGAGTATGGGTCAAAAGCCCATCGAGGGTTCGAATCCCTCTCTCTCCGCCAGACATGTAAAAAGGGGCCCCTGTGGCCCCTTTTTACATGTCTGATGAAGCTGGATTCGAACCCTCGATGATTCAACGCGATGGTTCGACT
>JAWLFM010000051.1:9857-16402 GCA_041685565.1 Thioalkalivibrio sp.
ACTGCACCGTTTCTATCATAGGCTATCGAGCCATTTTGCCGTTCCGACTGTATCAGCCGCCCTTCTGGCAAGGTGACCGGCGGTGGCCGGCCCGTATGCCGCGAGGTTCTTGGTGAAAGATGTGACCGGCTTCGCCTTCCCGTCCACGGTGAATTACCTGGCGCGGGACAGCGGCGTGGACGCGGAACGCACCGAACGTGCCGAGGCGATCATGCGCGAGCTGCGCAAGGGAGACGATTTGCCCTTCCCCGAGTTTGACGCAGCCGGTGCCACGGCTTGGGAAACCGCCGCCAGCGCCATCACTCGAGTCCCGCCCGGCGCAGCCGGGCATGCAGGTCGTCCATCTCCTCAAGGAGGTCCGCGACCAAGGCCGCCAATTCCGGTTCGGCGTCAAAGACCCGCTCGATCTCGCGCATCCGCCGCGCTCGGCGCAGATGCAGGCCGGTTACCCGCCAGGTGCCGGCCACGCAGGCGGTCTGGGGAAAGAGTCCCTCCTCGATGTGCCGCGCCAGCCACTGCGGCTCCACCGTGCAGGCCGCAGCGATCTGTTCCAGGGTGAGCCAACTCTCTTCGAGCAGGCTGCCGGTCAGGATGTCGTCGTCGCGCATGGTCACACCCTCTCGTTCCGGCGCGGGTTGAACGGGATCTCGCGCGCCATCTGTTCATAGAGTTTCCGGGCCTTCGGGTCATCGGCAGACGGCAGCACCACCTGAATCTCCAGCAGCAGGTCACCAGGCGGGCTTCCCGGGATGCCCTTGCCGCGCACGCGCAGCTGGCGCCCGCTCTGGGCATTCTCGGGGATCCGCACCTTGACGCTGCCGCTGGGAAGGGCCACCGGTATCACGGCGCCCAGGGCGGCCTCCCACGGGGTGACCGGCAGGGTCAGGTGCAGGTCGCGACCATCGGGGCGGAAACGCGGATGGGGGCGGAAATGGACCTCCAGGAGGAGATCCCCCGTCGGTCCGCCCCCGATGCCAGGGGAGCCCTGTCCGGCGAGCCGGATGATCTGACCTTCGTGGACCCCCTTCGGGATCCGTACGTTCAGGGTGCGGGTATCGACCGCGACGCGGCCCTGGGAATCCAGCCGGGGCATGCGCAGCGAGATCTGTCGGGTCGCACCTTCGAAGGCGTCCTCGAGTTCCAGCAGCACCTTGGCATGGTGATCCTCGCCGCGCGCACGGAATTCGCCGGCCCCGGTGTGATAGCGTCCGCGCGCGCCGCCCATGTGTCCGAACAGTTCGGAGAAGAAGTCGCTGAAGGCCGCCTCCTCGGAGGGTGAAAAGCCATCGCCGGAAAACTCGTAGCCGGCGTCCCAATCCGGTGGAGGCCGGAACTCCTCGCCGGGCTGATGGCCGCGCCCGAGCTGGTCATAGGCGGCGCGCTTCTCCGCATCGGAGAGCACCGCATAGGCCTCGTTCAGCTCCTGCATCCGCGCCTCGGCGTCGGGCTCCTTGGACACGTCCGGGTGATACTTGCGGGCAAGCTTTCGGAAGGCCTTCTTGATGTCCTGCGCGGTGGCGTCCCGCGCCACGCCCAGGGTCTTGTAATAGTCCTTGAATTCCATGCGGACTCCTTCGCTGCAGGGGTGGTGATGCGCCCTGGAATCGAGATAGTGGTACCGACCCCCGATTTCAAGGTATTGAACCGGGCGGCCCCAGCCCCATGATAGTACCGGCGGGACCACCGCGCGGTGCAGTGCGGCAATGCAGGGGCAGGGTATTTGCACCCCTTGCCGGAGCCGGCGCAACCGGGATTGAATCAACCGGGTCGGCTCGGATCTTCTCTCGACTGCTCCGCAGAGAGTCATGCCAATACGGATATCCTTACACGAGGGCGGCCTGGAGCCGATCGCCCTCTGGAATCAATGGAGGAACCTATCATGTACCGTGCATTGTTTTCGCCTGACGTGTTCGCCGAACTCGATCGCCTGCAGCGGGAGATGAACCAGGCCCTTGAGTTCTCGCCCAGCATACGCGGACTCGCCCGCGGGGGCTTTCCGGCGATGAACGTCGGCAGCACACCGCAGGCCGTGGAGATCTATGCCTTTGCGCCGGGGATCGATCCGGCCAGCATCGAAGTGAATCTGGAGAAGGGGGTGTTGACGATTGCGGGCGAGCGCGCCTCCGATCTTCCGGACAAGGAGGCCAAGGCCAATGTTCACATCGACGAGCGCTTCGCGGGGACCTTCCGCCGCGTGGTGACCCTGCCCGAGGATGCGGATCCGGACAAGGTCTCGGCGCGCTACCGTGATGGCGTACTGCACATCAGCATCCAGCGTCGAGAGGCCGCTCAGCCCCGGCGCATCAGCATTCAGTGAAGGAGGACCATGCCATGAACGAGAAGACCAACGTCACCCAGCAGGAGGATTCGCCCGCCCGCACTGATGCCGCATTGATGCCTCCGGTCGATGTCATTGAGGATGCCACCGCCATCACCCTGTATGCGGATCTGCCTGGGGTTCCGAAAGACAAGCTGCACCTGCACCTCGAGGCCGAGACGCTGACCATCGAGGGTGAATTGGATCTGGAGATCCCCGAGGGCATGGACGCCACGCATGCGGAGGTGAGCCTGGGCCGGTACCGCCGTGTATTCACCCTGTCCAGGGAGCTGGACCCCGAGAAGGTCAGTGCCGAGTTCCGCAACGGCGTCTTGACCCTGCGTATACCAAAGGCCGAGCATGCGCAGCCCCGGCGTATCGAGGTCGAGGTGGCGTAACCAGGCGCCCGCAGGGCCGTATGGAGTGAGACGGCTTGCCGCCGCGATCGGCGCCCGTCCGGCGCGGCCGGCAGGCCCGAACCTTCGGGCGGAGTGCGGGAGCAAGGCTCCCGCACTCCGTATGGCGCACTAGGGAAGCGCTGAACAAAAGGCTTCGTCATTGCGAGCGAAGCGTGGCACTAACGCGCGTAGCATGTTGAACAGCCGCAGGCCGGCCCGCAGGGCGAGCGCAGCGAGTAATCCAGGCGGCGCTCGCCGGATCAGCAGCGTATGGATCGCCGCGTCGCTGCGCTCCTCGCGATGACTGCTTAATCAGGGTTTCACTAGGACGCCAGGCGTTTGTATTTCACCCGGTGCGGCTGGTCGGCGGCGGCGCCTAGGCGTTGGTGCCGGTCGGCCTCGTATTCCTGGTAGTTCCCCTCGAAGAACAGCACGCTGCCGTCCTCCTCGAAGGCCAGCATGTGGGTGGCGATACGGTCCAGGAACCACCGGTCATGTGAAATCACGATCGCGGATCCGGGGAAATCGAGCAGCGATTCCTCCAGCGCCCGCAGGGTCTCCACATCGAGGTCGTTGGTCGGTTCGTCGAGCAGCAGCAGGTTGCCGCCGCCCATCAGCACCTTGGCAAGATGAACGCGGTTGCGCTCGCCACCGGACAGGTCCTTCATTCGTTTCTGCTGGTCCGAACCCTTGAAGTTGAAGCGGCCGACATAGGCGCGCGATGGCATCTGGAAATTGCCGACCTGCACGATATCCTGGCCGTTGGAGATCTCTTCCCAGACCGACTTTTCATCGGCCAGCGCATCGCGGCTCTGGTCGACGTAGGCGATCTGCACCGTGTCGCCGATGGTGATGCTGCCGCCGTCGGGCTGCTCCTGGCCGGTGATCATCCGAAACAGGGTGGTTTTGCCGACGCCATTCGGCCCGATCACGCCGACGATGCCGCCCCGGGGCACCGAGAACGACAGGCCCTGGTACAGCAGGCGGTCGCCGAAGGCCTTGGTCAGATTCTCCGCCTCGAGCACCACGTCGCCCAGGCGCGGACCCGGCGGAATGTACAGGTCCTTGGTCTCGGAGCGGCGCTGATAGTCACTCGAAGACAGTTCCTCGAAGCGCTTCAGGCGCGCCTTGCTCTTGACCGTGCGGCCCTTCGGGTTGCTGCGCACCCATTCCAGTTCAGACTCCATGGCCTTGATCCGGGCCTGTTCCGTCTTCTCCTCCTGGGCGAGGCGCTTTTCCTTCTGCTCCAGCCAGGAAGAGTAGTTGCCCTCCCAGGGGATGCCGTGGCCTCGATCCAGTTCCAGGATCCAGCCGGCGACGTTGTCGAGAAAGTAACGGTCGTGCGTCACCGCGACCACGGTACCGTTGAACTCCTGCAGGAAGCGCTCGAGCCAGGCGACGCTCTCGGCGTCGAGATGGTTCGTCGGCTCGTCGAGGATCAACATGTCGGGACTGGACAGCAGCAGCCGGCACAGTGCCACACGGCGCCGTTCGCCGCCGGAAAGGGTCTTGATGTCGGCATCCCAGGGCGGCAGACGCAGGGCATCGGCGGCAACCTCCAGTTTTCGCTCCAGGTTGTGGCCGTCGCTGGCCTGGATCAGGGATTCCAGTTCCGCCTGCTCGGCGGCAAGCTTATCGAAATCTGCGTCCGGTTCGGCATAGGCGGCATAGACCTGGTCCAGACGGGCAAGCGCGTCCTGGATGGGCTGGACGGCCTCCTCGACGTTGCCGCGCACGTCCTTGCCGTCATCGAGATGGGGTTCCTGTTCCAGGAAACCGATGCGGATGCCGGGCTGGGGGCGCGCCTCCCCGAGGATGTCCTTGTCGACCCCGGCCATGATCCGGAGCAGGGTCGACTTGCCGGAGCCGTTGTATCCCAGGACGCCGATCTTGGCGCCCGGGAAGAAATTCAGGTAGATGTCCTTCAGGATCTGCTTCTTCGGCGGGACGATCTTGCCGACACCGTTCATGGTAAAGATGTACTGCGCCATGGGGCCTCTTTCGGTACTTGTGCATGTGGGACAACAGTGAACCCTACACTCTACCATGAGTTCCCGATGAAATTATTGACCCCTGACGGCGTCTATAGAGTCATTTCCATCCGCAATCCACCAAGGAGGCCCCATGGCCCGCTCCAGGAAACCACTGTCCGTATGGCTGTTCGTTCTGCTCTTCTGGGTACCGCTGGCAGCGCAGTCCGCCGAGCGCGTTACCCTGGAACACGATGGCCTGACCCTCGTGGGGCATCTTCAGGATCCGGCCGATCGGGCAGACGGGATCTTTCTGATGCTGCACGGTACGCTGGCCCACGGCCGGATGGAGACCATGGCAGTGCTGCAGGACCTGCTTGCCGCTCAGGGGCAGAACTCCCTGTCCGTCAATCTGAGCTTCGGCATCGATGCCCGCGAGGGGATGTTCGAATGCGACCGGCCGGTGACCCACGGGCTGCAGGAGCACTTCGCCGAACTCGAGGCCTGGATGGACTGGCTGCGCGCTGAAGGCTACGGTCCGGTGACCCTCCTTGGGCATTCCCGCGGCGGCAACCAGGTGGCGCGCTTTCACCAGGAGTGGGATCCCGAGGATGTGCGGGCGCTGGTGCTGATCGCGCCATCGACCTTCGACGCCGAACGCGCGGCCGCAAGCTACGAGGCGCAGTCCGATATGCCGCTGGTCACCCGGCTCGACCAGGCCACGGAACTGATGCGCATGGATCAGCCCGAGACCCTGCTGCGCGACGTGCGTTTTCTCTATTGCGAGGAACTCGACGTAGCCCCGACCGCCTTTCTCAGCTATTACGCGCCGGACGAGGCGCACGATACACCGACCCTGATCGACGGTATCGGCACCCCGACGCTGGTGATCCTGGGCTCGGAGGACGACGTGGTCGCGGACCTGCCTGAGCGCATGGGCAGTCTCGCGGATCCCGCGAACGTGAGCACCGTCACCATCGACGGGGCGGGCCACTTCTTCCGGGACTTCTTCGCCGATGACGTCGTCGATGCGATCCTGGACTTCACGCAGCGGCATTGATGCCCGGCGGACGCCAGGCCGTTCACAGATTGCGTATCTGGAGGTTCAGGATCAACAGATTTCATTATTTCTATGTCGCCGTCATCCTTGCGGCGCTGGCCCTCGCGCTGGTCCTGTGGCGCATGGGCGAAGTGCCATACCCACCCGGACCGCTGCCTTCACCGGGCCTTGCGGCGGCCATTGTGCTGCTCCTTTCGCTGCTGAGCTTCGGCCTGTGGCGCTGGACCGGCGCCCTGTTCTGGCGCGTCGTGAGCCCGGGTCTGCTGCTGGCCGGCACGATGATGGTTGCCGCCGGGGCGTATCAGCAATGGTTGGTGACGCCGATCGAGACGGAGAGCGGTGTGGAGGAGCGGGGGCGGAGTGACCCGCACGATGACTGAAGCAATCGGGCCGTCACCCGCGGCGTAGGAGCGGGTGACGGGCCGCGATGAGGGCTGGCGATCGCGACCGGAGATCCCTCCTGATGCATGCGGGATCCGTTTTTTCAGGGAAACTCGCGCAGGAAGTCGTGTACCTTGTCGACCATCCTGCGGGAACCCACGTAGAACGGAACCCGTTGGTGCAGATCGACGGGGTCGAGGTCCATGGTTCGCACGGCTCCGTTGGTCGCCATCCCGCCCGCCTGTTCGGCGAGGTAGGCGATCGGGTTGCACTCATAGATCAGACGCAGCTTGCCCTTGGGTGCACTCTGGGTCTCCGGGTAGATGAAGATGCCGCCCATCAGCAGGTTGCGGTGAAAGTCCGAGACCAGAGAGCCGATGTACCGCGAGGTGTAGGGACGGTGCGTCTCCGGATCGATC
>JAWLFM010000248.1:0-3915 GCA_041685565.1 Thioalkalivibrio sp.
ATGGCCAGGCCGATGCTGGCGGTGGGCAGGAAGCCAGGTGCGGCCTCCTGGATCCGATCGCAGTCTTCCAGTGCCCGCCGGATCCGCTCGCCGGCCTCCACCCCGTGTTTCGCCTGGGCGACATGGAGCAGGACCACGAATTCCTCGCCGCCGGAGCGGAACACCATGTCGCTCTTGCGCGTCGCCTGTTCCAGGCATCGGGCAACCGCCTGCAGTACCTCGTCGCCGGCGGAGTGCCCCAGGGTGTCGTTGACCTTCTTGAAGTGATCCAGATCGATCACCAGCATCGCCAGCGGTTGTCCGCCGCGCTGGAACCTGGCGAGCTCCCGGGGGAGCAGGCGGTCGAGTGCGGCGCGGTTGTGGAGTCCGGTGAGCGGATCGGTCTGCGCCGCCTCCACCGCGAGGCGGTAGAGCAGGGCATTGCGCAGCGGGTAGACCAGGCCGGCCAGCAGGTTTTCCAGCTGGTGCAATTCGGAGTCGCGGAACTTGCGACCGCGCACGAAGCGGATCTCACCCAGGTCCCTTTCCTCCGTGGTCAGGTGGTAGCTGCAGCTGTGCCGGGACAGGCGTCCGCTATGGATATGCAGCCCACATGCGGTATTTTCGTAGACCAAGCCGTCGTGGGGGAAGGCCGATTGGATCGCCTGCGAGAACAGGTCCAGGATGCGCTCCAGCTCCAGGCTGGTCTGCAACAGTTGCGCGAGTTCCAACGCAGACAGGATCGGCGGCGCCAGGCCGGGGCGTGGCCACTGTACCGAGCGTGCGCCGGAGTCGCGGCTGGCGGGCTGGATACCCGGAGAAGTGGTCTGTTTCATGGCGACTGGATCCTCTGGAAACCTTGCCCTTTGGGAAGCGAATTTCGTGCCATGACAATTTATGGTTTAGGAACAATGGCTTGGGTTCTAGTCTAGCAGCTGCGCCGGAAAAATGACGTGATGCTGGGCCGCAATGGAGCTGCCGCTTCGCGCAACCGTCAAAAATACGGCCATTGGTCGGGCGTCCAGAATCGCCCACGGGTGTCCTGGAAAACGGGCCAAGGGCACCAGAATGCTCGCGCATTTGCTATGATCCACAGAGTTGGATTCTCTTTTCGGGGAAGCGGTCATGATGGTCCTCGCGCCGGCATCGGGTTACGCACTGGCCACCCTCCAGACGGGCGGCGTCCGCCTGCTGCCCCATGCCGGCTCGATCGCCGCAGCAGGGCGCGCCGCCGGCGGCAGCGCAAAGCGCGTGTTTACGGACGCTTCGCGGGACATCCTGCGCGTCGCGCCTCAGTGGGGGAGGCCGCAGTGAAGGCCTTGCGAACCGAAGACCGGGTGCAGATCGCACTGCTGGATGAGAGGCCCTGAGGCAAACACGCCATGATCATCGACGCCCCGGTAGTGATCTTGCCAAGTACGCCGATGAATCGGCCGGTCGTCGCCGCTCGCTCGGGTGGCGGGGGCACCTCCGTCGTTACCGAATCCCCCCGGCCCCTGCGCGACGCTGAGCAGCCCGCGGCTGGCCGGCGCACGGATGCGCGGGCCGGTCTGGAGGAACGCCCTGGCCGCAGTGACGCGGAACTCGCGAACCGAGTGCGGCTGGAGATTGCCCGCCAGGGAGCCCCGCGGCAGGATCCGGGTCCGTCCCTTGGCTCGAGCGAGCCGCCATCGGCGGATGACGACCGCTTCCTGTCGGCTGCCGATGTCAGGCAATTGCGCGACCGGCTGGAGTCGCGGCTGGCGCTGGATGGCGCGGGCGCGACCCTGCGCCGCGTGGACGAAGTGGGTTAGCCTGCCGTTGCGCTTCGTTGCCCTTGGTTGCATTCAGGGGCCGGGGTGACGCAGCGCCTCCTCACGCAGGTTCCGCACCCCCTCCCTGGCCTTCAGCAACGCCAGTCCCGTGTTCCCGAATTGCAGGGCCATGTGGTTCGGTCCATGCACTCGGGTGACGTCGCGATGCAGCGAGTCGATGATGCCTTCCGCGCTGACGATCGACCGATCCGCTTCATCCAGGAGGGTCAACGAGCGCTCCCGTGTATTGGTTCGCGCCTGCTCGATGAGCTGCATTGCATGCCACAGCGCTTCGCTTGCAGCATCCAGGCCTTGTTCGATCTCTTCGCTCGTCAAGGACATGCGGCCAGACTCCGGAAAACGGGCTTCTAAGGGCCAAAACGGTGGAGAAATTCGAGTGGTTTCGTTGGTGAATCAGTGGCTTGCCTTGGTCCGACCCGCTTCTGCTGTCCGGCACGCGGAGGGCGTGAGCGCCCGCCGCAGTTCAGGGTTCTCCGGTGCCTGCAGTCGCTCGGTGAGCCGGGTGACGACGGCGGCCAGCGCCTCCGGGCTGGGCCCGGTCTCCAGCGCGATGATATCGCTGAAGGTGTTCCGCAGTGAATCAGGTCTTTGGCTTGGTCCGTCCCCCCCCGCTCGGAGGTGAGTCTCCATGGCGCAAAAAAGTGATGGTACCCCCGAACGAACGCCGAATCAGGTGAGAGGCTTGGCACGTACAAAGGTCACGTAGTCGAGCAGATCTTGCATGTGGTGTTCGAGCACATCGCGCAGGATGCGCCGATCCACGGTCTGATAACCATGCACGAGAATATTGCGGAAACCGGCCATTTTCTGCAGCGCGTCCGTCAGCCCCTCGGGTAGGCCGATCCAGTGGCCGGCCAGCCGAAACAGATCCCGGTTGGTCTCGGGTTCCCCCAGGCGCTGATCTGAAACGATATGGGAAGCGATATCGATGGCCGCTTGAATCGCCAGTTGAAGCGTGTGAGCGACAAAGCGTTCCTCTCGCACATCCGACTCGATCAACTCCGGCTGCGCCAGTCGATGCAGTTCACTGACACAGGTTTCGATGAAGGCCAACTTCTTTTCGAGCAGTTCCGGGTCCGTCATGACGACTCACCCGAGGCTCTTCGGTATTCACGCAAGTAGGGAAGCACATCGAAATATTCGGATCGTGCTCGATGCTCGAACTTCACCCGTGCTGCTCGATCCGTCTCCAGCAACAACACACTGTCTCGAAGCACACGGTGCACCAGGTCCGGCGAGGCTCGGTTCAAGACCACCAGATCCACCTGCTGACCGAGTTCCGCCTCGATCGCTCCGGCGATGTTCAAGCCCAAACCATCCAGGGATCGTGGCGGGTCTTGCCGGAAAAGGATCGCCACATCGACATCACTGGCCGGCTTGGCATCGCCACGCGCCTGGCTGCCGAATAGATAGGCGCACACGAGTTGTGCTTGAAAGGGCGCCAGGCCCGTCTTGATATGCTCCAGGAACATCCGATTCACCATTTTTCGATTATCGGCCGCCCTATGCACCCCCGCAACCAGCCCCGTAATGGCGTCCGACGTCAGTAGGTGGGGGAAGAAAATGACTCTCGCCCATTCGCTCCATAGGACCACCGGGTGGATTCAGGCCGAAAGCAAGAATCTGGGCATTCCCAGAGCAGGTCTGCCGCCTTTGCGTCGAATGCTACCGGACGGTCATGGGCGGTACCGGGAGAAAGTGGCTATGCCCGATTAGGGGGCATCCGTCACAAAGTAGTGGTCCTCAACCTGCTGGACGGCACGCAGAGGGTGTGCTTGATTATTCGTGGAAGACGTCTTCGATGGTGGCGGCATCCAGGATCCGGTCGGCCCAGTGTTCGAGTTGTTCGGAGGTGGCGGAGTGCAGGCGCGCTTGGAGGGGTTCCGGCAGGGGCCCGAAGCGGCGCGTCAATAGACGCTCCAGGACGACGATCTCGCCTTCCTTGCGGCCTTCCTTGCGGCCTTCCTCGCGGCCTTCTTTGCGGCCCTCCTTGCGGCCCTCCTTGCGGCCTTCCTCGATGCCTTGTTCCTTCCAGGTCTTGGTCCATTCCACGACACGTTCGGCCAGCATGGATTCGATCTCCTTCAGTTCGTTGACGGGCGGGATGGCGGCGCCGGGGACC
>JAWLFM010000249.1:0-3911 GCA_041685565.1 Thioalkalivibrio sp.
CACCGATCCCTACGACGATGGCACCGACGGCTCGATGGGTCCGCCGATGTCGCGCAGCCTGCCCGAAGACCCGGACGGCCCGTGGACGCCCTGGACGCGCGAGTCTCAGGAATGAGTTCGAACTCGAAGGAGTGGGTATGAGCGGACCCGTCGAGCGCTTTTTTCGGCAGGGTATCGCAATGGGGAGCTTGGTGATCGCGCTTGCGGTCGCCACTCCTCATGTTCTTGCTGACGACACCGAGGCACTGGCCAGAGAGGCGGCTGACCCGACCGCCTCGCTCATGTCGCTCAACCTGCGCTATACGCGGATCCCAAGTTTTCATGGACTCGACGGCAGCGCTGGCGCCAGCCAGTTCCAGGCGGTGATCCCGTTTCGGGCGTGGGGCACAAGCAATATCCTGCGATCGACCGTCAACTACACCAATAGTGGTCCGGCGCCGGGCGGCCTTTCGGATGTCACCATCTTCAACCTGCTGGTGTTTGACCAGCCATGGGGGCGCTGGGGCGCAGGACCGGTTGCACAGCTGCTGCCAGGCCGCGACGGGGATTCGGATACCTTCGCCATCGGCCCGGCGGTTGGCTTCGTTGCCTCCAGCGGCCGCTGGACCTACGGCGTGTTCAACCAGAACCTGTTCGGGGACGACATCGCCATCAGCAGCCTGCAGCCCGTGCTCGCCTATCAGATGGGTAACGGCTGGGCGCTGGCGGCCGGTGATGCCCAATGGACGAGAGACTGGGACCGCGGCGAGTTCGTGAATCTTCCGGTCGGTGTGCAGTTGAGCAAGGTGACCCGCATCGGTGGGCAATCGGTCAAATGGTCGATCAACCCGGAATACAACCTGCGCGATCGGCAGGGGTTGCCGGAATGGACCATCCGGCTGGGGTTCCAGTTGCTGGTTCCGGGTGGTTGAATTCCCGTCGCTGTGAAGTCTTGGGGCCGTTATTCGAAGGTTCGCCAACAGCGGCGATGGCTGTCATCGTGCAACCCGCTCGTGCCAGTGTGGGTTCTCTTGCTCGCTGTCTGCCTGCAGGCGCCGGTCTCCGCGCAGGTCGGGCGCTATTACATCAATACACCGGTCGATACCCATATGGTCAGCAGCATCTTCACCGGTGTCCGATCAAATACACAGGCCGATACGGCAATTGGTGCCAGCGAACTGGTATCGCGCACTCAGACACTGACCCTGAGTTATGCGTACATCACTTCGCTCAGCGGTCGGACAGGCGGCTTCGGTTTCGCTATTCCGGGTGTATCGATGCTGTCGTATGACGACTCTTCGGGCGCGGTCCTGCTGGACGAGTCGGGTACAGGTGATGTCGCCCTGACCTTTGACTACAACCTGTTCGGCGCCCCGGCCCTTTCACGCGAGGCATTCGTTCGGCACACGCCGGGTGATTATTCGGGGTTGCACTTCTCTCTCAATGTCCCCACCGGTGATTACGATCCCGACCGGGAAGTGAATATCGGCACCAATCGCTGGGCACTCAAGACCACGCTCAACTATAGCGTGACCGGCAACGGCGGGGTGTCGTGGTGGGACTTTTACCCCAGTGTCAGGCTCTTCGGGGACAACGATGATTTCGCCGGTTCCACGACCCTCAGCCAGAAGCCTTTGTGGGGGCTGGAAGTCCATTACAGCCGCAATGTTACGCCGTCGGCCTGGATCAGCGGCGGGTTGGTCGGCAGTCTGGGTGGCCAAATCCGGGTTAACAACGAAATCAGAGAGGAATCGAAGCGCAGCCTGCGGCTGGCCCTGGGCGGCGGTTTTGCGACGTGGCCGCGTGGTGCAGCCATCCTGACCTACGGTCACGATCTCATCGATCAGGGTGGCGCTGCCCGGGTCGACAGTTTCATGCTGCAGCTGTTGCACAAGTTCTGATGGGACTGCTGTGCTGTCAGACGACGGTGAGTGAGTCCGGGTAGCCGGTATCTGGCAATGCCGGACGAGTCCGGGACCTTGCGGCTGCGCTGTTTTTAGCTAACGACAGGATGCGGGTACTACGAAATGAACCCGAGCCATCCTGCCGCACAGAACGGCACCTGGGCCCGGGGTTACTTGATCTTCACCACATTACCCGTATGCGGGGTGATGTCCTTGGGTTCCGCGGGGCGGAGCAGACCAGGCGACACGTTCCATTGCACCCCTTCGTCCGTCACCACGCTGACCGTCTTCTTGTTGTACTTGACCAGCACGCCCATCACTTGCGGTTGCCCGGGCGCGTCGAAGACCACCCGTTGCCCGATGCTGAACTTCATCATCGCGCCGTGCGCGCGCATATGCTGCAGAAATTTCAGCCGTTCGACGATTCTATGGTTCAGGTCGACCAGTTCCGCCTCAGTGAGTTGGTCGATATTGATCCGGGTCATGGGAGTCCTCTCAGAAACCTGGTTGCGGAGAAGCGATGCACTTCGAGCCATTTCCGAATGAACGCGGGTCCTCCTCGCACTCGCTCACCTGCCTGTGGCCGAAAATCGTGCCAACATGGCGGACCGCAGACCAATGAAGAACGATTAGGAAAGGCCGCAGGTAAATTGGTGTACTGTCCTCGGAAAAGCCGGAAAAAGGTGGTCCTACCCGGTCATGCAGCCCACCGGAGAATCTCCACCTCGGCGCCTTTGCGGACGGCAGACTCAGCGAGGGCCATTACCTTTTCGGTCATTTCCGCCGAGAGATAATACTCACCGCAGTTGTCGCACACTTGTGCAGGAACATCCTTGACGACGACAGTCGTTTCGCCACGCTGGAGTATCACGGTTGTTTTGCCCGGAGCGACTTCACCGGTCTTGCACACGACGCATTTCATCTCAGCCTACCTCCTCGTACGGAAGTCGTCGGACCAGCGCGCCGGATCGGGGTAGTACGCGGTGACCACGAAACACTGCCCGCTTTCCGGTTCCCGCGCGACCACGACATGAACCGCCTCATCGCGAACGTACCCCAATAGCAGGTCGCTCGGGTAGGGTTGGTCCTCTGGGTAACTGGCCACCACCTCGCCAGAGGTCACCACCTGCAGTACCGCATCCATCTCCAACCCACGCTCGAACATGCGGCGGATGGCATGGCCACTATACGAGATCTCGGCACAACCCATCCGGTCAGGCACGCTGTCCTCCGTTGCAGCGGTTGACCTCATCCCACCTCGGCCGATCTGTGCGTCCCTGCTTCATGTCGCAGCCTCAATCCCAGCTCAACGCCCCCCCAGTCTGATACTCCGTGACGCGGGTCTCGAAGAAGTTCTTCTCCTTTTTCAAGTCGAGCACTTCGCTCATCCAGGGGAAGGGGTTGTCGGCGCCGGGGTAGAGTTCGGCCAGCCCGATCTGGGCACAACGGCGGTTGGCGATGAAGTGCAGGTATTCCTCGAACATGCCGGCGTTCATGCCCAGGATGCCGCGCGGCATGGTCTCGCGGGCGTACTCGGCCTCGAGTTCGACCGCGTCGCGGATCATCGTGGCCATCTCCTGCTTGAACTCGGGCGTCCACAGCTGCGGGTTCTCGATCTTGATCTGGTTGATCACGTCGATGCCGAAGTTCATGTGCATGGATTCGTCGCGCAGGATGTACTGGAACTGCTCGGCGACGCCGGTCATCTTGTTGCGCCGGCCCATGGACAGGATCTGCACGAAGCCGACGTAGAAGAAAATGCCCTCGAAGATCACGTAGAAGGCGATCATCTCGCGCAGCAGTTTCTGGTCATTCTCCGGGGTGCCGGTGTGGAAGTGCGGGTCGGCGAGATGGCGGGTGAACGGCAGTGCCCACTCGGCCTTGCGCGCGACACTGGGCACTTCGCGGTACATGTTGAAGATCTCGCCCTCGTCGAGGCCGAGGCTCTCGACGCAGTACTGGTAGGCGTGGGTGTGCAGCGCCTCCTCGAAGGCCTGGCGCAGCAGGTACTGGCGGCACTCGGGGTTG
>JAWLFM010000250.1:0-3894 GCA_041685565.1 Thioalkalivibrio sp.
GAGGTCCATGGTCCGCCTCTGCAGTCGGGTCGATGGGGAAGGTTACCCCCGACTGCATAGGGCCGACTACTGCCCCTGGCGGATCCCGGAGTCCCAAATCGACCCTGAACAAGGCTATGGCGATGACCGAAGGGAGCGGCGGTTCGGGCGGTTAAGGGCCACTCGTTCCGACCTCCAGCGGTGGACAAGCAGTTGCCCGTTCCTGAAAAGGGCGTTTACCCTTCCTTTCATCGACGCTGATTTTGACAGAGCGGTCGAAAGGGCAACGTCGATCATGCCCGTGCCCTGGCGGCGTCGGCCCGATGACGGTTGCCATGCTGATGCGTAACACTCTCGAAGATCACCCCGTGACGCATGTCCCGATCACTCTTTCCAAACTTGCGAAAAGTCAGTTGTAGCGAGGGCAAAACGGACTGGATTGCGCAATTGTTATCTTCAACCGCAACCGCCATCAAGACGGCGTCAGGAATTGTACAACGCATGAAAACCGAAACTCTGCACCGCCGAGAGATCTGGAGTACGTGGCTGCGCCTGTCGCATTGGACGCTGGCGCTGTCGACACTCGCCCTGATGGCCACCGGCTGGCTGGTACACCACACCCCGAGCGTGGCTCAGGCGGCTGCCGACTGGCATTACATCGCCGGCGGTATTTTCACGCTCGGGCTCGCACTGCGTATCTGGGTATTGTTCAGCGACAAGCTCATGGGCCGCTGGCGGTTTCTGCTTGCGGATCTGGAGCCGAAAAAAATGCTGCAAATGTTGAAGTTTTACCTCTCTTTCGGAAAATCAACCCTGCCACGCTGGTACGCCCACAACCCTCTCTGGCTCCCCGTTTACCTTATGTTGTTCGTGCTGATGATCCTGGTTGCCTTCACCGGTCATCTGCAAGACGCTTATCCGCTCATCTTTGGCATTTACCTGCCGTCACTGCATGCCGGCGTTGCCACGCTTATTTCACTGTTCGTTCTGGGACACGTCGTCGCCGTGTTCATGCACGATCTCAAGGGCGGTACCGACGACGTGTCAGCGATGATCAATGGCAAACGCCTGTTCGAAGTCAAACCGATCCCGATCCAAGAGATCAGCGGCGTGCACAAGGTTTCCCTCGATAGCCTCAAGTCCGGTCAGAAAAAACCCGCCGCACCAGGCGCCCGGAAAAACGATCAGGACGATGGAAACGAATAGCCCCTGGGCACTACCGCGACTCCCGTTTCCGCGAAATGCAGTCGCTATTAGGCTAGGTTCGGTCTGTCGAACCCAACTGTATCTGTGGTGACCTCGGTCTTCGGGTACGTGGAGAAAAGCTGAGGGGAGGTGTAGAGGCGCCTCCCCTCGGTCAACCCGAGAGTCCTCGGGTCGGTCCCTGGCACTGTGCGGCCGCTGCCTTCAGCGGCCGGTCGTGATCGAAGAATTCCATTTTCGATCAAGTGTTTGGAGCCGGCGACAGGATTTGAACCCGCGACCCTCTGATTACAAATCAGATGCTCTACCAACTGAGCTACGCCGGCGCTTGGGCGTTCCGCGTCGTTTCCCGTATTCGCGTGGCGACAGGGCGACTGATGGTGCCGGGAGCGAGAATCGAACTCGCACTCTGTTGCCAGAACCGGATTTTGAGTCCGGCGCGTCTACCAGTTCCGCCATCCCGGCGCGGGCCGATAGTGTACCGCAGAAGGACCGGCAGACAAGCGGCTCCGAGGTGGGCGTTCGGGAAGGCCGGGCATGCGTGGCGCCCCGGCGCTACCTCACGTGGCGTGCGGCCGCTGGCCACTGCCTCGGAGGGTGGCTCCGGCAGGGTGGCGTGGTAGCATCGCGCGCCATGCGTGTCGCCGACTTCGATTATCCGCTCCCCGGGGAACTGATCGCCCAGCAGCCGTTGCCGGAGCGGTCGGGTGCGCGCCTGCTGGTGCTGGAGGGACCCGAGCCCCTCGATTCCTCGGTGCGCGCGATCGCTGGACTGCTGCGGGCGGGCGATCTGCTGGTGCTGAACGACACGCGGGTGATTCCGGCGCGGCTCCTGGGGCGCAAGGCGACCGGTGGGCGGGTCGAGGTGCTGGTGGAGCGCATCGAGACGCCGGACACCGCGCTCGCCATGGTGCGTGCAAGCAAGTCGCCGCCCGTGGGTTCGCGCCTGCACCTTGCCGAGGCCCTGGAGATGGAGGTGATCGGGCGCGTGGGCATGTTCTTCCGCCTGCGCCTGCTGAATCAGCCGGACTTCCTGGCCGCGTTGCGGTTGCACGGACATGTGCCCCTGCCGCCGTATATCGAACGGCCCGACCGCCCGGAGGATCAGGAACGCTACCAGACCGTATTCGCGGCGCGGGATGGCGCGGTGGCTGCTCCTACCGCAGGGCTGCACTTCGACGAGCCGCTGCTGGATGGCCTGCGCGGGCAGGGCGTACAGGTCGCCACGGTGACCCTGCACGTCGGCGCCGGCAGCTTCCAACCGGTGAAGGTGACCGACACGGACGCGCATCAGATGCACGCCGAGTACGCCGAGGTGAGTGCAGACACCTGTGCCGCGATCGAGGCCTGCCAGGCCCGTGGCGGACGGGTGGTGGCCGTCGGGACCACCTCCATGCGCTCGCTGGAATCCGCGGCTCAGGGCGGCGAACTGCGGCCCTTCGCCGGCGAGACCCGCCTGTTCATCACGCCCGGGTATCGCTTTCATGTGGTGGACCGGCTGCTGACCAACTTCCACCTTCCCCAGAGTACGCTGCTGATGCTGGTGACGGCCTTCGGCGGCTACGAGAGGGTGCTGGCGGCCTACCGGCATGCCGTCGCCCAGCGTTACCGCTTCTTCAGCTATGGCGATGCGATGTGGCTGGCCCCGGGCAGTCCTGCCGATCTTCCGCCAAGTTCCAGTGAAGGCTGACATGCAGTTTGAGCTGCAGGCAACGGACAAGCAGGCAAGAAGGGGCCGGTTGACCTTCCCGCGGGGTTGCGTCGAGACTCCGGCCTTCATGCCGGTCGGGACCTACGGAACGGTCAAGGCCATGACCCCGGAGGAGCTGCGCGAACTGGGTGCGGAGATGATCCTGGGCAACACCTTTCACCTGATGCTGCGGCCGGGGACCGAGGTGATCCGCGCTCACGGGGATCTGCACGACTTCATGCACTGGCAAGGCCCGATCCTGACCGACTCAGGGGGCTTCCAGGTCTTCTCCCTCGCGGACCTGCGCGCCATCGGCGAGGAGGGCGTGCGCTTTCAGTCCCCGATCAACGGCGATCGGGTGCTGATGACCCCGGAGTCCTCGATGCAGGTGCAGCGCGAACTCGGCTCCGACGTGGTGATGATCTTCGACGAGTGCACCCCCTATCCCGCCACCGAGGCGCAGGCCGCGGCATCCATGGAACTGTCGCTGCGCTGGGCGCGGCGCTCGCGCGATGCCCATGACGACAACCCGGCGGCGCTGTTTGGCATCGTCCAGGGCGGGATGTATCCGGCCCTGCGCGCGCGCTCGGCCGAGGCCCTGGTGGAGATCGGCTTCGACGGTTACGCGATCGGCGGCCTTTCGGTGGGGGAACCGGAACCGGAGCGCCTGGCCACGCTGGACGTGACCGTCCCGTTGTTGCCCCCGGACCGGCCGCGCTACCTGATGGGCGTCGGCCGGCCGGAGGACATCGTCGAGGCGGTGCGCCGGGGCGTGGACATGTTCGACTGCGTGATGCCCACCCGCAATGCGCGCAACGGATTCCTGTACACCCGCTCGGGCATCCTGCGCATCCGCAACGCCCAGTACCGTGCCGACACCGGCCCGGTGGACCCGGAATGCGGCTGCTACACCTGCCGCAATTACTCCCGCGCCTACCTCAAGCACCTCGACAAGTGCAACGAGATCCTGGGTTCGCGCCTGGCCACCATCCACAACCTGCACTACTACCAGGACCTGATGC
>JAWLFM010000251.1:0-3892 GCA_041685565.1 Thioalkalivibrio sp.
TGCGCGACGTAGGTATAGGCGGCCGCCTTCAGGATGCGGTGTGCGTGCCGATAGTCGGTCTCGTGCAGGTAGCCGCCATCGCGCAGGATGGGCATGGCCCGGCCGAAGCTGGCGTCCAGTTCCGTGGGCAGGGTCACCAGATGGACGATTGCGGCCAGCCCCATCGACAGCAGGCCGGCCAGCAGGAACAGCAGCCCCGGCGCCGGATGGCGGGTGATGATCGTGATCACCGGGATGGCCAGCATCATGAAGGCACCCAGACGTTGTCCGCCGGCGGCCCAGCGCACCAGTTCGCCGCGCAGCTTGAGCGGCGTATAGCCCTCCGCATGCTGGATCGCGTGTCCCACCTCGTGGGTGGCCACGGTCACCGCCGTTAGCGAGCGGCTGTGGTAGTTGCCCTCCGACAGGCGCACCGCCCGTGCCTCCGGGTCGTAGTGGTCGCCCTGTTCGGTGACCTCGACGGCCACGTCGTGCATGCCCCGCTCGTTCAATAGATGACGGGCCAGTTCACCGCCGGTGCCCTGGTAGCGGTCGGCGGGCTGGCTGTACTTTTCCATGGTCCTGCGCACCCACCATCCCGGCCCGTAGGTGGCCAGGATGAGGAGCGGAATCAGGATGATCAGCAGCCGTGCCATGGCCGCTAATCTAATCCATCCGTGTCGGGGTGTCCGTTTCCCGTCCCGTTGCCGCGTGATGGGAGCGGGTCAGGAATCGTCACCCTCGTCGAAGTCGCCCTTGTGTTTCGGGTTGGCGCGCGCGCGGGGATCCCCCTCGAAGGTGTCCGGTGCCTCGGGCTCCTCCCTGTCCCCGGCCTTGCGGTGCACCACCTGCAGATGCGCCGGGGGGGCCGATCCCGCCTTGTCCTCGCCGAAATACAGGGTCATGTGCGGGAACGGGATCTCGATGCCGGCCGCGTCGAAATGGCGCTTCACCAGCCGGTTGTACTCGCGGCCGATACCCCACTGCTCGCCCGGCAGGGTCTTGATCCGGACGCGGACGTTCACCGAGCTGTCGGCCAGGGCGGTGACGCCGTGGACCTCGAGTTCGCTGAGGATCTTCCGGCCGTGCTCCGGATGTGCCCGCAGTTCCTCGAAGGCCTCGCGCAGGCGCACGATCACCTCATCGGTGTCCTCCCGGTAGGCGACGCCGTATTCGCCCAGGTGGTAGCTGAAGTCGCGGGTGAAGTTCGACACCGTGCCCACGGACGAGAACGGAATCACGTGAAAGGTTCCGGAGAGGTCACGCAGGCCGAGGGAGCGGATGGTCAGCTTCTCCACGGTGCCGGTGGTACCGGCAACCTGTACCACGTCGCCGGTATTGATCGCGTTCTCCAGCTGGATGAAGACGCCGGTGATGATGTCCTGGACCAGGGATTGCGCACCGAAGCCGATCGCCAGCCCAAGGACACCGGCGCCGGCGAGAAGCGGGCCGATGTTGATGCCGATCTCGGCCAGCACCACCATCGTGACCACCACCACCAGCGCGATCGCGATCGCGTTGCGGAAGATGGTCAGCAGGGTCTTCTGTCGTGCGCTGGGCATCCGGTGGCTGGTATCCACGCTCAGCTTGTGCTCGATCCAGCTCGCCACGACCAGCCAGAACAGCGCCGCGATCCCAAGGACGATGGCCACCGACAGCATCTTTCCAAGCAGGCCGGCCCCCACGTCGGACGCCAGCCACGCCCCGAGGTTGAACACCGCCCAGGCGTCCGCGATCACCGCCAGGACGACCAGCAGGATCGCGACGCGCATGACCTTCAGCGAGGTCGGGATGTAGGCGTTCAGGCGCTCCTCGAGCATCGGAAAGTTTCGCCGCGTCTCGTCGGGAAGATGAATCCGTCGACTGATGACCTGCGTCAGCAGCGCGCCCACGAAGAACCCTGCGACGACTGCGAGCAGGGTCTGGCCGGTGGCCATGGCCATGAACGGCAGCGCGTCCCCCGGTCGGGTGATGCTGACCACGGCCAGCGCGGCGAAGTAGAGCAGCGCCAGCCAGTGCCAGATGCGCCCGAGCGTGGTCAACGCGAAGCGGGAGAACATCAGGCCACTGCGCGCGCCCGCCTCGAGCAGCTGCTGGCGGACCCGTACGCGGTTCTGCAGGATGATGGCCACGGCATAGCTGAAGGCCACCAGCATCACCAACAGGCCGACCGAACGGCCCGCGGCGTCCGATACGTTGTGGTTCACGATGGGCACGATCAGCAGCAGGCCGTAACCGATGAAGCCGACCATCCGGCTGAGCCAGGCGTTCCAGTAGGCGGCCTCTTCGCCCGCCATCGGCAGCACGCGCAGGCCCTGGTAGCGACTGGCGAAGAGCAGGCGCAGGGCGGCCTTCGCCAGCTCGATCAGCAGGAAGGCGTTCAGGAAGAGGGAGTGCCGGATCTCCATGACTCCGGCATCGCCCAGCACGAACAGGGCCAGTCCATAGCCGGCCACCCAGGCCAGCACCACCACCAGGAGATCGGCGGCAGCCGCGATCAGGACTGCGGGCACCGTGCGCAGCAGCAGCATGGTCTGGGTGGAGACCAGCACCCAGCGGTCCATGGCGCCGAACAGCGGGTGCGCGAGTCGGCGCAGGAGCAGGAATATGCCGACCGTCACTGCGATCAGGGTCGCGAGGTCGAGCACGGAGAGTCCGAGGGTCGCCCAGTTTGCGTCCCGGAGGGTGCCAAACACCTCGCGCGCCATCTCGACCTGATTGCGAATCCCGGCCACGGCATCCTCGGCCCCCTCCTGGGTGAGTCGCGCGATCTGGCGCGGCAGGGAGACGATTGCCGGTTCCTCCGCCGCCGCCGGGTCTTCGGAACCCCCCTCCGGCAGGTCCCGCAGCCTCTCCAGTAGGCGCTCCCGCGCCTCGGGGTCCTCCAGCACCGAGATCAGGGCCTCGACGGCGTCGGGTTCGGCGGCACTGGCATGGCCGACGGCGGCCGCGGCAATGGCAATGAGCAGCAGACATGCGAGGAACGGGCGAAGGACGTTTTTCAGTCTCAGGCGGGATTGTCCGGACACGAGACTTCTCCAGGGTTGCGGCCTGTCTTGGGATCCGGGATGGATGGCGGGTCGTCGCCCGGATCCAGTGAGGGGGTCAGTCTAACGGCTCGCTGCCGGGAGCGGCCAGTCAGATCATCCGTCCCGGTCGAGACCCAGTGGCGCCAGCCAGCCCGGTCCCAGCTGGGACATCTGTCGCTCGATCCAGCGCGCCCGGCTGCGTACCGTCTCGCTGGGACGGCTGGGGGAATAGGCCTTCGGGTTCGGCAGTACGGCGGCAAGCAGGGCCGCCTGCTCGGGACTCAATTCCCGCGCGGTGATCCCGAAGTGGTAGCGTGCCGCGGAATCGATGCCGAAGACACCCGGACCCCATTCGGCGAGGTTCAGATAGACCTCCAGGATCCTGGCCTTCGGCCACAGCGCCTCGATGGCCAGGGTGAAGCCGGCCTCCAGCAGCTTGCGCGCAAGGCTCCGGCCGTGCCAGAGAAAGAGGTTCTTCGCGGTCTGCTGGGTGATGGTGCTGGCCCCGCGCAGGCGCCGACCCTGCCGGTACTCGTTGACGGCCTCCTGTATGGACTGCCAATCGAAGCCACCGTGCTCGGGAAAACGCTGGTCCTCGGCCGCGATCACGGCCAGGGGGACGTGTGCAGGAAGCGCCCGCACCGGCTGCCAATGCCTGCGCAGGGATGGCGCGATCGGCCCCGCCGCCTCACTGAACATGTACATGGAATACGGCGGGTTGACCGTGCGCAGCAGGAGGACCAGGAGCAGGGCCAGGGTCAGCAGCAGCGCCAGTCCCAAGGCTACGGCGCGCAGGATCCGGCGGAGCAGGGTCCCGCGGCGTGCCTGCGGCCGCCGGGTGCGCGTGCTGGAGCGGAATCGCGTCATCCCTGCATTCTGCCAGA
>JAWLFM010000252.1:0-3889 GCA_041685565.1 Thioalkalivibrio sp.
GAACCTGATCGCGGCGGTCATCGTCGTATTGATGGTGTATTTTCTGGTGCCGGTCCTGTGGGGCCTGGATCTTGGCGCGATACCGGAGAGCTTTCGATAGGCGGCCCCTGCGTCCCGCGCCTTTTCCGCCAGAGCGCTGGTATCGGCGCCTTGAAGACCCCGTGCGGCTGCCGATTGCCACACCGAACGGCTGCAGGACCTGCAAGCCAGCGGCTATAATCACCAACCCGACCGCTTTCTCTGATCTTTCCGGAGTACCAGACCCATGATATCGCGTTGTCTGGCTGGCTTGCTGGCCTCCGCCTTTTCTCTGTCCAGTCCTGTCCCCGCCCTCGCCACCGAGCCGTCGCGCCTTCCCATCAGCTATCTGGAGGAGCGGATCCTCGTTCCCGCCGGGATCGCCGGGATTGGAGAGCGCTATTTCATTCTGGACACTGCCGCGGGCCAGTCGGTGATCTCCGCGGATCTGCGCGCCGCGCTGGACCTTGCACCCGGGGACATCAAGCAGCTGGAGGTCCAGGGAGCGACCGGAGCAATCACGCTGGAAGTAACTACCCTGTCAGGGCTGTCTCTCGGTGGCCTCCTGCAGGATGATGTGAGCGCCGTGGTCGCGGATCTCAGTGCTTTCCGTGCGTACGACAGCCTCCCGGTCGAGGGCATTCTGGGAGTGGATGTACTGTCGCGCTATGACGTGGCAATCGATGTACCCGGCGGCGCAGTCACGCTCTTGCAGGACCCGGCCTCGTATCCGGACCTGGGCGTGACCAACGCCGGCCTCGACTTTCATGCCGGCGTCCAGCCCGGTTTCGTGCAGTTCAATGCGATCCTGGACGACGAGCCCGTCGCCGCCGTGCTCGACAGCGCGGCCCGGATTGGCACCCTGAACTGGCAGGCGGCCGGTCTCGCCGGACTGTCGGCCCAGAGCGATGCCGTCACGCCCAAGGAGGGTGGCTCGCAGGGTATCGACGGACGCGGTACGGAAAGCTATACCGCGTCGGTCAGCGATATCTGCATCGGCGCGCGGTGTTACCCGGCGATGGATGTCAAGATCGCGGACCTTCCCGTCTTCGAGGTTCTCGGCATCGCGGACGGCCCCGCCATGCTGGTGGGCGCGGCATTCATGGCCGAATGCCCTGTACTCATCGCCTATTCGACCGACACCCTGCACCTGTGCGCCGACTGACAGCGGCCATTACGCAGTGGCTTGCGGCCTGACAGTTGAGCAGCAGCTCGCCAGGAGGGGTAAGTACACCCGGTGAAATATCCGAATCTCTGACCTGTGCTGTGCGCCAGGAAGCCCCGAACCGAGGCCGGCGCCATAGGCGCATTTCGCGGGCACTCCTGCAGGCACAGTCCAGGTACAGCTTCTACGCCGTCCCCAAGTGACAACGAGCATATTCCAGGCTTCGGTCCTTCTGGGTCCCTCACACTGCCTACGTGGGTGACGAGTCGATAGGCTTCTCGCTCCTGGGTCCCGGCATGATCCGCCGGGCCGCCGCACTGAAGGTCGCGACTAGTGGGAAGTTCGGACTGACAGGTTTTTCGCGCATCAGATCAGCCCCATCTGGTGCGCAGCGTGTATCGCTTGCGCCCGACCTGACACCGCCAGCTTCGAATAGATATTCTTCAGGTGGAACTTGACGGTATTTTCCGACACGAAAAGCTTACTGGCGACGGCCTTGTTGGATGCGCCCTGAGCTACCGAGGATAGAATTTGAAGCTCGCGCTCGCTCAGTCGCTCCAGCGGCTTGAAGGATTCTCCCTCGAGCGCAGATGTTGTTTTATCTTTTATCCCCGCTGCGCGAAGAATAGCGTGACAGAGATCAAGGGCCGACAGGGAGGCCCGGTGACCACGACCGGCGGAGCGCGAATAGGCCTGTGCACCCCGGCACTCTCCGACCTCGCGAAGCAGTGCAAGCGCGCTTTCGCCCTCCTCGATGAAGATCCGGATGAAACCTCCCGGTGCCGCGAGTTCCAGGGCCCTGGACATCATGGCCCGTGCAGCCTGCTTCTTTCCCAGCGCGCGCAGGGCGATTGCCTGCAGAAGGCGCAGCTTTATCTGCCGCCTCACACGTTGCAGCTTCTCGGCCTCGGCCAGGGCCGATCCACTCGCCTCCAGAGCCTCCTCCAGCCGTCCGTCGGCGATCGCCAGACGGATGCCCCCAATGACGTCACCTTCGGTATCTTCCGAAAAGGGAATCCAGCGGGCTTCGCCGTCGTGGCTTTCGACGCGCATCCGGCTGGCTATCGACCTCGCGCGGTCTGCCTCGCCGCGGGCGAACGCCCGTCGGACGCGCTCCCAGTGAACGCTTCTTCGCATGCGCGGCCAGTCGCTCGCGTAGGCGATTGCCTCCAGTTCCTCAAGTAGCTCCTGCGCGAGGGCGGGTTCGCCCGAGGCATCGTGGATTCGCGCCAGCGCCACGTAGGCAAGCGTCGTATAGTCGAGCAATGCCGCATTGCGAATCACGGCGCGGTATTGCTCGAACTGCGCACGCGCCTCGTCGAGCAGGTCCGCCTCGTAGAGCGCGTAGATATGGCATGCGACCAGGACCGCCGACGCAACCGACTCATCGAGGCTGATACGGGGATCGAGCGTTCCCTGACGAAACTTTTCGATAGCCTCCTGGAGATACCCCTGTAACAGCAGGTTGACGCCCGCCGTGCTTACCGCATAGCCCCAGCTGAACGCTGCTCCGGCGCGTTCGCTAAGGGCGCGCCCCAACGCGAGGAACTCGTGAGCGGACTCGGGGTTGCCCTCGGCAATCGACAGAAAACCGCGCAGGTTGGCACCCGCACCCAGCTCAAAGGCGCGAAAACCCTGCGCGTGCTCCTCGTCCAGGCGCACTGCATCGATAATCTTGCTCGCGCCCGCGATATCGTCCTGGATGATGAGAACCATCGCGCGAATGACAGCGACGCAGTCGACCAGCGACTGGTCACTGGAATGCGCAAACTTTTCCAGGATTGCCTGAATCGGCAGGAGCTTCTGCCGACGCCTGAGGAACGCGAGCGCATAGGCGACCTTTACGGTGAGGGAAGGGCGCTCGGCAATCACATCGACCGGGAGCTGATCCGACAGGCGCTCGAGCGTGGTCAGATTGCCGTCCATGATGAGACGACCCGCGCCCCTGTCCAGGATGCCGGACGCGAGGCCCGGGTCGCCCGCTGCGATGGCGTGATGCACTGCTGGCTCATGGTGGCCATGGGAATCGAACCAGTTGGCAGCATCGAGATGAACCTGCTGTGCGCGTTCGGAATCCTGTTCCTTAAACTGGCGTGCCAGGTAATCCGAGAACAGCGTGTGGTACTTGAACCAGTAGTCCTCCGCATCCAGACACCTCAGGAACAGACCGGCTCGCTCGAGCTGGAGGAGCACCGTCTGTGAGTCCTGACGCCCCGTAACGGCGTCACAGACCGGGCCACACACCCGCTTCAGCAACGCCGTTTCACGCAGGAACTTCTTTACGGGCTCAGGCTGCAGGTCGATAACGTTATCTGCGAGGTACTCGGCGAGCTCTCGGGGTCGGAAATCCGACATGTCGGAGAGCGACTGACGAACGCCGGGACTCGCCAGGGAGAGCCGATAGAGCTGTAAAGCTGCCGGCCAGCCCTCGCTACGTTCGTAAATGGACGCGAGTTCCTTTCGAGTGAGGTCAGGACCAGCAGATCTCGAGAAAAAATGCTCCGCTTCCGAAAGCGAAAAGCGAAGATCCTGGGCTCTCAACACAAGGGCCTGGCCGTTGACCGTCAATCGCGCGAGCCCGATATCCGGTACTGTGCGCGAGCCAATCACGAAGATCGCGTGCTCCGGGAGGCGCTCAAGAAGACCTTTGAAAAAGCCGAGAATGGAACGATTATCCAGGAGCTGGAACTCGTCTATGAAGATAAC
>JAWLFM010000253.1:0-3869 GCA_041685565.1 Thioalkalivibrio sp.
TCGTTGCCCTTGTGCGCGACCAGGGGATAGGTGGACAGCGACAGGATCTCGTAGAACACGAACAGGGTGAACATGTTCTGCGCGAAGGCGATGCCCAGGGCGCTGAACAAGGCGATCGCGAAGAAGGCGTAAAAGCGGGTCTGGTGCTTCTCCTTCGCGCCGCGCATGTAGCCGATGGCGTACAGCGATGTCACGATCCACAATCCGGAGGCCACCATCGCGAAGACCATGCCCAGCGGCTCCACCTCGAAGGCGATGGACAGGCCGGGCATCAGCTCGAACAGATGCAGGCTCGGGCGCTCGCCCGCCGCCACCCTGGGCAGGAGTTGCAGCACGGTGGTGAACATGCCGGCCGCGGTCAGCACCATCACGGTATCGCGCAGGTTCGGCCAGCGGCCGAACAGCAGCATCAGGGCCATCCCGAACAGCGGAATGGTCAATCCCAGCGCAATCGCCATCTCGGCACTCATGCCGCACCGGCCCTGGCGGCTGCATCGCCCATCAGTACCCTCCCATCAGGATCGTGGCGGCGCGGCTGGCGGCGCCCACCGGCAGCGCCGTGTAGATCCCGAACAGGATGCTGGCCAGCGCCAGTGTCCAGGTCGGGAGCAGCAGGGCCAGCGGCGCCTCGCTCACCACCGGGGCATCGGCGGGCCGCTCCCGGAAGTACGCCACCTCGACCACCCGCCAGATGTAGATCACCGCGAGCAGCGAGCTCGCCAGCAGGAAGACCGCGATCGGCCAGTAGCCGCTGTCCAGGGCCGCCAGCAGCAGGTACCACTTGGTGATGAAGCCGGCGGTCAGCGGCACGCCGATCAGACTCAGGCCGCCGATCACGAAGGCCGCCATGGTCCAGGGCATGTCCCGGGCGATGCCCGCCATGCGGGTCAGCTGGGTGCCGCCGATCTGGTAGACGATCGCGCCCAGGGCCATGAAGAGTGCCGCCTTGGTGATGGCATGGTTGAACAGGTGCAGCATCGACGCCGTCAGGCCCAGCGTGGTGGCGAAGCTGATGCCGAGGATGATGTAGCCGACCTGCGCGACGCTGGAGTAGGCGAGCATGCGCTTCACGTCGTCCTGGAAGATCGCGACGATGGAAGGCAGGAGGATGCCGAGCAGTGCCAGCGGCATCAGCACGTGGTCCATGGGCAGTTCGCCGAACGAGAACTCGGCGCCGAACACGGAATAGAAGAACCGCAGCAGCACGTAGATGGCCACCTTGGTCGCCGTGGCCGAAAGGAACACCGTGACCATCGACGGTGCGTAGGTATAGGCGTTCGGCAGCCAGAGGTGCAGCGGGAACAGGGCCAGCTTCAGCGAGACCCCGACCGCGATGAAGGCGAAGGCCGCGCGGATCGTCGTGGTGTCCCGCACCTCGGGCAGACGCTCGGCCAAGTCGGCAAGGTTCAGCGTGCCCGTCATCATGTACATGAAGCCGATGCCGATCAGCAGGAACGTCGTGCCGATGGTGCCCATGATCAGGTAGTTGAACGACGACAGCAGGGCGCGGCGGTCCCGGCCCATCGCGATCAAGGCATAGGAGGCGATGGCCGAGATCTCGAAGAACACGAAGATGTTGAAGGCGTCGCCGGTGATCGCGATCCCGAGCAGCCCGGCGTTGGCCAGCAGGAAGGCGCTGTAGAACCAGGCGATGCGGTTCGGGGCGACCTCCCGTTCGACGCTGTCCCGTGCGTACGGCATCACGATGGCGCTGATGCCGGCGATGATCAGCAGCACGAAGGCGCTGACCGTGTCCACCCGGTACTCGATACCCCAGGGGGGTTCCCAGCCGCCGTGGGCATAGCTGATCACGGCACCGCCCCAGACCTGCTCCAGAAGCAGGGCGGCCACGAGGAAGGTGGCCCAGGCAATGGCCGTGGTGAAGGCCCAGGCGAGGCTGGGCCAGCGCACCAGGAACAGGAGCAGGGGCGCGGCCAGCAGCGGCAGGACGACCTGCAGCGCGGGGAGGTGCTCGATCATGCGTTCCGCGCGTCCTCTTCGTCCTGGGCCTGGATCTCGTCCTCCTCGATGGAGCCGTATTCCTCGTGGATGCGCACGGCCAGCGCCAGGCCCACCGCGGTCAGCGCGACCCCGACGACGATGGCGGTGAGGATCAGCACATGGGGGAGGGGATTGCTGTAGGTGGTGATGCCCTCGACGTAGATCGGGGCGGTGCCCCCGTCAAGCTTGGACAGGCTGATGTAGAAGATGAAGACCGAGGTCTGGAAGATGTTCAGGCCGACGATCTTCTTGATCAGGTTGCCCTGGGCGATGACGATGTAGAAACCGACCATCATGAGCACGACCACGACCCAGTAGTTGTAGAGCCCGAGCCATTCCACGGATCAGTTCTCCTGTTCCCGTGTGCGTCCCGCGAAGGAATAGAAGAGGCTGATCACCACCGCGCCGACGGTGATTCCCACCCCCAGTTCGATCAGGATGATGCCCATGGTTTCACCCAGGTGCGGGTCGGCGGCCAGGACCTTGTACTCGAGGAAGTTGCCGCCGGCGAACATGGCCCAGACGCCCACGCCGATGTAGAGCAGGGCGCCGCACGCACTGAGCAGGTGCACGGCCGCCGGCGGCACTGCCCGCTGCACTGCGTCGAGACCGAAGATCAGGGTGTAGAGCACGAGTGCGGCGGCAAAGATGATCCCGGCCTGGAACCCGCCGCCCGGGCTGTATTCACCATGAAACTGGATGTACAGCGCAAACAGCAGGATCACCGGGATGAGCACCTTGGCGCCGACCCGCAGGACGATGTGTGGACTCATTTCAGACGGTTCCTGGGGGGGCGGGGCCGCCGGCGGTAGGTCCCGGTGCCGAGCAGGAGCAACACGGCGACGCCGGCGGAAAAGATCACCAGGACCTCACCCAGCGTATCCAGCCCGCGATAGCTTGCGAGCACGGAGGTCACCATGTTGGGGATGCCGATCTCCTCCACCGAGTCCTGCACATAGCGTGGCGCGACGTGCTGGTGTGCGGGGGCCTGCGGATCGGCGAAGTTCGGCATGTCCATGGTGCCGTAGATCAGGGCACCGCCGGTAATGAGGACCACGACCAGGGCCAGCAGGTTGTGCTTGGCGTCGTGCACCTTCTCCTTGCTGGTGGTCAGCACCAGCGCACCCAGCATCAGGATGATGGAGACCCCGGCCCCCACGGCGGCCTCGGTCAGCGCCACGTCCACCGCGTCCAGGAGCACGTACAGCGATGCCGCCAGCAGGCTGAAGATGCCCATCAGCATGGTCGCGGCAAAGAGGTTGCGGATCCACACGGTGGCCAGGGCGACAGCGACCAGGAAGGCCAGCAGCAGGATGTCGATCAGGGCGGCGATGATCCACCTCCATCCCCCGGTCGCCAGGGATCGATCCGGCTGTGCCGTGCCGCCTTGGCCAGCGCCAATGAGGCGAGCGGGGCGGTGAACAGCAGGAAGCCGAGCGTGAACAGCAGTTTCACGGCGGTCGGCAGCGCATCGGCCTGCAGGGTCAGGCCCAGCAGGATGGTGATCGAGCACACGGTGTCCGTGATGCCCGCGGCCTGAAGCCGCGAATAGAAGTCGGGGAAGCGCAGCAGGCCGATGCCGCCGATCAGCAGGAAGGCGGAGCCGGTCAGCAGCAGCGCCCAGCTGAGGAGGTCGAGCAGCAGTGCCATCAACGCGGCTCCTCGGGCTGTTTGTCCTTACCGGCCAGGTCCTGTGAACCGGAGCCAAAGCTGCCGTATTCGAAGAACTTCAGGATCGCGACGATGCCGATGAAGTTGATCAGCGCATACACGATGGCGACGTCGATGAATTCCGGGCGCCCGACCAGGAAGCCGATGACGGCGATGATCAGCACCGTCTTGGTCCCGAAGACGTTGGTCGCGAGGAT
>JAWLFM010000003.1:0-52848 GCA_041685565.1 Thioalkalivibrio sp.
ATCATCGGGAACATCACAGAGTTCTATGCATTGGGGATTGCCCTTGGCCTGGGTCTGCTGATCGGCCTCGAACGGGGCTGGAAGAAGCGGGAACAGGCCGAGGGACAGCGGATCGCCGGCATTCGCACCTTCGCCCTGATCGGGCTGCTGGGTGGTGTGTGGGGGCTGCTTGCCAAGGAAACCGGAACGGCGCTGCTCGCCGTTGCCTTTGCCACCTTGGCAATCGTGCTCATTTCGGCCCATGTCGTGACGCAGTATCAGGAGGAGGATCCCGATGTCGGGATCACCGGCATCATCGCCGGGCTCCTGACCTTTGCCTTCGGTGCCATGGCAACCCTGGGTCACGGTCCGCTGGCGGCCGCCGGTGCGGTCGTGACGACCATCCTGCTCGGCATCAAGCCCATGCTGCATACCTGGGTCAGTCGGTTGCAGGAACGTGAACTCTACGCCGCCCTGAAACTGCTGGTGATCTCCGTGGTGATCCTGCCCTTGCTACCGGATGCGGGCTACGGCCCCTGGCAGGCCCTCAACCCCTACCGGATCTGGTGGATGGTGGTTCTCATCACCGGGATATCCTTCGTCGGTTATTTCGCAATGAAGATCGTCGGAAAACGCAGGGGCATCCTGGCTACGGGTCTCTTTGCCGGACTGGCCTCTTCGACCGCTGTCACCGTCAGCTTCTCGCGTATCGCACGCGGAGGCAGCGGCGCCGAAAACGTGCTGGCAGCCGGGATCCTGGTGGCCGGTGCCACCATGTTTCCCCGCGTACTGGTCGTCAGCAGCATCTTCAGCTGGCCCCTGGCCACCGCGCTGCTCTGGCCGCTTCTCGCCATGACCGTGACCAATTACCTCGCGGCCGGGCTGTTCTGGCAGTGGAGCAGAAAGAGTTCGAATGAAGACGATATCCACCTAACCAATCCCTTTGAACTCGGACCCGCACTCATCTTTGCCGCCTTGCTGGCGGGTCTCATGCTGCTGTCCCGCGCCCTTGCGGAGAACTATGGCGATACGGGCATCTATTTGCTGGCGGCTGCCTCCGGTCTTGCGGATGTGGACGCGATCACATTGTCGCTGGCCGACATCGCGGGCAAGGACATCACCATCGCCACCGCGGCTCTCGCGGTCCTCATCGCGGCCTTCGTGAACGCCCTGGTGAAGGCAGTGCTGTCGCTGGGAATCGGCGGGCCGCGCCTGGGAGCCCGCGTCGGCATACCCACCCTGCTGGTGGTCTGCAGCGGGTTTGTCACATGGTGGCTGACCCACTGATCCACTCCGGTGGCCTGCGGGCCGGAGGATTCCCCCGTCACAGGCCTGATGGATGCCCCTGAGGGCCAACGGGCGGGGAATGCCGCCGTTCGGGTTCCTGCGCGCCACCTGCCTCCCGGAGACCGGCAGGTGGCTGTCTTTATTGGTGGGTCGTGTTGGGCTCGAACCAACGACCAATGGATTAAAAGTCCAGTGCTCTACCAACTGAGCTAACGACCCGCTTGGAAGGCTGCATAGTCTACGGCCTGAACCGCAAAACGCAAGCACAGGCTCAAGCTGCCGGGTGCCGGCCAGGCTGGTAACGGGTCGGGTCGGCGACACCCGCGGCCCGGAATCCGGCCTCGCGGATGCGGCAGCTGTCGCAGACGCCACAGGCGCGCCCCTCGGTATCGGCCTGGTAGCAGCTGATCGTCAGGGAGTAATCCAGCCCGTGCGCGCGGCCCAGGTGGATGATCTCGGCCTTGGTGAGCGCGATCAGCGGCGCGTGGATGCGAAAACGGCGACCTTCGACCCCTGCGCGGGTCGCCAGGTTGGCCAGCGCCTCGAACGCCTCGATGAAGGCCGGACGACAGTCGGGATAGCCGGAGTAGTCCACGGCGTTTGCACCGATGAAGATTGCATTGATATCCAGGGATTCCGCCAGTCCCAGGGCCAGCGAGAGCAGGGTGGTGTTTCGCGCCGGTACGTAGGTCACCGGAATTCCCTCCCCGGGACGCTCGGGGACGGGCAGCGCGGCATCGGTGAGCGCCGAGCCCCCGATGGCACCCAGATCGACACGGACCACGCGGTGACTGGTGGCGCCCAGGGCCGCTGCGATCGCCCGCGCCGCGTCCAGTTCCGCCCGATGGCGCTGTCCGTAGTCCACGCTCAGGGCATGGCAGGCATAGCCTTGGGCACGAGCCAGCGCCAGGCAGGTCGCGGAGTCCAGGCCGCCGGAGAGCAGGACCACCGCGGCCCGCAAGCGATCCTGCGGCGCGTCTGCTCCCGGTGGTTCAGCGGCCGGGGACATCGCCCCACAGCAGCTTGTGCAGCTGCAACTGGAACCGTACCGGAGCACGGGCCTGGACGATCCAGTCGGCCAGTTGTCGCGGCGCCAGCTCACCATGGACCGGCGAGAACAGCACATCGACTCCTGTTGGCAAGGGATGCGCCTCCAGCAGCGCCAGGGCCCAGTCGAAGTCGGCACGATCCGCCAGAACGAACTTGATCTGATCGTTCGGTTTCAGTCTGCCGAGGTTTTCCATGCGATTGCGCGCGGCCTCCCCGGAACCCGGAGCCTTCAGGTCCATCACGATGTTGACGCGTGGGTCCACCGATCCCAGGGCGAGCGCCCCGCTGGTCTCGAGCGAGACGATCAGACCGCGATCACAGAGTTCGCGCAGCAGCGGCAGGCAGGCCGGCTGCGCGAGGGGCTCACCGCCGGTGACGCAGACATGGCGTACGCCAAAGCCCTCCACCGTCTCCAGCACCTGTTGCAGGCCCATCGCCTCCCCACCGCTGAAGCTGTACTCGGTATCACACCACCGGCAGCGCAGCGGGCAGCCGGTCAGGCGCACGAAGACGGTGGGCCAGCCCATCTGCGCGGCCTCTCCCTGCAGGGAAAGGAAGATCTCCGTGATCCGCACCCGTGCCATGGCCGCCGATGGGCGCGCCGTGCCCGCGACGGACACCGCGGCAGTCGTCACTGGCCGTCCAGACGGCGCAGTCGCTCCTGCGCCAACCGCGAGAGGGTGGTGCCAGGATAGCCGGCGACGACCGCTTCCAGGGCCTCGCGCGCCGCTTCGGCATTGCCCAGCTCGAACTGCGAGTAACCCACCTTGAGCAGGGAATCGGCCGCCTTGTCGCTGTCGGGGAAGCGCGAACGCACGGCCTCGAAATCGACCAGCGCGCCTTCGTAGTCGCCGCTGGCGTACTTGGCCTCGGCCAGCCAGTACAGTGCGTTGGCCGCATACACGCCATCCGGATATCGCTCCATGAACCGCTCGAGCCGCGATATGGCCTGGCCATAATCGCCTCCCATCAGGACATCGAAGGCGGCCTCGTACGCACCCTGCTCGTCCGCATCGGGCAAGGGTTCGCCAGGATCGGGCGGCGGATCCGGCTCGGGCGCTTGGCGTGTCGCCGCCCCACCCTCCACCAGCGAAAGCCGTTCGTCCAGGTTGCGGAACTGATCACGCTGGCGGGCCTGCAGATTCCGCAGGTCGTTCTCCATCTGTTCCACCTGCCCGCGCAGTCGCCGCACTTCCCCCTGCAGGGTCTCCACCCCTTGCAGCATTTCGGTCAGCGCACCGGAATCGAGCAGCCGCTCAACCCGATCGAGACGCATCTCAACCACCTGCAACTGATGCTGGGTGACCACGGTCGGGGAACCCGACTGCGCCCATGAGCCGGGCGTGGCGAGAACGATCCCGAGGCCAAGCAGCATGACACCCGCCGCACGGATTCGCTCGATCCCCGGGGATGATGGAAGCGCAATTTTCATGGTGACATCCTCATACGCGGGTTGCGCAGGTGGAACATCGGTCATTCCGCCCCGAAGCCTTGCCTTCAGCGCCGTACGTCATATACCAGCTCGACCCGCCGATTGCGTGCCCAGGATTCCTCGGTCTGGGTGAAGGCCACCGGCATCTCCTCCCCATAGCTGACGACGTCCAGCTGGGAGTCACGGGCGCCGTTGAGGGTCATGATGCGGCGCACCGCCTGGGCGCGGCGTTCCCCGAGGGCCAGGTTGTACTCGCGGGTGCCACGCTCGTCGGTGTGACCCTCGAGACGCAACTGCGCACCGGGGTTCTGGGACAGGTAGCGGGAATGCGCCTCCAGCATGGGGATGAACTCCGAGCGCACCGTGTCGCGGTCGAAGTCGAAATACACCAGGCGCTCTGCCAGCGGACTCTGCGGATCATCCAAGGGATCGGCCTGCAGATCGCGGTCGATACCCAGCCCGCGGGCATCGGCCTCGCGGCGGGCACGCTCTGCTGCATCTGCCTCGGCCGCCGCTGCCTCCATGGCCTGGCGCTCATCCTCGGTGAGATCGCGCTTGGGCTGGGCGCAGGCCGCCAGCAAACCGGCCATCAGGAGAACCAAGGCCCAACGGGTCGTTGCATTCATCGATATATCCTCAGAGGCGTTCAAGGTGGATAAAAGGGGAATCAAAGAGGCGACCAGGCAGGCTCTCGAACGTCGCCCGATCGCGCCGCCAAACGCTGGTGCACCCGTCCGTCGCGGCTTACGGAGCCCAGGATACCTCGGCCACGGTCCGTGGCCGAATAGATGATCATGCTGCCATTGGGCGCAAAGCTTGGCGACTTGTCGTAGCGGCCCTTGGTGAGCAGGGTCACCCGACGCGTCTCGAGATCCAGCCGCGCGAGGCGCAAGCCGCCCTCACCACCCTGCACATAGACCAGGGACTTCCCGTCCGGCGAAACCGTCGCCGCACCCGCCGAGGAACCCTCGAAGGTCAGGCGCTGCGCCGCTCCGCCGGGTAGGCGCATCTGATAGATCTGGGGCGAACCCGCTCGATCGGACGTGAAGAACAGAGAATCCCCATCCGGGGACCAGGCCGGCTCGGTATCGATCGAATTGGAGCGCGTGACCTGGGTCAAGCCGCCGGTCTCCAGGTCCATCACGTAGAGATTGGGGGTGCCGTCGCGCGAAAGACTGAGGGCCAGGCGCCGGCCATCCGGTGACCAGGTCGGGGCGCTGTTGATGCCCGGGAAGCCGGCTAGCTTGGCCCTTACCCCCGTCTCGACATTGTGCCGGAAGACCTCGGACCGCCGGTTTTCAAAGGAGACGTACACGAGATCGCGCCCGTCCGGGGCCCACTCGGGTGACATGATGGGCTGATTCGATCGGAACAGCGTGCGCGGATTGGCGCCGTCGGAGTCGGCGACCTCCAGGGTGAACTGCCGGTCGTCGCCCTGACCGGTGACCCCGACATAGGCGATACGGGCACTGAAGGCGCCCTTGTCGCCCGTAATCTGCTCATAGACGATGTCCGAAACCCGGTGCGCACCGCGCCGGAGCATCTCCACGGGCACGGGGATCCGAAAGCCGCCCAGGCGCTGATTCGCGAGCACGTCGAAGACGTGAAACTCGATCAACACTCGCTCCTCCTCGGGGAGCATCCGGCCGATCACCAGGTATTCCGCCCCGGCCGCCGCCCAGGGTTCGGCAAGAAAGTCCGCGGGCCCGTCCGGTGCGCGCGGCAGGCGCTCGCGCGAGATCACGTCGAACAGGCCACTACGCGCAAGGTTGGCGCCGACGATCTGGCCCACATCCTCGGGCGTGCTGCCTGGGCCTTCCCATGCGAAGGGCGCCACGGCCACCGGGATCGCGCCGGTCACCCCTTCGGTCACCGTGACCTCCAGCACCGCTGCGGCGGGACCGACGGCAAGCAGCAGGAATCCCAACAACCAGACCTGCAGAATTCTGTTCTTCATGATCATCACCTAGTGTCCTGTCACACGCCTAATGACGCCATCAGCGAGGCGAGAAGCGGCCAGATGCAAGGCACTTGCCCACTGGGGTCGCCATTCTACCCCGAGGGCAAGTAACGCCGCAGATGGCTGCTTCTCGCCGCGCCCGGAGGGAGCCCCCGAGCGACGCCAGTGCGGCGTTGCAGCGCTTGGCAAGGAAATCGGCCATTGCCTGCCCGCTGCGCCTGGCCCTGACGCCGCTCGGGGGCTCTGATGGCGCCATTGGGCGTGTGACAGGACACTAGCCCGATTGGGGCGAAAAACGTATGCGGATACCGCCGCGGACGGCGTCGGCATCCGGCGGCCGGGGTAGAGACTGCAAGCGCTCCATGGTCTGGCGCACGGAGTCACAAAAGGCTGCGCTGCCAGAACAGCTGTCCACGTTGAAACCGAGAATCCGCCCCGTGTCCGGGTTGATGCGGACCAGCACGACGGCCAGATCGGCATCACGCGAACCCTCCGGCTTGCGCCAGCGCCGCTCCACCGTTGCCTGCACCTCCGCGACGTAGGCCTCGCGCAGCGCATTCTCCCGGGCCCGTCGCTCCGAGGCCTCCCGATCGGCCCGGGCCGCCGCCAGCCGCCGCTGTTCCTGTTCCATCTGCTCGCGGCGACGCTGTTCCTCCAGCTCCCGCGCCTGCGCCTCCCGTCGGCGCGCCTCCTCTTCGGCCCGGCGCCGTTCGGCCGCTTCGCGCTCTCGGCGCTCGGCGGCCTCGCGCTCTCTGCGTTGGGCCTCTTCCGCCTGGCGCGCCTCCTCCGCGGCCTGTCGAGCCGCCTCTGCCGCCCTTCGCTCCGCCTCCGCACGGGCGCGCTCGGCCTCGATCTCGCGCCGTTCCTGCTCGATCCGTGCCCGTTCCGCCTCGGCCATACGCCGCGCCTCCTCGGCCACGCGCTGGGCCTCCTGCCGCGCCTGCTCGGCGGCACGGATCGCCTCCTGCCGCGCCCTCTCCTCCGCCTCGCGCTGGCGCTGCTCCTCCTGCTGGCGGCGCAATGCCTCCTCGCGCTGGCGTTCCGCCTCGCGCCGGCGCGCCTCTTCCTCCTGCAGGGCCTCCGCGATGCGCTCCTGTTCGGCCGTCTGGATCTCACGCTCGATCCGTTCGAAGGTCTCGATTTCCATCGCGACCGCCTCGATGACCTCCACGGGTTCGGGCTGAAACCGCGCCGCGGAGGAGGCCAGGTAGGGCGACAGGAACGACACGTTCAGCAACAGGGCGGCGAACAGCGCCACATGCAGCAGCGTTACCAGCAGCAGTCGGCCGATGTGCTGTCGAATCAGGCTGAACACGGCATACTCCCGGATCGCGTCAATTCGCGTCCCTGGCCGGTGGCTCGGTCAACAGCCCGACGCGCCCGGCTCCCGCGCGCTGCAACGCCACCATGGCGTCCATCACCCGCCCGTAATCCACCTGCCGGTCGCCCCTCACGAAGGTCTGCGTACCGGGTTTTTCCGCCAGCAGATCCTGCACGATTCCGATCAACTGCGGCCCAGCCAGCGGCTCGTTGACCAGCGGCCCCTGGTTCAGGCTCATCGCGCCCGCCGCGGTCACGGTGAGCACGATCGGCTCACCGGCCCGCTGCTCCGTCTCCAGGGCCTCGGCCTCCGCCTCGGGCAGGTCCACCTCGACGCCCTGCTGCAGCATCGGGGCCGTGATCATGAAGATGATCAGCAGCACCAGCATCACGTCGATGAACGGGACAACATTGATCTGCGACATCGGCCGGCGCTGGCGACGGCTGTTGCGGCGTGAAGATGCAGCCATGGGGCGACCTTATTCCCGCGCCTCTGCAGCGCCACGCCCGGCAGTCTGGCGCGCAAGCAGAGACACGAATTCGTCGCTGAAGTTCTCCAGGCGCACCAGCACGCGGTCCACGTCGGTGGCGAACCGGTTGTAGGCAATCACCGCGGGAATCGCCGCGAACAGACCCAGGGCCGTCGCGATCAGTGCCTCCGCAATGCCCGGCGCCACCATCTGCAGGGTCGCCTGCTGGGCACCGGCAAGCCCGAGAAAGGCATGCATGATGCCCCAAACGGTGCCGAACAATCCGATGTAGGGGCTGGTGGAACCCACCGTGGCCAGGAATTGCAGATAGCGTTCCAGTTCGTCGCCTTCGCGCGCGATCGCGACACGCATCGACCGGTGGGTGCCATCCGCAACCTGTCCCGGATGCTGACGCACCCGAAGGAATTCCTTGAAGCCCGAAGAGAAGACATGTTCCATGCCGGACATGTCGGTCTTGCGCCGGATGCCGTCATAGAGGTGCGCGAGATCCACCCCTGACCAGAAGCGTTCCTCGAAGTCGTCGGCAGCCCGGTGAGCGGCCTTGATGGCCCGGGCCTTGACCAGGATCACCAGCCATGACAGCACCGAGGCGATGACCAGGATCACCATGACCAGTTGCACGATCAAACTGGCTTCCATGATCAGCCGATACAGGGAAAGGTCAACGCTCACTGTTCATCTCCTAGATCCGATTCGATCACTGCCCGCACGGGCGCCGGAATGGCTACCGGCACAAAACGTTCGGCATCCACGCAGGCCAGGCGGACCTGCGCCGTAGCCAGTTCCGCCGCATCGCGCGAGACCGCCTGCACCACGTCCAGACGGGCCCGGCCGACGGCGGTCGGCCGGCAACTCACCGCCAGGGTGTCGTTGAAGCGGGCCGGACGCCGGAGATCGAGGCTCACCGAACGCACCACGAACAACACCCCGGCCTCGGCCCGCAATCGATCCTGCTCGAAACCACGCTCGCGCAGCCACTCCGTGCGCGCCCGCTCCATGAACTTCAGATAGTTGGCGTAGTACACCACGCCACCGGCATCGGTGTCCTCGAAATACACCCGCACCGGCCAGGCAAATTCCCCGCCGCGGCTCACCGCGACCGGCACCGAACCCATGGGCATCAGCCCTGAACCCCTGCCCCGGCAGGCGGGGTGAAGAGATCCGCTCGCGCCACCACCCGCTCCGGCAGCCCCAGCAACAGGAAGGTCTGCCGCGTGGCCTGACGTCCGCGCGGGGTGCGCATCAAATACCCCTGCTGTATCAGGAACGGCTCCACCACATCCTCCAGCGTGCCGCGATCCTCGTTCAGTGCCGTGGCCAGGCTCTCGACCCCGACCGGGCCACCATCGAACTTCTCCACCAGCACCTCCAGCAGGCGCCGATCCTGGGCATCCAGGCCCGCCGCGTCGATCGCCAGCAGGTCCAGTGCCTCGCCCGCCACCGGCCCCGAGATGAAGCCGTCGGCACGGACCTGGGCGAAGTCGCGGACCCGGCGCAGCAGGCGATTGGCCAGCCTCGGGGTTCCGCGCGCGCGACGCGCGATCTCCATCGCCCCTCCGGCCTCGATGCCGACCTTCAGCAGCGCGGCCGCGCGGCGGACGATGCCGGCCAGATCCTCCACGTTGTAGTGCTCCAGTCGCTGCACGATGCCGAAGCGGTCACGCAGGGGCGCCGTCAGCAGACCCGCGCGGGTCGTCGCGCCCACCAGCGTGAACGGCGGCAGATCCAGCTTGATCGACCGCGCCGCCGGACCCTCACCAATCATGATATCGAGTTGAAAGTCCTCCAGCGCCGGATACAACACCTCTTCCACCACGGTTGGCAGGCGGTGAATCTCATCGACGAACAGGACGTCCCGCGGCTCCAGGGCCGTCAGGATCGCCGCCAGGTCCCCCGCCCGTTCCAGCACCGGCCCCGAGGTCTGGCGCAGCCCCACCCCCAATTCATGCGCAATGATGTGCGCAAGGGTGGTCTTGCCCAGTCCCGGCGGTCCGGCCACCAGGGTGTGATCCAGGGCCTCTCCACGTCCACGCGCCGCCCGGATGAACAGGTCCATCTGTTCGACCGCGCGGGGCTGTCCGGCGAACTCCGCCAGCCGCAGGGGGCGCAGGCTCACCTCGTTGCGCCGCTCTTCGGGGAGAGGATGCATATCAACCAGCCGGGAGTCCATTATCACAGTATGACTGCAAGGGGTCATGGTTTACACCCCCGAAAACGCCGCAAAAAGATCGAATCGCGGACAGGGCCGAAGGGATCCACGGGGCTTGAGTTCGACCACCCCAGGGCGATGCCGGGTGCGGCTCCATATCCTCCGGAGGCCGCACCGACTGCGCCGGCTTCGGGGCCAGGGACGCCTCGGCCGGGGCCTTGTTCAGGAACGCAGGGTAGCGCGCAGGGCGAGGCGCACCAGGCCCTCGGTGGTATCGGCCTGCCCGCGCACGGCCGCCAGCATGCGCTCGGCATCCGCTGCCCGGTAGCCAAGGGCCTCCAGGGCGGCCAGCGCTTCCCGTTCGACGCCTTTTCCGGGCGCGCCCGCCTCGGCGCCGGCAGCTGCACCAAAACCCAGTTCGGTCAGGCGCTCGCCCAGCTCCAGCACCACGCGTTCCGCCGTGCGCTTGCCGATGCCCGGGACGCGCGTCAGGGCGGCGACATCGCCGCCGGTGATGTGGCGCGCAAGCTCGTCGGCCGCCATGGTCGACAGCATCGCCAATGCCAATCGGGCGCCAATCCCGTTGACCCGAATCAGGCGCCGGAAAAGATCGCGGTCACGCGAACGAAGAAACCCGAACAGGACGTGCGCGTCCTCCCGCACCACCAGATGGGTGAAGAGCACGACCGGCGCATCAGCCTCGGGAAGACTGGCCAGGGTCGACAGCGGCACCTCGATCTCGTAACCGACCCCGCCCACGTCGAGCAGCACGCTCTGCAGATCGCGCGCGCGCAGGATGCCTTCCAGCCGCGCGATCATGACCGCGCCGCCAGGGCCGCGAGATGGCGACTCGCATAGCCCCGGGTATGGTGGGTGTGGGCATGGCACACGGCGACCGCCAGGGCGTCCGCCGCATCCGCGGTCAGCGGTTCCGAGATCTGCAGGATTTGTCGCATCATGTGCTGCACCTGGACCTTTTCCGCCCGCCCGCTACCCACCACCGCAAGCTTCACCGCGCGCGGTGCATACTCGAAGACGGGCAACCCGGCCTGGGTCGCGGCGCAGATCGCGGCACCGCGAGCCTGGCCCAGCTTCAGCGCCGACTGCGCGTTCCTGGCAAGAAACACCGACTCGATCGCCAGCGCCGCAGGCCCCAGATCGGCGATCACACGCACCACACCAGCGAAGATCTCGCCGAGGCGCTCGGGCAATTCCCCGTCCCCGGGGCGGATCACTCCGAAGCCACAGGCCTGCAGGCGGCCGCCCTGCGCATCCACCACGGCGAAGCCGGTCACCCGTGAGCCCGGGTCGATGCCGAGGATGCGCATCGGCGTCAGCCGCCGGTCACGGATTCGGGAAAATCGGCGTTGGTGAAGACGTTCTGCACGTCATCGAGATCATCCAGCATGTCCAGCAACTTCAGCACGGACTGTGCGGTCTCGTCGTCCAGTGGCGCCACGGTACCCGCGCGCATGGTCACCTCCGCGGTCTCGGGTTCCAGGCCGCGCTCGCGCAGGGCGGCGCTCACGGTATCCAGGGTCTCGGGGTTTGCGAGCACCTCGATGGAGCCGTCTTCATCCACCAGCACATCCTCGGCGCCGCCCTCCAGCGCCGCCTCCATGACCGCCTCCTCGTCGGTCCCGGAGGGGAGGTTGATCACACCCTTCTTGTCGAACAGATAGGCCACCGAGCCGTCGGTGCCGAGGTTCCCGCCCATCTTGGTGAAGGCATGACGGATCTCGGCAACCGTGCGATTGCGGTTATCGGTCATGCAGTCCACCAGGATCGCGGCACCGCCCGGGCCGTAACCCTCGTAGCGGATCTCCTCGTAATTCACACCCTCCAGTTCCCCGGCGCCACGCTTCACGGCCCGATCGATGGTGTCACGGGTCATGTTCGCCGCCAGGGCCTTGTCGGTCGCCAGGCGCAGACGCGGGTTGGAACTGGCATCGGAACCGCCGGCACGCGCCGCCACGGTGATCTCGCGGATCAGCTTGGTGAAGAGCTTGCCCCGCTTGGCATCCTGGGCGTTCTTGCGGTGCTGGATATTTGCCCACTTGCTATGACCGGCCATCGTATGTCCCGTATTTCGTTGTAAATGCTGTAGAAAGCGCCCGACTCCCGATGCGGGCAAGTTTACCCGGGGGTCGCAGGCCATTGCCACGCCACCGCACTGGACCCCGGCGGGGCACCCAAGCCCGTCAGAATTCCCCGCTTTGCAGAAACCGAATCACGGCATCCGCAACCCGCCGCGAGAACACCAGACGGAAATGCCCGTACGGCACCTGCAGATGGCGGGTCACGTCGGGCGCCTGGGTCTCCTGTACCGCGACCGTACCGTCATGCGGTCGCGGCAGCAGGCCAGGCAGCAGGGAACCCAGGCCAAGACCCCGGTTGCCCGCGATCATCCCGATGCCGCGGCCCTGCAGCAAGGGGCTGCCACCCAGCAGCCCGCGGTCCATCGCCGCACCCAGCCAACGGCGCCCGATCCCGGAACCTGCCATCCGCGCCGCGGCCCTGCTTCCGGCCAGAGGGCTGCCCAACATCACGATCCGCCCCGGACGCTGCACTGGCGCAATCGCAAAGAGATGCCGCACGACAGCGCCCCCGAGGCTGTGCGCCACCAGATGGACCACGTCGCCCGGCACCTCCTCCAGGACCGCCGCCAGCCGACGCGCCGCCTGTTCCGGGGTCTCTCGACGCGAGGCATACCGAAAGGCATGGACTTCGTAACCCGCTTGGCGAAGGCGTCGCCTCAGGGGCAGCATCTCCAATCCGGTCATGTGCCATCCGTGGACCGTGACGACGGTGGCGCGCATGGGGCGGGAGTCGCTTAGGTGGCTGCGGGCTGTGCTCGGAGCCGGATCCCCAAGTCACGCAACTGGGCGTCGCTGACGGCTGCCGGGGCATCGGTCAACGGGCAGGAAGCAGTCTGGGTCTTCGGGAAGGCCATCACGTCGCGAATGCTGCCGGCGCCCGCCATCAGCATCACCAGTCGATCCAGGCCGAAGGCGATACCACCGTGCGGCGGCGCGCCCAGGGTCAGGGCCTCGAGCAGGAAGCCGAACTTCTCCGCAGCCTCCGCCTCGCCGATGCCGAGCAGTTCGAAGGCGGCGCGCTGCATCTCCGGATGGTGGATACGGATGGAGCCGCCACCGACCTCGGTGCCGTTCAGGACCATGTCGTAGGCCCGCGACAACGCGGAACGCGGATCGGCACGCAGGGCCTCGGGATTCCCCACGGCGGGGGCAGTGAACGGGTGATGCAGCGCGAAGAAGCGAGCCTCCTTCGGATCCCATTCGAACATCGGGAAATCGACCACCCAGAGCGGCTGCCACCCCTCGGCGACCAGCCCGCGGTCCTGCCCCAGGCGCACCCGCAGCGCGCCCAGGCTTTCATTGACAACGGTGGCCTTGTCGGCGCCGAAGAAGATCAGATCGCCATCAGCGGCTTCGGTCCGCTGCAGGATGGCCCGGACCACGGCCTCGGGCAGAAACTTCAGGATCGGCGACTGCAGTCCGCCGGAACCGTCGGCAATGCGGTTCACCTTGACGTAGGCCAGCCCGCGGGCGCCATAACGGCCCACGAAGCCGGTGTAGTCGTCGATCTCCTTGCGCGACAGCGTGCCGCCGCCGGGCAGGCGCAACGCGGCGACGCGCCCCTCGGGATCGTTCGCCGGGCCACTGAAGACCTTGAAGTCGACCTCACGCATCACGTCGGTCAAGTCCACGAATTCCAGCGGGATACGCAGGTCGGGCTTGTCCGAGCCAAAGCGCGCCATGGCCTCCGCGTAGCTCATCCGCGGGAACGGATCGGGTAGATCGACACCGAGCACCTCCTTGAACATGCTGCGGATCAGCCGCTCGTTCAGCGTCATCATGGCCTCTTCCTCGACAAAGGCCATCTCGATGTCCAGCTGGGTGAATTCCGGCTGGCGGTCGGCGCGCAGATCCTCGTCGCGAAAGCAGCGGGTGATCTGATAGTAGCGGTCCATGCCTGCGATCATCAGCAGCTGTTTGAACAGCTGGGGCGACTGGGGCAGCGCGAAGAAGCTGCCTGGATGCGTGCGGCTGGGAACCAGGTAATCGCGCGCCCCCTCGGGTGTCGCCCTGGTCAGCATCGGGGTCTCGATATCGAGGAAACCGGCATCATCGAGAAAGCGCCGCAGACTGCGGGTGACGGCCGCACGCAGGCGCATCCGCTCCTGCATCACCGGGCGGCGCAGATCGACGTAACGGTAGCGGAGGCGGGTCTCCTCGCCGACGTCGTCGTCGTCCAGGGGGAACGGCGGCGTCCGGGCGGCGTTGAGGACCTCCAGCTCAGTCCCGAGGATCTCCACCGCCCCGGTTCTGAGTTCCGGGTTGATGGTGCCTTCGGGGCGCCGGCGTACCCGGCCGGTCACGCGCAGCACATACTCACTGCGAACCTGTTCCGCGCGGGCGAACATCTCGGCCCGATCCGGATCGAAGACCACCTGAACCAGCCCCTCGTGATCCCGCAGATCCACGAAGATCACGCCACCGTGGTCGCGGCGACGGTTGACCCAACCACACAGGGTCACCTCCGAGTCGAGTTCCGCCTCGGTGACCAGTCCACAGAAATGAGTCCGCATTGCGCCAGTTCCCAGCCAGATGAGGCGTGATCCGCCATGTTGTTCAGGTCGCGCCGCCGCGCCCTGGCCCGACGGTCGCAAAGGGCATGGGATGTTACGTTTTGGGCACCCTGGGTGCAAGCTCGGCCTGCCCCCTCACGGGCGCAGGCCACTCCGGTGCAACCACCCCCAGTGACATCACGAACTTCAGGCCGTCCTCGACCGACATGTCCAGTTCGATCGCATCCCCCCGTGGCACCATGATGACGAAGCCAGAGGTGGGATTGGGCGTGGTCGGAATGAACACGGTGATCACGTCTCGATCCGTGCGCTGCTGCACCTCGCCCACGCCGACACCCGTCTGGAAACCCAGGGTCCAGAGCCCCTCGCGGGGGTACTGCACCATCAGGACCCGGCGAAACGACTGCCCGCCGTTGTTGAACAGCGACTGCATCACCTGCTTGACCGCACTGTAGATCGACCGGACCAGGGGAATCCGGTCCACCATGGCCTCACCGAGATCGACCAGCTTGCGACCGGCGATGTTCGCCGCAACGATGCCGGTGAGGAACACGATCACGATCGCCACCAACACCCCCGTTCCCGGCACACTGAATCCCAGGATCGCCTCGGGTCGCCAGCTGGGAGGCAACAGCAGGATGGTGAAGTCGAGCATGTCCACCAGGAACTTGATGATCAGGCCGGTGACGATCAGCGGAACCCAGACCAGCAACCCCGCGATCAGGTAGCGGCGGAAGTGAACCAGCATCTAACCCGCCTTGGCCGCCGGCGTGCATCCACCCCCGGCACAGGCAGGGGAAGGGGAAGAGGAAGGCGCAGGAGCAGAGGCCGCGCCGCCACCCGAGGGCTTCGCTTCCGGCTTCGACGTCTCCTTCAGATTCCGCTGCTTGTCCTTCTTGAAGTCGGTCTCGTACCAGCCACCGCCAGCCAGCCGAAAGCCTGCCGCGGACACGAGCTTGGTCAGCCCGCTGGCGCCACAGGATGGACACTCGGTGAGCGCGGGATCCGAGACCTTCTGGATGATCTCGGTCATTTCGCCGCAGTCACGGCACTCGTATTCGTAGATCGGCATGTTTGCAACTCCGGATTCTCTGCAGGATGGGCGTATTATGCGTCCGAACTTTGCGAATTAAAGCATCACCCTGCGACAATCGCGCCAAGGCACGCCGAGCCCTGAGCCGCGTGGAGACAAACCCGAGGGAAATCAATGGCCGACAAGATCGTGATCATGTTGCTGACCCTGGATCTCGACCGCTACGGCACGCTCGGAGCGCCATTCTTCCAGGCCACCGTGGCGGCGGTGATGGATCTCGAGGTGGAGATGTACTTCGCAGGCCAGAGCACGCGGCTGCTCATCGAGGGATTCGCGGAGACCATCCATCCCGGCACGGCGCGCGAGAAGTCGGTCTACAGCTTCATGCAGGATGCCCACGAGGCCGGTGTCAAGTTCTACGCCTGCACCGGCGCGATGAAGGAGAACGGCCTGACCTTGGAGAACGCGATCCCCGAAATGGATGGCATGCGTGGCGGCGCGGCCTTCATCGGTGAGGTGATCGAGGACAACGTCGTGACCCTGACCTACTGACATGGACAAGACCGCCCGAGCGGTCCTGATCACCGGTTGCTCCTCCGGCATCGGCGAGCATGTCGCACTGGCGCTGAAGGAACGGGGGTACCGGGTCTTCGCAACCGCGCGCCGGGGCGAATGCGTCGCCCGGCTGAAGGGCCAGGGACTCGAGGCCCTGCGCCTGGATCTGGACGACTCCGCGAGCATCCAGAGCGCCGCCCGCGAGGTGCTGGCACGCACCGGAGGCCACCTCTATGCCGTGTTCAACAATGGCGCCTACGGCCAACCGGGCGCGGTGGAGGACCTGTCCCGACAGGCGCTGCGCGCCCAGCTGGAGACCAACGTCCTCGGCTGGCTGGAACTGACCAATGCCCTGATTCCGGCGATGCGCAGGCAGGGCGAGGGGCGCATCATCCAGAACAGCTCGGTGCTCGGCCTGGTCGGACTGCGCCTGCGCGGCGCCTACGTCTGCTCGAAGTTCGCCCTGGAGGGCCTCAGCGACGTGCTGCGCCAGGAATTGCACGGCAGCGGCATCCACGTCGTCCTGATCGAGCCCGGACCGATCCGCAGCCGCTTCCGGGCCAATGCCTTCCTGGCCTACCGGCGCTTCATCCGGCCCCGCCAGAGTCCCTGGCGCCGGACCTACGAACGCTCCGAGCAGCGCCTGAGCGACCCGGGGCGCGAGGCGCCGTTCACGCTGGGCCCGGAGGCGGTACTGAAGGCCGTGGTGCGGGCACTGGAGGCACGCCGGCCGAGGGCGCGGTATCGCGTCACCTTCCCCACCCATCTCTTTGTCACGCTGAAATGGCTGCTGCCCACCCGTGCCCTGGACTTCGTCCTGCGCGCCGTATCCCGCGCCGAGAACCGCTGAGAGTCGCTGCCATTCCATGAACCTGATCTTCTTCGTGCTGATCGCCGCCGCCTTCCTCAGCGCCGCCTGGCGGGAACTCACCGAGGTCGGGACCGACAGCCAGCCGATGCAGGAGCTCTCCCAGGCCGCGATCACGTCGGCGGGCAGCGCCGTCGAACTCGCGATCGGGCTGGTCGGGGTCATGGCCCTGTTCCTCGGGCTGATGAAGATCGCCGAGGCGGGGGGGCTGCTGACGGTGCTGGCGAGGCTGCTGCGGCCCATGATGACGCGCCTCTTCCCCAGCGTCCCCCCGGAACACCCGGCGATGGGGGCGATGATCCTGAACTTCTCGGCCAACATCCTGGGTCTGGGCAATGCCGCCACCCCCTTCGGCATCCGGGCGATGCAGGAACTGAACAAGCTGAACCCGCACCCCGGCACGGCGACCAACGCAATGGCGCTTTTTCTCGCGATCAACACCTCCAGCATCACCCTGCTGCCCACCGGCGTGATCGCCCTGCGCGCGAGCCTGGGCGCGGCGGAACCGGCGGCCATCCTGCCGACCACCCTGTTCGCCACCCTGTTCGCCACGATCACGGGCATTACCAGCGCATTGGTGCTGCAGCGCTTCTTCCCGCCACCTGCGGCCATGCCGAGGGAGGATCCACAGGCTGCCGACGGCGCAGATCCGGCGGAGCCTGACGCCCCCGGCACCAGCGCACAGGATTCCGGCGGACCCCAGCCAATGAACATCGATGTCCCGGCCGAAGGCTATCCCGGCTGGGTCAGCGCGCTGGCGCTGGCGGGCGTGCTCGCGATCATCCCGCTGACCATCCTGTACGGGCAGGTCATTGCCCCGTGGATCATTCCCGGGCTGATCCTGGGCTTCCTCCTGTTTGGCGTGGCCCGCGGGGTGCGCATCTACGAGGTCTTCGTCGAGGGCGCGAAGGAGGGCTTCCAGGTCGCGCTGCGCATCATCCCCTACCTGGTCGCGATCCTGGTCGCCGTGGGCATGCTGCGTGCAAGCGGCGCGCTCGGCGTCTTCGTGGGGTTGTTGGCGCCCTGGACCACACCGCTCGGACTACCGCCGGAGGCCCTGCCCATGGCCCTGCTCAGGCCCCTGTCCGGATCCGGCGCCTACGGCATCATGGCCGGCATCATGCAGGATCCGGCCACCGGTCCGGACACCTATGTCGGCCTGCTGGTGTCCACCCTGCAGGGCTCCACGGAGACCACCTTCTACGTGCTTGCGGTCTACTTCGGTGCAATCCAGGTGCGCCGGGTACGGCACACGCTGGCCGCGGCGCTATCGGCCGACGTGGTCGCGGTGATCGCGGCCGTGTTCATCGTGAGCTGGCTCTTTCTGTGAGACCCGATCTCGCGCTGCGTCGCGAAGACCGTGAGCGCCTGGTCGCAGCAGGCGTGCACATGGCATGGACAGGCGCGGCCTGGAATGGGCCCGACACGTCGACCTCATGAGCGCAAGCGAATTATACCGCCTGGCTGCAAGCCGTCATCGGGCGAGGTGCCGGTCGAGGAAATCGTGCAACCCCTGACGGTACGCCGCACCGGTGCGCAGGAAGCCGTCGTTATGGCCACCGCGCATCTCCAGCAGGCGGGTGTTCTCGCCGGCCGCCGCCTCGAGTTCACGAGCATGACGGAAGGGCACGATTTCATCGTCCCGACTGTGGGCGATCAACATGGGGGCGTCGATGTCCCGCAATGCGCCGCGCACGTCGTATTCGTAGCGGATCAGCCAGCGCACCGGCAGCCAGGGATAGACCTCGGCAGCGAGGTCTGCGGCGCTGGTGAAGGCGGATTCGAGAATCACCGCGCCCGGGCGCTCGTGCGCGGCCAGTTCCGCAGCCACCGCGGCGCCCAGCGAGCGGCCGAACACGACAATCTCCCCGGCCGGGATACCGCGGTCCTCGCGCAGATGTCTCCAGGCCGCGTTCGCATCGCGCCGGATCCCGGCCTCGCCCGGGCGGCCCTCGCTCCGCCCGTAACCGCGATAGCTCAGGATGAGCACGGACAGCCCGAGATCATGAAAGATGCGCAGCGAGTCAATGCGGTGGGAGAGGTTGCCGCCGTTGCCGTGGAAGAACAGCACGGTGGCGCGCGCCTCCGGCACGGGGACGAACCAGGCATGCAGGCGCACACCGTCCTCGGCGACCAGAGCCACGTCCTCGTAAGGCAGGCCATGGTCGCCGGGGTTCGTGAGCAGGGTGGAGGTCGGGAAATAGACCATGCGGTCCTGGGTCAGGTACGCGAAGGCGACCAGCAGGGCGTAAGCGCCCGCGATGATCGCGGCCAGGCTCAGCAGGGACCGCCACATGCGTCAGGTCTCCTCCGGCAGGACCGACAGGCACCGGGGCCGCTGCCCGAATGCCGATGTTTGTCGCCTGGAACAGGGCGGCCGCCACCCGGCGGCCCGGGTCACTGCCTGCGGTAGGGCTTGAAGTCGAAGCTGCCGGCCGTCATGTCGTCCCAGACGTCGCTCTGCAGCACGGCAAGCAGCTTGAACAGGCGGCGCAGATCCGCATCCTCCATGAACCGCTGGTCGCTGCTTGCCTTCAGCGCTTCCACGAGCATCGCGCACTGATCGCGCGAGATCCCCGTGATCTCAAGCCCCTCGTCTCCCATCTCCACCTGCATACTCACCTCCGGCTTGGGTTCGCCCCCGGCGCCGGAATGCGCCGGGGCGGTCTCTCCTGATCAGGCCGGCTGGGACCTGATCAGTTCCACCCGCGAGCGGACATAGAGGTAGTACAGCACCGGGATGATCACCAGGGTCAGCATGGTGGAGATCAGGATGCCGAAGATCAGCGAGACCGCCAGGCCGCTGAAGATCGGGTCATCGATGATGAAACCGGCGCCGACCATCGCCGCAAGACCCGTCAGCACGATGGGCTTTGCGCGCACGGCGCCGGCATTCACCACCGCCTCGGCCACCTCGACCCCCCGGCGGATCTCGAAGTTGATGAAGTCCACCAGCAGGATCGAGTTGCGCACGATGATGCCCGCCAGCGCGATCATGCCGATCATCGAGGTCGCGGTGAACTTCGCATCCATGAAGAAGGTGTCCATCAGTGCATGCCCCGGCATCACGCCGATCACCGTCAAGGGGATCGGCGCCATGATGATCAGCGGGACCATGTACGAACGGAACTGCACCACCACCAACAGGTAGATCAGCAGCAGGCCGACGGAGTAGGCGATCCCCATGTCGCGGAAGGTCTCGTAGGTGACCTGCCATTCCCCGTCCCACTTCAGGCTGAACTTGTACGGATTGTCGGGTTGATCGATGAACAGCTGTGTCAGCGGCTCGCCGAAGGCCATCGGCATGTCGCGCAACTTCAGGAACAGTTCGAACATGCCGTACAACGGACTGTCCACACCGCCGGACTGGTCGGCGATCACATAGACCACCGGCAGCAGGTTCTTGTGGTGGATCGAATGCTCGCGCGAGGTGTCGACCGCGTTCACGACCTCGGAGATCGGCACCAGTGCGCCGTTCTGTCCCCGCACATGCAGGCCCATGATCGCGTCGAGACTGGCGAGATCGGCCTCCTCGAACTGCAGGCGCACCGGCACCGCGTACTTCACGTTGGTGCCGTAGAGGAAGGTCACGTCCTCCCCGGAAAGGGCCGTCGCCACGGCGCTGACCACCGCCTGTTGGGAGACCCCCAGGCGCGCAGCGCGCTCACGATCGACCTGCAGGACGTACTTGGGCCCCGGGTACTCGACGGAATCATCGAGGTCGGTGATGTGGCGGGTGTTCTCGAAGACGTCGTGCACCTTCTTCGCGATCTCGATCTGGCCCGCGTAGTCCGGACCGTAGATCTCGGCCACGATCGGGGACATCACCGGCGGCCCCGGCGGCACCTCCACCACCTTGACCCGCGCACCGTGACGCTCGGCGATGGCGTTGATCTCCGGTCGGGCCGCCAGCGCAATATCATGGCTCTTGCGCTCGCGATCGGCCGCCGCGGTCAGATTCACCTGGATGTCACCGAGATTGGAGCCCTCACGCAGGTAATACTGGCGCACCAGGCCATTGAAGTTGATCGGCGCCGCAGTACCCGCGTAGATCTGCAGATCGACCACCTCGGGGATGCCCTTGATGTAGTCGCCCATCTCGGTGAGCACCTGCTTGGTATGCTCCAGGCTGCTTCCCTCGGGCATATCCAGCACCACCTGGAACTCGCCCTTGTCGTCGAACGGCAACATCTTCAGCACCACGACCTGGAAGTACACCAGCGACACCGACGCGAGAATCAGCACCAGCGTCCCGACGAACATCAGCAGGCGGGCCAGCCTGGCCTTGGCGGTGGTGCCCAGGAAGGGCCGCAGGATGACGTTGAAGATCCGCATCAACTGCCTCGATGCGGTCTCGGCACTGTGTTCCTCGTTCCCGGCCAGGATCGCCTGCTCGTGGCGCTCGGCATGGCGCCGCAGCACCTTGTAGGTCAGCCAGGGCGTGACCACGAAGGCGACCGCGAGGGAGATGATCATCCCCAGGCTGGCGTTGATCGGGATCGGGCTCATGTAGGGCCCCATCAGACCGGTGACGAAGGCCATCGGCAGCAGGGCCGCGATCACCGTGAAGGTGGCCAGGATGGTGGGCCCCCCGACCTCGTCAACCGCCTCCGGGATGGCCTCCAGGAACTTCTTGCGACCCATGCTCATGTGCCGATGGATGTTCTCCACCACCACGATGGCGTCATCGACCAGGATCCCGATGGAAAAGATCAGCGCGAACAGCGAGACCCGGTTGAGGGTGAAGCCCCAGGCCCAGGAGGCGAACAGGGTGATGGCCAGGGTGATCACCACGGCCGTGCCCACGATGAAGGCCTCGCGCCAGCCCAGAGCGATCCAGACCAGGATCACCACGGAACTCGTGGCAAAGATCAACTTCGTGATCAGCGTCTTGGCCTTGTAATCCGCAGTGGCGCCGTAATTGCGGGTGATGTTCGCCTCGACGCCCTCGGGGATGTAGGTCCCACGGAGCTGTTCCAGCCGCGTTTCCAGGGCGTTGGCGATGTCCACCGCGTTCGTGCCCGGCTGCTTGGCGATCGCGACGGTGACCGCCGGATGCATCACGCCATAGTGTGCATCCTCGTCAGCCGCGGCCCCGAATCCGAAGCTTACCCGCTTGGTGGCATAGGCCGGACCCCGCACGACCTCGGCGACGTCGGAGAGGTAGACCGGCCGGCCGTCGCTCATCCCAACCACGAGCGCGGCGAAGTCCTGCGGTCGCGTGATGAAATCACCCGCCTGCACCAGAATCTCGGCGTTGTCCTGATACAGGACCCCGGCATCACGGCTGAAGTTGCTCGCCCTCAGGGCATTGCGCAGATCCTCCACCGAGAGGTTGTGACCGGCCAGTGCCTCGGGACGGAAACGCACGTGCACGACGTGATCGGGGCCACCGACCGTGTAGATGTCCCGGGTTCCAGGGACGCGCTTGAGCTCGGACTCGATCGCATGGGCCACCGCAGCCAGGTCATGACCGCCCCGGGTCTCGTCCTCGGTCCAGAGCGTCACGGTCACGATGGGCACATCGTCAATGCCCATGGGCTTGATCAGCGGCTCGCCCACCCCGAGGTTCTCCGGCAGCCAGTCCTGGTTCGAGAAGACCTGGGTGTACAGCCGCACGAGCGCATCGGTACGGTTCTCGCCGACCTTGAACTGGACCGTGATCTTGGCCATGTTCGGCTGCGAGGTGGAATAGATGTCGTCGATCCCCTCGATCTCGGAGAGCACCTGCTCGGCGGGGGTTGCCACCAGTTGCGATACCTCCTCGGCGGTCGCGCCATGGAAGGGGATGAAGACATCGGCGATGGTGACATTGATCTGCGGCTCTTCCTCGCGGGGCGTGACCATGATCGCGAACGCGCCCAGCAGCAGGCCCAACAGCGCCAGCAGCGGGGTGATCTGAGTGGTCAGGAATTTCTGCGCGATGCGGCCCGAGATGCCCATCGGCTGATCCGCCTGCGGCTGACCGTCCTGGGACCTTGCCTCCTCGCTCATCGGGACACCTGCTGGCTTTCCTTCAGGAAGATCCCGGCATGCACCGGATCCAGGGCGACCTGCTCACCCTCGCGCAGCCCGGCCAGCACCTCGAAACCCTCGGGCAGTTCCCGGCCGACCCGGATCTGGCGGAAGGCGATATGCCCGTCGGGTTCGATGACGTAGACCGCAACGACCTCGCTGCGGAAGACCACCGCCTCGGACGGCACCACCAGACGCTGGTCTTCGCCCAGCTTGATCGCCGTCTTCACGAACATGCCCGGAAACAGTCCCGCATCCTCAGGGAGTTCCGGCAGGTTCACGCGTACGCGGAAGGTGTTCGAGGCGGGATCGGCATAGGGGAAGATCGTCAGGCTCTCTGCGCGAACCCTTGGGCCCGACTCCAGATAGACGTATGCCTCCCGGTGCTGGCGCAGGCTGCCGATCAACTGCTGCGGCACGCTGATCTCGACCCGCAGCCGTTCCAGACTGATCCCCGTGACCAGCGGCGAGCCGGGGCTCACGGCCTCGCCGACCTCGACGTGGCGCTCCGTCACGATGCCGGGATAGGGGGCGACGACGGTGGCGTAATCAAGCTGCTCCTGGGCCTCCGCGAGGGCGGCCCGGGCCGACTCCAGCCGGGCCTGTGCCGAATCCCGCGCGGCCCGCGCACGGTCGAATTCCGCCTCGGACACCAGACGTTCCTCGAAGATGCTCTCGATGCGCTCGAAGTCTGAACGGGCCTCCGCAGCGCGCGCCCGGGCCTCCCGCAGGTTTGCCTCGGCCGAACGCACCCGGGCCTGCTGTTCCGTGTCGCTCAGGCGCAGCACCACATCGCCCTGCTCGACGAAGTCGTCGACATCGTAGAAGACCTCCAGCACCCGCCCCGAAGTCTGGGCGGAGATCGTCGACTCCTGCACCGCCTCGACGCTACCGTCCACGATCCGTTCCTGCATCAGCGTCTGCCGCTCGACCGTCGTCGTCAGAAACGGCAGGTCAGCCGCCGTGACCGCGGACGTGGCCAGCAGCAACGCCATCGCAGCGGTGGCGCCCTTCATCCATTCAAGCTTCATGATCCCGTCCCCAATGTGCATGTGCAGACCCGCGCGGGCCATTATATTAGATCTAGCTAATATATAGGAATCTGTCCCCGCCAATGGCTTTCCCCTGAACGAATTAGTGTAGTGCAACTTGGTCGGCCGCGTGACGCTGCCGGGAAGCACGGATCGATGCCCTGCTGCAGGGCAGGGACGCAGGGAAGGTCCGGGCTCGCGGATGGCCGGCCCGTCGAAGCCTCCGGGCGTACGCGGGGATCACGAACGGCATCGCCCGGTTCGGTGTTTCCCTGGCGGGCTCGCCAAGCTGATAATATTGCCTCGCCAGACCCTATTGGATGCCGGACCATGCCCCTGCTCAGCATCGAGACCAATACCACCCTGCCCGCCAACAGCGGCCGCCTCACGGCCGAGCTGTCCGCGGCCGTCGCCGAATGGCTTGGCAAACCGGAGGGCTACGTGATGGTGCGCCTTCAGCACAACCCGGCGATGCGCTTTGCCGGCACCACCGACCCTCTCGCCTACTGCGAACTGAAGAGCATCGGGCTGCCCGAGTCCCGGACCGGCGACCTGTCGCGAGACCTCTGCGCCCAGCTGCAACAATTGCTGAGCATCCCGCCCGAGCGCGTCTACATCGAGTTCAGCGACGCCCCGCGGCGGTTCTGGGGCTGGAACGGCGCCACCTTCTGAAGCACGACCCGCCCTCGTGACGGCGGGCCGCATCCCAGCGATTCATCCAGGAACGGAACCCCATGCGCGTCTCGCAGTTTCCCCTGAACACCCTGAAGGAGACCCCGGCCGAGGCCGAGGTCATCAGCCACCAGTTGCTGCTGCGGGCGGGTTACATCCGCCGCCTGGCATCGGGCCTCTATACCTGGCTGCCGCTGGGCCTGCGCGTGCTGCGCCGGGTCGAGGGCATCGTGCGCGAGGAGATGGACCGGGCCGGGGCGCTGGAACTGCTGATGCCCGCGGTGCAGCCGGCGGAGCTGTGGCAGGAATCCGGGCGCTGGGAACAGTACGGCGCGGAACTCCTGCGCCTGCGCGACCGCCACCAGCGCGATTTCTGCTTCGGACCCACGCACGAGGAGGTGATCACCGATCTCGTCCGGCGCGAGATTCGCAGCTACAAGCAGTTGCCGGTGAACTACTACCAGATCCAGACCAAGTTCCGCGACGAGCGCCGGCCCCGCTTTGGCATCATGCGGGCGCGGGAATTCCTGATGAAGGATGCCTACTCCTTCCACCTGGAGCCGGAAAGCCTGCAGGCCACGTACGAGGCCATGCACGCCGCCTACACCCGGATCTTCCACCGCTGCGGCCTGGAGTTCCGGGCGGTGGAGGCGGATACCGGCAGCATCGGCGGCAGCGCCTCGCACGAGTTCCACGTGCTGGCCGATTCCGGCGAGGACAGCATCGCCTTCTCGGCCGGAGGCTATGCGGCGAACGTGGAACTTGCACCGGCCCCGAAGCCCGCGCCGGCACCGCCGCCGACCGAGGCAATGGCGCGGGTGTCGACCCCCGGCGTCCACAGCATCGAGGAACTCGCGTCCTTCCTCGGCATCACCGCGTCGCGGACCGTGAAGACGCTGGTGCTGGCGGCCAGCGCCGAGACCGACGCCACGTTGGTCGCCGTTCTGCTGCGGGGGGATCACGAACTGAATGCCGTGAAGGCCGAGAAGCATCCCTGGATTGCCGCGCCCCTGCGCATGGCGGGAGATGCGGAGATCCGCGCCGCGATCGGCGCCGGCACCGGCTCCCTCGGGCCGCTGGGCTGCCCGCTGCCACTGATCGCCGACCAGGCGGTCGCCGAACTGGCGGACTTCGCCGTCGGGGCGAACGAGGACGGGTTCCATGTGACCGGAGTCAACTGGAACCGTGACCTGCCACTGCCCGAGACCGCGGACCTGCGCAACATCACCGCCGGCGAGCAGGCCCCCGACGGCTCCGGCCCGATCGAGATCCGCCGCGGCATCGAGGTCGGCCACATCTTCCAGCTCGGCGAGAAATACAGCCGCGCCCTGAACGCCAACGTGCTGGACGAGGCCGGGCGTGAACGGGTCCTGACCATGGGCTGTTACGGCATCGGTGTATCCCGGGTCGTGGCCGCAGCGATCGAGCAGAATCACGACGACCGCGGGATCCGCTGGCCCGCTGCGCTGGCACCGTTCGATATTGCGCTATGCCCGATCGGGGCAAAGAAGTCGCAGCGCGTGCGCGAGGCCGTGGCCGCACTGCACGACGAGCTCCAGGCTGCCGGCTTCGCCGTACTGCTGGACGACCGCGACATCCGGCCCGGGGTCATGTTCGCGGACATGGAGCTCATCGGTCTGCCGCACCGGCTCGTACTGGGCGAGCGGACGCTGGACGAGGGGCTGATCGAATACCAGGGTCGTCGCGACCCCGATGCCCGGAAGATCGACAGGGCCGGCCTGATCGAATTCCTGCGCGAGCGCTCCACCGCTATCGTGTAGAGAACTCGCGCGGCAACGGGTCCGGGAGTGGTTCCGGCTCGCAGTCCACGGCCGTGACCCGGGCCTGGGGCGGACCAGCCCCGAGCCAGGCACGCAATTCGGACAGCGCACCGAGCGACCCGACGGCCAGCACCTCCACACTGCCGTCGGGCAGATTGCGGGCATGGCCGACGATGCCCAGCGCGCGGGCCTTGCGCTCGGTCGAGGCCCGGAAGAAGACGCCCTGCACCCGTCCGGTTACCCGGCAGCGCAGTGCCTCGCTACCATTGGCGTTGCTGTTCATGTTCACCTCCGGAGGCGACGATGACCGATTCCCTGCGTATTTTCCACAACCCCCGCTGCAGCAAATCGCGTGCCGCGCTGGCCCTGCTGCGAGGGCGCGGGCTCGACCCCGAGGTCGTGGAGTACCTGAAGACACCACCCGACCAGGCCACGCTGAAGACCGTACTCGACCAGCTCGGCATCCGGCCGCGGGATCTCCTGCGCACCGGCGAGGCCGAATACCGCGAACTCGGACTGGATGATCCGGCCGTCTCGGACGAACAGTTGCTCCGGGCCATGGTCGAACACCCGAAATTGATGCAACGTCCGATCGTGCTCCACGCCGGAAAGGCATGCGTGGGGCGCCCGCCCGAGCGCGTACTGGAGATCCTCTGATGACCGAGATACTCGTGCTGTACTACAGCCGCTATGGGGCCACGGCCCAGCTGGCAAGGCACATTGCCACCGGGGTCGAGAAATCGGGGGCCATGGCGCGCGTACGCACCGTGGCACCCGTAACCACCAACCTGGAGGCGGAGGGACCGGCGATCCCGGAGCAGGGTCCGCCCTACGCCACGGTACGGGACCTCGAGGAAACCGACGGCCTGGCGCTGGGTTCCCCCACGCGCTTCGGCAACATGGCGGCACCGCTGAAGCACTTCCTCGACGGGACCAGCGGCCTTTGGGCCAGTGGCGCCCTCGTGGACAGACCCTTTGGCGTCTTCACCAGCACAGCGACCATGCACGGTGGTCAGGAAACCACCCTGCTGAGCATGGCCCTGCCGCTGGTCCACCAGGGCATGGTCTGGGTCGGCGTACCCTATACCCTGCCCGAGTTGACCAGCACCGCCAGCGGCGGCAGCCCCTACGGCCCATCGCACGTCGCCGGCCCAGACGGCAGCCGCGAGATCACGCGCGAGGAACGCCGCATCGCCGAGGCGCTGGGTGAGCGCATCGGCCGCCTGGCCCGTCAACTGCGGCCGGAAGCCGCGCCTTGACGCCATTGCGCACCGGGCGCTGGATGACCCTGGTCGGCTATTTCGGCCTCTTCTTTTTGATCCTGATCTGGACGAGCCTGATCGACCCACCCCACCATCTTCCGCGCTCACTGGTGCTCCTGGCGCTGCTGCTGCCGCTGCTGGTTCCGCTGCGCGGCCTGTTGCACGGTCGGCCGCGGACCCACGCCTGGACCAGCCTGTTGGCGCTGCTCTACGTCGCGATCGGCATCACCCTTGCTGCCGTCGCGGAGGACCGCTTCTACGGGCTGTCGATGCTGGGCCTTGCATTGCTGCTCTTCAGCGGCTGTCTGCTGTCTGTCCGCGCCTGCACAGGCGGCCCCCGCCGGGCCCCGAGGGCCTGACTCATTCCCTGCCCGGCGGTGGGCGCCGCAGCTGCTCCCGGATGAAGGGGATGGTGAGGCGGCGCTGCTCCGCCAGTGCCGCCAGATCCAGCCGATCCAGAAGGCTGAGCAGAACCTCCAGGTCGCGGCACTCATGGCGCAGGAGATAGTCGGCCACGGGGCCGCTCAATTCCAACCCGCGCAACGCACCGCGCTTCTGCAGGATGGCCTTGAGCTCCAGATCCCCCGGCTGATCCAGCCGGAACACCGGCCCCCACCCGAGGCGGGAGGTCAGGTCCGGAAGGCGGCAGCCGATCGCCTCCGGAGCCGCGCGCGCCGCGAGCAGCAACTGCCCCCCTCGCTCCCGCACCTGGTTGATCAGCCCAAACAGCGCCCGCTCCCATTCCGGCCGGCCCGTCACGGCATGAAGGTCATCGAGGACCAGCAGTTGCAGTCCCGCCATCCCTTCCAGCACCACGCCGGGATTCAGGGCGTGCAGTTCCTGCAGGGGCAGATAGGCGCAGGACCGTCGCTGCGCGAAGGCCTCGTGGCAGGCCGCCTGGAGCAGGTGGGTCTTGCCCGATCCCGCGCCCCCGTGCAGGAAGACCTGCCGCTCGGTCACGCCGCCTTCGCCGGCCGCCATCGCCTCCAGGGTAGCCGCGGCCAGGGCGTTGCCGTCAGCGTGAAAGGTCTCGAAGCGCGAGTGGTCGCGCAGACGCAGGTCAAGCGGCAATTGTCTAGCCGGCATCGGGGGATTGCCATCTCGAGGCTGGGCAGCCGCACGGGGCACAGGGCGGGTCCGGGTCCCGGCCCCAGGCGACGGCACGGTGACCGTCATGCGGCAGGCGATGCGGCGTCATGCCCGGGGCGAGGCCTCGGGGACCGAGCGGGTGTGATGGAAGTGCCGCCAGGCCCGACGGCCCCAGACCAGGGTGTAGACCACCCCGCTGGTGACGGTCGTAAAGCTCACGATCACGATCAGCAACTGCACCCAGACCGGATCCAGATTCAGGATCCCCACCTTGAGGATCGCGGCCAGCACCAGGAGGATCTGGAAGAAGGTGTTGATCTTGCTGATCACCAGCGCCTCGACCTGAAGGGGACCAACCCAGCGCCGGTAGGCCAGGGACCCCAGCGAGAGCCAGGCGTCGCGTCCGACCACCAGCACCAGCAGCCAGATCGGCAGCAGGCCACCCAGGGTGACGGCCAGGTAGATGCCCAGCATCAGGACCTTGTCCGCCGCCGGATCCAGCCAGGCGCCCAGTTCCGTCGCCCAGCCGTAGCGTCGGACCAGGAACCCGTCCAGCACATCGCTCAGGCCGGCGATCGTCAGGAGCACCAGCCCGGCCCAATAATCGCCCCGGTACAGCAACCAGATGATCGGAATGGTCATCAGGAGACGCGACAGCGTGATCAGATTCGGCAGTTGACGGAGGTTCATGGCAACTCAGCGAGAGGCGCGGAGGAACCACAGGTCGGCGTCCATGCCGACATCCCGCGGCGCAGCGGCGGCCTGGAAGCCCTCGGCCGCCAGCACCTCGGCCAGCGCCGCCGTGTCCAGGCCCGTGCGGAGCTCGAGGACCGCAACCCCGGGAAGAAGCCGGTTCAGTTGCGTGCCCTGAACGGCCTCCATGGCGACCAGACGGGCGCGCAGTGACCGCAGGTCCGTCATGTCATCGACCCCGGAAAACCCGACCAGGGCCGACTCCTGCTCAGCGAGGACGCGGGCAGTGCGCGCGCCGAGGGCGTCCATGGCCTCGGTAACCGCCTCGCGCACGGCCATGACCGTCGTGGCCGCGGACGCTTCAGCCTGCAGTTGATGGTTCCGATAGATCACCCAGACGCGCGCGCGCTGGTGCTCGCCGCGTTTAAAGACATGCACCAGCAGCAGGCCGTCGGCATCGTAACGGCGACTGGGCTCGAGCAATGCCTCGACGGCGCCGCCAATCACGTCTGCGCTGTGGACCTGCCGGCGGTCCTCCAGATCGCCCAGCGGAATGAGCAGCGGCAGCTCGCGGCGGGCCGACCATTCCCGCAGCTCCGCCAGCACGGAGTCCTCGTCCATTCCCGAGCCCAGCAGCAGCCTGCGCTCGCCCCGCTCGAGGACCGCCCACACCACAAGGGCCGGACGTGAACCCACCCACACGGGTACCTCCGCCTCCTGCAGGGCGGCGCGCAACCGGGCCCGATCGAAGACGAGGAGGAAGCGCCCCTCCCCCCGCTGTTCGCGGGATCGCAACCAGGGACGCTCATCGGCCTCCAGCAAGTCAGGGACCAGCGCATCCACCTCGGGGGAATGAAGGCCCGCCAGTCGCACGAGCACCTCCTCGAGGCCGGAAGCCAGGGCCTCCTCCTCGTTTTCGGCCTCACCCATCCACTCGATGAGTGCGGCGCTGGCCGGAGCCAGCGGCGACAGCAGAAACAGCAGGCCCGCGATGGCAAGGAAGCGCCGCCAGAGACCGAAACCCGGGGTTGTGTTGTCAAGCAATGCCACGCACCTCTCCAGAGCACGACCCACAATGGTGAACAGGCCGCAACATACCACAGGCTGCGGCGTTTTCCGGAGTCCCTCTTCCGGAATGCCTTTTGCAAGCGTTACCTGCCGTCGTTACCATTCACTCCCCCGTCCGAGAGAGCCTCCATGCCTGAATCGACCCCCGGTTTGACCTATCGCGACGCTGGTGTCGACATCACGGCAGGCAGCACGCTCGTCGAACGCATCAAACCCTACGCAGCCCGCACGCGCCGACCCGGGGTATTGGCCGGGCTGGGCGGCTTCGGAGCCCTGTTCGAACTCCCGATCGAGCGCTTCCGCAGACCGGTCCTGGTCTCCGGCACCGACGGCGTCGGCACCAAGCTGCGCGTCGCCCAGGAACTCGGGCGGCACGACACCATCGGGATCGATCTGGTCGCGATGTGCGTGAACGACATCATCGTGCAGGCGGCCGAGCCGTTGTTCTTCCTCGATTACTACGCAACCGGAAGTCTCGACGTCGACGTGGCCGCAGACGTGGTCAAGGGCATCGCCGAGGGCTGCGCACAGGCGGGCTGTGCCCTGGTAGGCGGCGAGACCGCGGAGATGCCGGGCATGTACCAGGGCGGCGACTACGATCTGGCGGGATTTGCGGTCGGCATCGTGGAACGGGACGAAATCCTCGACGGGACTGCGGTGCAGGCCGGTGACGTGCTGCTGGGCCTTGCTTCCAGCGGCCCACATTCGAACGGCTATTCCCTGATCCGTCGCGTGCTGGAACTCAGTGCGGCCGATCTCCGGCAGCCGCTCGAAGGCACCGGGGGGGTCTCGCTGGGCGACGCCCTGCTCGCGCCGACCACGATCTACGTACGCGCCCTGCTCGCGTTGCTGAAGACACAGCCGGTGCACGCCCTGGCCCATATCACCGGGGGGGGCCTCACCGAGAACCTGCCGCGTGTATTGCCGGAGGGCCTGGACGCAACGATCAGCCTCTCCTCCTGGCCACGGCCGCCGGTCTTCGACTGGCTGCAGAGCACGGGCGGGATCGCGGAAGCGGAGATGCTGCGCACCTTCAACTGCGGCATCGGGATGGTGGCGATCCTGCCTGAAGGGAGCGTGGACGCGGCCACCTCGGAACTGGCCGCTGCGGGGCTCCCGGCCTGGCCGATCGGGATGGTCGTCAATGGATCGGGGACACCCACCATCCACTACGAATCGACATGAAGGCCGGGCACGGCGCTCCGGTGAGCCCCGATTCCAGGCGGCACGCCGTTTCGTCCGACGCCGGGGGCAAGCGCCTGGTCGTGCTCATCTCCGGGCGCGGGAGCAACCTGAATGCGTTGATCGGGGCCTGTAGCGACGGCCGGATCCCCGGTCGGGTCGTGCGCGTAATCAGCAACCGGCCGCAGGCACGGGGCCTGGATTTCGCCCGGCAGTCTCGGATTCCCTACGCAGTGCTGGATCACCGCGAGTACCCGGACCGGGAAGGCTTCGACCAGGCACTGGCAGCGGTCATCGAGGCATCGGCACCCGACCTGATCGTGCTCGCGGGGTTCATGCGGGTCCTCTCCGACGCGTTCGTCGCACGTTTTGCGGGTCGGATGGTCAATATTCATCCATCGCTGCTGCCGGATTTCCGCGGGCTGGACACCCACGCCCGTGCCCTGGCCGCGGGGGTCGAGGTCCATGGAGCCAGCGTCCATTTCGTGACCGCGGAACTGGACGGGGGGCCGGTACTGATGCAGGCCCGGGTTCCGGTGCATCCGGACGACGATCCCGAGACGCTCGCGGCCCGCGTGCAAACGGCCGAGCACCGGCTGTACCCCACCGCGGTCGCCTTGATCTGTTCAGGGCGGGTTCAGGCCGTCGGAGACAAGGTCTATTGCGATGGCCGGCCGCTCGAACGGCCTCTGCTGCTGGATGACACCCTGGAGGGCATGACGCCATGCGTTGGCCAAGACTGATTCTGCTGTTCTTCGTGACGGCGGCCGCGCAGCCGGCGCTGGCCGCCGCCATCCCTGCCTACACCGCGACCTATCAGGCCCATGCCTTCGGCAACACGCTGGTGGCCCAAAGCACCCTGAGTCACGAAGGCGACAACATCCGTATGGCCATGGACGCCCACGTATCCGGTTTCCTGCGGATTCTCGGCCGCTTCGAGTTCAACCGCGAGGCCATATTCAGGTCGGACGATGGCAACCTGCACCTCGTGCAGACCCGAAGCGTCCAGGTCACGCCGCGCCGGGAACGCAAGGTCGAGACGCGTTTCGACTGGAGCACGAATCGGGCACACGGGCACATCAACCAGAAGTCCTTCGACCTGGCCGTGCCGCCCGACACACTGGACTTCCTGTCCTCGCTCTACCTGACCATGGCCCATCTTCGCAATGGCAACCTCGGGCAGACGATCAAGGTGCGCGTGCTTGAGCGTGACCGGCTGCGTGAATACTCGCTGGCATTGGAGGGCGAGCACAGCGTCGACACCGTGCTCGGCCGGTTGGATGCATTGCGCGTGGTACGCACGGACGACAACAGCGGCGTGGAACTCGCTGGCTGGTTCGTACCTGAATTGAATTACCTGCCCGTGCGCCTGGACTATGAGGCCGATGGCAACGTCTTCGAGCTTGAACTCACCAAACTGGAGTGGCACCAACCGGTGATCGACCTGGAAGCGGATCGGCCATGAGTGCACCCTTCGATCTCGCGGTGATCGGCAGCGGCCCCGGCGGCTACCGGGCCGCCGTGTTCGGAGCCTTGCGCGGCCTGCGCGTGGTCATCATCGAACGGGGCGAATGGGGTGGATGCTGCCTGAATCGCGGCTGCGTGCCCAAGAAGGACTGGTACCACAGTGCGCGCATGCTCGCGGCCCAGCAGCACTTCGCCGGCCGCGGCATCGACGGCACGCTGTCCGGTGACCTCGGCCGCGCCTGGGAACACCAGCACAGGGTGGTCGGCACGGTGCGGAACAGCTACCGCAGCTACCTGAGGCATCTGAAGGTCCAGTCCCGGGAAGGACACGCCCGATTTCTCGGCCCCGAATCCATCGAGATCGAGGGCGCGAACGGGCGCGAGACCGTCGAGGCCCGGCACAGCATCATCGCAACCGGCGCTGCGCCCATCGTCCCCGAACCCTTCGCACTGAAGGAAGGCCGCGTTCTCAGCACCGACATGCTGTTCGATCGTCCTCCGCCTCCGGGGCGGCGCGTCGCGGTCATCGGCAGCGGCGTCGTCGCAACGGAGTTCGCCTTCATCCTGCAGATGCTGGGCCGGGAGGTCATCTGGCTGACGCGATCGCCGCCGCTGGCACGCCTGGGATTCAGTCCGCAGGCACTGTCGACGCTGCAGGAGCAGCTCGCGACCCAGGGCATCGCGGCACGTCGCGTGCAGCGGTACGAATCCGTGTTGCACGAAAACGGGCAGGTCACCATCACCGCGGATGGCGAACCCTTCGCGGCGGACTGGGTGCTGCTGGGCACCGGCCGCAGGCCCTTCACCGAGGACCTCGGCCTGGAGCGGATCGGAGTCGAAACCGACGCCAGAGGCTTCATCCGACGTGGCCCGACCCTGCAAACCACCGCCCCGAATGTCTACGCCATTGGCGATGTCGCTGGCGACTGGATGACCGCCAACCATGCCCTGTCGGATGCCACCATCGCGGTCGAGAACATCCTCGGCGGCAATCAGAGAAGACAGGATGGCCGCTTCGTCCCCATGGTGATCTACAGCGCGGTGGAGATGGCGCGCCTGGGCCTGGACGAGGACACGGCAGAGGACGAGGAACTCGAACCCGCCGTGGGCTTCGCGGCCTTCGAAACCTCGCCGCGCGCACTCGGACAGGACGAACCGGAGGGATTCGTGCGCCTGATCGGGGACATGGACAGCGGCGCCCTGCTGGGCGGTGAGATCATCGGCGGCGATGCCGGTGAACTCATCCACCTGCTGTCGCTGGCACCGGATCGCGAGACCGCACTGGCCTGGCTCGCCCGGGGTACCTGGAACCACCCTGCGCGCGCCGAGGAGGTCCTCAACGCCACCGAGACCCTGGCCTCGAAGTGGCACCTGCAGGACAGCATCTTCGGAACCGGCGGTCGCTGATGCCGGTCGGCGCAGGCCACCCCCACTGAAGTAGCGGGTTCGAACCTCCCAGCGCCCTCATCCTGACCGTCCTCGCTCAAGGCGGGCACGTGCAGGCATTGGCGACCTGTTGCAAACCTGACCAGCACAGCGCCAGCCTCCCTGACGAAGCGATGGGATGCTGCACCTTCTTCCACGTGGCCCACCCGCAGCAACTGCCGCCTTCCGGTACGGGCAATCACCACTGCTGCGGCCGGACTGTGCGCGGCGAGAGGGGGAATTGCCGGGTTGCCGACAGGCCCGCCATGGCAGCCGGCGCAACGCCGGGCAGAGCCGATACCCTCGTTTTCCTATGGACAAATCGGCGCCGATGAACTATTCGAAAAATGTGGATGGTTACCGGGTCGGATGGGGCCTATCCACAAATAAAATAAAAACATATACCTGGAGGAGCACCATGATCGAAAGTCGAGAATTGGATGGCGTGATGTCGGCGCTGCTGCGCCGATTGAGCTCACAAAATTTGCCCCGGATCTTTGCGCTCCGGGATCGTCTTGAGCTGGGAGAGCGGGTCAGTGACGAGGACATTCGTTATCTTCGGGAAAGTCTCTTTGACGCCTTGCTGGCCAAGCCGGCCTTCGACCGTCATCCCGAGCTTGCGGAGGTCGGCGCAAAGGTGGTGACCCTGTACCGGGACATGAGCCGGAAGGCACTGGACAACGAGCGTTCGATACCGATATAGGTTGGCCATCCGGTACTGGCAGGATCGCGGGCTCAGGATCAAGGCCGGCCTGAGTCCCGCGCCTGCCATGTCCCCTTCGGGGGTTCCTGATGATCCTCTCCGCGCCACCGCAGATCAGCGCCATCGAGGCTGATCAGCGTCATATTGTGGGGAGCCTGCTGGAGGCCGCGGCCCGGGATCCGGTGGCGCGCGCTGATCTATCGGCCGTGGCTACGCTCTGGACCTCGCCGGTGGCGCTGGCTTCGTCAGCCGGACCGCGGGCAGCCGGATCCCCGGGGCGGCGTGGCTTTACGGTCCGGATTCGCACATCCTGGATTCCATCGGACAGGGCGACAGACCGCCCAACTCATTCACCGGCGACGGTCATCGACTCGATCAGGATGGAGCCCGTACGGGTATTGCCGCGCACGTCCGTATCATTGCCTACTGCGACGATCCGGCGATACATCTCACGCAGGTTGCCTGCGATGGTGATCTCCTCGACCGGATGAACGATCTCGCCCTGTTCCACCCAGAAGCCGGCCGCACCACGCGAATAGTCGCCAGTGACCGGGTTGACGCCCTGGCCGATCAACTCGGTGACCAGGAGCCCCGTGCCCATCTCCGCGAGCAGCTCCCGGAAGCCCTTGTCGCCCGGATGCGGCTGCACCGTCACGTTACGCGCACCGCCGGCATTGCCGGTGGTGCGCAGCCCGAGCCGGCGCGCAGCGTAGCTGTCGAGGATGTAGCCCTGCAGCACGCCGCCGCTGATCAGCTCCCGTTCCCTCGTGCGCACGCCCTCGCCGTCGAAGGGCGCGCTGCCCAGGGCACCCGGCAGATGCGGATGCTCCGCTATGCGCATCCAGTCGGGGAAGACCTCCTCGCCGGCGGCATCGAGCAGAAAGGAACTCTTGCGATATTGTGCGCCGCCCCCGATGGCGCGCGTGAAGCTGCCGATCAGACCGCGCGCCATCTCCGGTGCGAACAGCACGGGGCACTGCCGGGTACCGACCTTGCGCGAACCGAGCCGCCGCAAGGTCCGTTCCGCAGTCTCCCGGCCAACGGCCTCGGGATCGTTCAGCTCCGCCGGGTTCCGGGAAACGGAATAGGCATAGTCGCGCTGCATGCCGGCCGCATCCCGAGCGACCAGCGCACAGGAGAGCGAGTGCCGCGTGCTCCGGTAGCCGCCCATGAATCCCTGGCTGTCCCCCAGGAAAGACATGGCCCGGCGTGTGCTGACGCTGGCCCCCTCGGAATTTTCGATGCGCGGGTCCAGCGCGAAGCCCGCTGCCTCGATCCGACGTGCGAGCTCAATCGCCGTGCCGGAGGTGCAGTCCCACGGATGATCCAGCGCCAGTTCCTGCCAGTCCTGCGCCTGATCCTCGGGGTCAGGGAGACCGGCATAGGGATCGGGCTCGGTATGACGGGCAATACGGCACGCGGCCTCGGCGGTCTGCCGCAGGGCCGCGGCACTGAAGTCCGTCGTGGAAGCCGAGCCCTTGGACTGCCCGAAATGGGCCACCAGAGCCATCTGCTGGTCGCGCTCGTGCTCGAGGGTATCCACCTCACCCTTACGCACGGTGACGCTGAGCCCGACATTGTGACTGACGATCACCTGCGCCGCCGAGGCGCCGCAGACGCGGGCATGGTCGAGGACCATGCGCACTCGCTCCTCCAGCGATGCGGGACTGTGCGAAAGTGCCTGTACTTCGGTTACCTGATCCATGCGCTTCATCGATTCCTGGAAGGGACGGCGGGACTCATGTCCGCAGCTCGGGAGGGCCGGTCTTGACCATGGCCCGGTGGGCCATGCCCCACCGGTACATGCTCGACTCAGGGACTTGCGCCGTGCTTGTTCACGGCCCCGCGATTCCCCCACTGCTCGAGATCCTCTACGTGGACACCCACCCAGTAGAGGACCCCCAGGCTGTCCCGGGTGAAGCCGCCCACCAGTTCCTGCCCGGCATCCAGCTGGATGCCGTCGGCGAACCGCTCGGCCTCCGCCCTGGACCGGAAGACATGCCATTGCACGATGCGGTCGGCACCGTGGCCCTCCGGTAGCGAGTGTTCTTCTTCGAGGATTCCCAGATGTGTCATGTCTGCTCCTGAAAACTGGTGATCACTGCCCGCCGCGACAGCCCGCTGGAGCGACTGCCTTGCTGACCGCGGGATTCCGGTCAGACCGCCTGAGTGCCACCCACGGTCATTCCATCAATGCGCAATGTCGGTTGACCGACACCCACGGGCACACCCTGGCCTTCCTTGCCACAGGTACCGACCCCGGTGTCCAGTTCCAGATCGTTACCGACCATCGACACCCGGGTCAGCACGTCGGGGCCATTGCCGATCAGGGTAGCCCCCTTCACCGGCCGGGTCACCCGCCCGTCTTCGATCAGATAGGCCTCCGAGGCCGAAAACACGAATTTGCCGGAGGTGATGTCCACCTGCCCGCCGCCGAAATTGACGGCATACAGCCCGCGATCCACCGAGGCGATGATCTCGGCCGGATCATGGCCGCCCGCAAGCATGTAGGTGTTGGTCATGCGCGGCATCGGCAAATGCGCGTAGGACTCACGGCGCCCGTTACCCGTGGATCGCGCGCCACTCAGGCGGGCGTTCAGCCGGTCCTGCATGTAGCCGCGCAAATAGCCGTCCTCGATCAACACCGTCTGCTGGGTCACCGTGCCCTCGTCGTCGACGTTCAGGGAGCCCCGTCGGCCGGGAAGGGTGCCGTCATCGACAATGGTGATCCCCGGAGCAGCAACCCGCTCGCCCACGCGCCCCGCGAAGGCCGAGGTGCCCTTGCGGTTGAAGTCCCCTTCGAGACCGTGACCGATTGCCTCATGCAGCAGGACGCCGGGCCAACCCGGACCCAGCACCACCTTCATGCTGCCGGCAGGCGCATCCACCGCCTCGAGATTGACCAGCGCCTGGCGCACTGCCTCGCGGGCGTAGGCACCGGCCCGATCCTCCTCGGTGAAATACAGATAGCCGGACCGTCCGCCACCGCCCGACGACCCGGATTCGCGGCGACCACCCTGCTCCACCAGCACCTGTACGTTCATTCGTACCAGGGGCCGGACATCGGTGACCAGTTCGCCCTCCGCAGTCAGGATCAGCACCACCTCGCGCACCCCGGCCAGCGAGCACATGACCTGGGTCACGCGCGGGTCGGCGGCGCGGGCCTCGGCATCGACGTGCTTGAGCAGACCGATCTTGCGGACCTCATCCAATGAACCGAGCGGATCATCGGGCAGGTACAACGCGGACTCGCGGCCGACACCGGGGCGTACCGCCACCGAGCCGGTCTGACCGGCGCTGGCGATGCTGCGCGCGGTGCGCCCGGCCTCCAGCATCGCCGGCAACGTGATCTCATCGGAATAGGCGAAGCCGGTCTGCTCGCCGGAGATCACGCGGATACCCACGCCGCGCTCGATGTTGAAGCTCGCGCTCTTGACCAGTCCGTCCTCCAGTGACCAGCCCTCCTGGCAGATGAACTGAAAGTAGCAGTCGCCACCGTCGGTGCCTTGACCAAAGGCGGTACCGAGCACGGAAGCAAGACCGTCTTCGGTGATATTGCCTGGGTCAAGGAGGGTTTCTCGAACGAAGCTGTCGATCATCATGAGTCCTGTTGGCTGTTTCGGTGTACGGGTAGGCGGTGGGCCGCCCGCCTCAGGTCCCGGTCGTCGATACCTGAACCTCACAGGACAGGCGCCGGTGATGCACCGCCGGAAACAGGGTCCGTATCCGGCCGACGCAGTCGCAGCTCAGGTCCGCCACCAAGACCCCGGGGTTACGACCCAGCTGCGCCACGACCCGGCCCCAGGGATCGACCAGGGCGCTGTGCCCATAGGTCTCCCGGCCGTTGACATGGAAACCGCCCTGGGCGGCGGCCAGCATGAAGAGCTGATTCTCGATCGCACGGGCCCTCAGCAGGATGTCCCAGTGTGCCTGCCCGGTCTGCGCGGTGAAGGCTGCGGGCATCGCGACGAATTCCGCGCCCTGGTCCAGCAATCCCCGAAAGAGCTCCGGGAAGCGAAGATCGTAGCAGACCGCAAGCCCCATCCGCCCGAAAGGCGTATCAAGCGTGACGATATGGTCGCCGGGCTCGTAGATGCGTGACTCTGCATAGTGCTCGTCGCCATCCGGTATGCGCACGTCGAACAGGTGAATCTTGTCGTAACGCGCCACCCGCTGTCCCTGATCGTTGAAGACCAGGCAGGCGGAAATGGCACGATCGCTGCGGCCGCTGCGCAGCGGAACGGTCCCGCCCACCAGCCAAAGACCCAGCCGCCTGGCCTGCTCCGCGAGAAAGGCCTGCAACGGGCCCGCGCCGGGCTCCTCGGCAATCTTCAGGACGTCTTCATCCTGCATGCCCATCATCGCGAAGTTCTCCGGCAGCACCGCCAATTGTGCGCCCTTGCCCGCCGCTTCCTTGAGCAGTCGCTTCGCCTCCAGCAGGTTGGATTGGGGCTGGGGTCCGGAGGCCATCTGGATGGCTGCAACGTTCGTCATGACATGCACCGTTGGCTCATTGCTCTGAGGCTCCCTGTTCAGTCTCCACTCGCGCCCTCACCTCTGGATTGGACCATGGTCCCGTGACAAAGTATTCAACTCGCGCCGCCTCTTCCATTTGGTCTCCAATTCCCAGAGCACGTTCCACCAACAAGACGATGGCGCCGGTGACAGGCCCCCCGAGCAGCGCACCAACGATGGGCAGGGTGGACCGCAGCCTCGGCACGACGACGATGGACTGGTCGAAATCCCGGTTCACCAGGCCCGTGCGCCCGCTGACCCGGACCACCGCGGCCGGGCTGCTGATCCGAAGTTCCGGCAACAGCAGGTTGCCCGCCTCGATCGTCGCCTCGCCGACCATCTGATCGAACGCCAGCCCCTGAGTATAGACGTCCCGGAAGTCCAGGCGCAGCCGGCGCGGGATCACGTCCAGGCTGACCAACCCCAGCAGACGCCCGGCCCCCGGTTCCACCTCATGCAGACGACCGTCCGCGAGATCGATGTCGACCGTCCCCCTCAGCCCGGCGACGTCGGGCGCGAACAGCGGCCCAGCCCAGGCCAACCGGGCTCGGGCGCTGCCGGACGCGCCTTGCATCGCCGGAGAGACACCCATCGAGTTCAGCGCACTGCCCCAATCGGTGCCTGTAGCCTCGGCCTGGATCCGCGTCTGTACCACACCGTCCGGGGACATCTCCCAGTGGCCCTCGCCGCGCAGGGTCACATCCCCTTGTGGTGCGCGCAGCCGCAAATCCCGCAGTTCCAGGCCATCCGTTGCCGGGAGCAACACCAGTTCGACATCCGCCAGGCGCAGATTGCCCAAGCCGAGGTCGGCAACCCGCAGGTCCACGGCCGGCCAGGCGCGCGGATCCGCGGATCCATCCGGCGCAAGGGAATGGAGGGGCGCGCCCGTAGTCTCCCCCTGGTTGATGTACAGGTGTGCGAGATCCACCTGCCAGTGGTCTCGCGCCATGACCGGGCGGTCTCCGGCAATCGGCTCGGACAACAAGGCCTCGCCCCGGATCCATTCCGAATCCAGGAACAGCCGCCGACCATCGGTTCCGGACTCGAACCGCATCCGCCCCCCCGGGAAGGTCCTGCCAGCCCAGCGCAGGCCATCCATGGCCTCGATATCGGCCCGGAGCAGTTCCAGGCCGGCTGCGGCCTCGATGGGCACCCTGTCCATCGCCAAGGCCGTCAAGGCATTCAGCCAGGCGTCCGCGTCGATTGATTCCAGGCGCGCCCGCAGATCGATGCCCTGGTCCGGAAGTGCGGGCAGACCGGGTGATGGACGACCGAGGCTCAGGGCGACGGCACGGATTTCTCCGGCCTGGTCGGTCCCGCCCGGCGCGACCCGGAGGTCCGCCGCCAGCACCTCATCAAAACGCACCTGCGCGATGGCCTCGCCTTCACGCCGCAGTGGCCAGGTGATCTGCAGCGGACGCCGCGTACCCCGGGTCTTGGCCAGGGGTGCCGGCCAATCCAGCTGCATCCCCTCGAGATTCGATGTCAGCTCCAGCCGCGAATCATCGGCGCCGCCGATCACGATCTCCGCGTCCCAGTGTGCCATCCCCTGTGCCGCCAGGCGGGCAGCGGCGCGCGCGCCGATCCATGGAGCGAGCCGCTGTCTGCCCTGTGCCTGGATCCGCATGCCGGCGCCGGCGGCCTCGCGCTGCAGGCTCAGCAGCACCTGCTCGCCATGGACCTGGGCGCGGATGCCCTGGCCGCGGATACCCGTCTGCGGATCAAGGCGGATGTCGCCCCTGATGTCTTCCAGCCTGAGCCCACCCTCGGACAATACCCAGGCAGCATCCTCGAGCCGAAGCCGGCCCGCGACACGGGTCTGCGCGGGTCCGGGTCCGTGCAAAGGAATCAACAGGTCCAGCTCCAGTGCGCCACTGCCCTGCGGCTGGACACCCGTCAGGTAGGGACCGTACCTGCGCCCGAGACCGGACTGGCGCAGATAGGTGGACAGGTCCTGAACGGGACCACGCGCCTGGCCCCGGATCTCCATCTCCTGCTCCCTGAGCAAGTTGCCCATGACCACGGTGACGCCGCTGACTTCCGAATCCAGGATCATCCCGGATACCTGCTCCGCCCGGAGGGTGGCATTGTGAACATGCAGCGTTCCCGACAGCCGTTCGGCTGCGGGCCAGCCCGGCTTGTAGTCCAGCAGACCATCCTCGATCTCCGCCCAGAGGTCGAAGACGCCCTGGTTGTCGGCGAAGGGAAAATCGCCCGGATGGCCGCGGAACACCAGGCCGCCTTCGGTCAGGGTACCGGTGCGAATGCTGGTAGCCAGCCAGCGGTGCGTCCGCGCGGGGAGCCGGTGTACTGGCAGGTAGCGGGCCACCCGTCGACCGTCGGCACGCAGGAATCGCAAGGCGAGGTCCAGTTCAGGCACCGCCCCCAATTCCAACCGCCCGCGACCTTCCAGCGCGGCATCCTCGTTCTCCACAAACAGGTGGCGTGCCTCCACGTGCCACGCCGCCGGGTCCCGTTGCACCTGCAGCCGCGCCTGCAGCCGATCGAAGAGGAGTTCCTCCGCCAAGAGGGTCGGCATCGCCACACGCAGGCCATCGCTATCCAGCAACAGCTCGCCGCGGTCGTCAGCCCACTCCAGGCGCGCATCCAGGCCGCTGAGACCCGGCGTTGCGCCCGCCGCCTGCAGTTCGAGATCACGCAACTCCGCATCCGCCGCCTCCAGCCGCCAACCCTCGCCGTGCCGGGCCAGCACCACGTACAGGCGCTCCAGTCGCCCGGTGGGGTCGCTGGGCGCGAGCCGTACGAGTTCCGGCATGCCGCGAAACCGCAACCCCGCGACGGTGGGCGCATAGTGACCGACGTCGATACCCGTCGCAGCCACCACGAGGCGATCCGCGCCCTCATCGGCATTCGGCATGCGGTATTCCATGCGGATGTGTCCCGCACCGGGGATCGTTTCCACCCAGTGCGACACGGCCGTCGTTCCGTCGCGCACCCACTGGAAGCGATGGCCCACCGGCTGTTCACGCCAGCGTCCGTCGCGTACGACGAGAAGGCGACTGTCATGTTCTCCCTGCAGTTGCCGGACCCGCCCATTTTCCAGGCTTGCCCACAGGCGCACCGCGGCAGTACCGAGCATCCCGCCCTGGAGCCAGCCGCCCAGCTGGCTCCAGTAGGGCAGCTGCACGTCCTGCGCATCCAGATAGAACTCGATCCGGTCGGGGCCTGCGGGGGGCACCGTGATGCCGACATACACCGCCCCGCCGGCCTCGGGCAGGAAGCTGCCCCGCCCCACGAGGGCAAGCCCGGACCGGTCCGAACGCAGCCCCAGCGAGTCCACGCGCAGGCCGGTCTCGATACCGGTCATGCTGTCCGCCCACTGGAGGGTGGCATCCTCGATCTGCAGCCGTTCCATGCCGGCGAAATATCGCCGCCAGTCGATCGCCAGTGAACCGGCACCGCCGAAGCGCCAGCCATGCACGTCCCACACACCATCGGTATCACGTTCCACCTGCAGCTGGATGCCGGACAGGCGCGCCTGCCCCAACACCGGACTGCGGGCACGGAGACTGCGTAACGGGGCCAGGCTGACCCCGAGCTCCCGGGCCACGAGCGGGCCCTTGCCCGGTTGCGAGATCCGCACCTCGCTGGCCACCAGCTCCGGGACCCATCCCGACCAACCGAAGCGCAGGGAACCCAGCGTCACCTCGCGGTCGATCATGGCCCCGACCCGCTGCTCGACCACCGCTGCCAGACCGTCCCACTGGGGCAGCAACAGTCTCAGCGCCAGCAGGGCCAGCACCAATAGCAGGAGCAGGGGGCCCACCGTGGCCAAGGTGATGCGCAGACTGCGGCGGATCATGGCCCAACCACCGGGCAAGCTCCCCCGCCCATGGCGGACCATCCTTGGAAGGGGCGCGGATCGGAGACCGCTGGCGGAGAGGGAGACATGCCGTTCAGAAGGACGGCCTGCTCAAATGAACACCACGTCGAACTGTTCCTGCTGATACAGGGTTTCCACCTGGAACCGGATGGGCACGCCGACAAACTCCTGCAACTCGGCCAGGCTGGAGGATTCCTCGTCCAGCAGCAGGTCGATCACGCTCTGCGAGGCCAGGACGCGAAGCTCCCTTGCGTCGTATTGACGGGCCTCGCGCAGGATCTCGCGGAACAGCTCGTAACAGACGGTCTCCGCCGACTTCACGTAGCCGCGGCCGCCGCAGGTCGGACAGGCCTCACAAAGCAGGTGTTCCAGGCTTTCACGGGTGCGCTTGCGGGTCATCTCCACCAGGCCCAGTGGCGACACGTCGCAGATCTGGCACTTGGCGTGATCACGCTCCAGGGCCCGGTCCAGGGCCCGGATCACCTGACGCTTGTGTTCTTCATCCTGCATGTCGATGAAATCGATGATGATGATGCCACCAAGATTGCGCAGGCGGAGTTGTCGCCCGATGGCCTGCGCCGCCTCGAGGTTGGTCTTGAAGATCGTCTCCTCGAGGTTGCGATGCCCGACGAAGCCACCGGTGTTGATGTCCACGGTGGTCATCGCCTCGGTCTGGTCGAAGATCAGGTAGCCGCCGGATTTGAGCTCGACCTTGCGCTCGAGGGCGCGCTGGATCTCATCTTCCACGTTGAAGAGTTCAAAGATGGGGCGCTCACCGGGATAATGTTCGATCCTGTTGGTCAGGTCCGGAATGTAGCGCTCGGCGAATTCGCAGACCCGTTGCCAGGTCTCGCGGGAGTCGATCCGAATCCGCTCCAGTTCCACCCCGACCATGTCCCGAAGGATACGCAGCACGAGCGGGAGATCAGCGTGAATCTCCTGTCCCGCGGCGCAGTCGGCGGCGTTTTCCTTCAGCGTGTCCCAAAGCTTCTTCAGGAACTTCACATCGTTGCGCAGCGCCCCCTCGTCAGCCAACTCTGCGGCAGTGCGCACGATGAAGCCATGCTCCGGGGCCAGTTCCGTCCGCAGCGCCTCCATGGTCTCACGCAGGCGGCCTCGTATCGCGTCATCCTCGATGCGGGTACTGATCCCGATGTTGCTCTGGTTCGGCATCAGCACCAGATGGCGTGACGGGACGGTGACGTAGGTGGTCAGACGCGCACCCTTGGTCCCCAGGGGGTCCTTGATCACCTGGACCAGCAGTTCCTGGCCCTCACGCAGCAACTGGCTGATGGATTCGTTGCGCCGGGGCGCCTCGCCGTTGTTGCAGAGTTCCTCGCGCTCCACCGGCGCCACGTCCGAGGCATGCAGAAAGGCGGTGCGGTCGAGCCCGATGTCCACGAATGCCGCATCCATGCCTGGCAGTACCCGGCACACCGTCCCCTTGTAGATGCTGCCGACCAGGCCGCGCCGGCGGGTCCGCTCGAGGTGCAGTTCGGTCAGGATCCCGTTCTCGACCAGGGCGACCCGACTCTCCTGCGGGGTGATGTTCATCAACAATTCGGTGCCGGTCATGCATCCTCTCTTGGGTTGGGTTCCGCGCACCGTACCGGTCCACGGTTCCCGAAGCACGCCCTGAATCCCCTTCGCCCTCGAACCGTCACGCCTTGCTCGGACCGGTTGAAGCATCGGCCCGGTCCCCGCCTGCGGACTCTGAACCGCGGGACTGCTGCGCCGGTGGCTGCGCGGGCAGATCATGACGGGGCCAGGACTTCAACACGGCATGCACCAGGGTGGCCAGCGGGATCGCGAAAAAGACCCCCCAAAGGCCCCAGATACCACCGAAGATGAACACCGCGGCGATGATCGCCACCGGATGCAGGTTGACCACCTCGGAAAACAGCAGGGGCACCAGCACGTTGCCGTCCAGAAACTGGATCACGCCGTAGGCGATCAGCACCCAGGCGAACTCACTGGACAGGCCGAACTGGAAATAGGCGACCAACGCCACCGGGATGGTGACGACGGCCGCCCCGATATAGGGAATGATCACGGAGATCCCGACCATGAACGACAACAGCACCGCATACTGCAGCCCGAACCAGTGGAAGGTGAAGAAGCTGACCGCCCAGACGAGCAGGATCTCCAGAAACTTGCCGCGCACGTAGCTGGCGATCTTCATGTTCACCTCGTTCCACACCTGCCCGGCCAGGCGCCGGTCGCGGGGCATGAAGCCCATGAACCAGTTCAGGATCGCATCGCGGTCCTTCAGCATGAAGAAGACCATCAACGGCACCACGATCAGATAGATCACGACGGTTACCAGGTGCTGCGCGGAGGCCAGTGAGACCTTCACCACCTGCTGTCCGAACAGGGTGGCCTCGGCGCGGATGGCACCCATGATGTCGAAGACCTGTTCCTCGGAGATCACCTGGGGGTATCGCTCGGGCAATTGCAGCAGCAGTGCCTGGCCCTGCGAGATCATCACCGGGAGTTCCCGGACCAGTTGCGTGACCTGCTGCGACATCAGCGGGACCAGGCCGAACAGGGCTGCGACCACCAGCGCGACGAAGCCAAGGATCACGATGATCACCGCGAGCAGCCTTGGCATGCGCAGGTGTGTCAGCTTCGATACCGCCCCTTCGAGCAGATAGGCGATGATGAGGCTTGCCAGCAGCGGGGCCAGGATGCGTCCGGCGAAGATCACCAGCAGAAAACCGAGCAGCAGCAGGAAGGCCAGGATCACCACCTGCGGATCGGTGAAATGCCGGTGATACCAGCGCTGGAACACCTCGATCATGGGGAGGACCGCACCCGCTCGTAATGGGTTGCAAAGACGACCTCGAGTTCGTCGATCACCTCCGCCGCCGTGCGGCCCTGCATCACGTGCTGCGCCATCAGCGCAGAGGTCTCATTCAGCAGCGGACCCCGATCGAGCATGAAGTAGGTCTCGGAAAGACGACGCATCGCCTTGATCACCGACTCCTCGTCAGGCCGGGCGATCGGCTTGGGCTCCGGCAGTGGCGCGTCCGCCGCCTCGGCATCGGGCACCTGCGCGAGCAGGAACTCGGAGAATTGCAGCAGCGTGCGCAATTGCTCCTCCGGAAGCCGGCCGGCGATCTCGGCCACACGTGCGGCCGCACCGCCCTTGCCGCGCGAGGCCTTGCTGCTCTTGCCGGCCATGTTCATCGGTGCGATCAACTTATTCCGTCTCCAGTTTCAGGCTGAACACCGGCATCTTGCGCCGCTCCTGCATCAGGGAGAGTTCCGTCACCAGCCCGGCGACGACCTGATTGGTGACCTCCTGCATGCCCTGCCACTCCATCCGGGCCTCACCGAGAAGCTCGCCCATGTTGGGCGGCGGATTGTGCCGCGCCTCCATGATGATATCTTCCAGCATGCCCGGTTTCATTTCCGGGCGGAACAGCAGCCCGTAGGTCAGGCGGTCGGGACGCACCGCCAGCCACCGACCCTCGTCATCGACCAGGGTGGGTTCCAGGCCCTCCGGCAGGTCCACGCTTCCGTGCACCAGCACGAGCACGCGGCGTCCATCCACCGCCTCGGCCAGGGCGTCACCAGCACCCGCAGCGGTCTTGTGCGCCGTCACGAACTCGGCCCGGTAGGCGGGTTCGCGCCGGGCCGTACCGCCCGCCTGCAGGGCCACGAGCATGCCGCCCATTCCCAGTCCGATCACCGGCCGGTCCGAGCGCCGGAAGACATCGATCAGCGCCAGCTCGTCCGGAACCTGCGGATTGTGTTCCTCGTCCGTCAGCGGCCAGGCACCACCCAGCAGCCACAGGCCATCGAACTGGGCCGCCGAGCCGGGCATGTCCTGGCCCACGAAGGGCCGGTGATACGAGAAGCCGATATCCCTTTTCTCCAGCTGGGATTCTATCAGGCCCAGGAATTCCGAATAGGTGTGCTGTACGACACAGTAATTCTTCATCAGGTCTCCTTGCCGTTCATTGTCGTCGAGGCAACCGGGGAAGGCTCCTCCTGCGTGCAGTACTCGCGGATGAAGCGCAACAGCACCTCCAGGGTCGGCACGCGGAACTTCTGGCGCGCGTGCACCAGGGAGATCGGCCGTTCCAGCGGGGGATCGAGCGCTATCGCGACCAACTGACCGAGGGCAATCTCCTTGGCGATCACGGACTCCGAGAGCATCGAGATGCCCATACCAGCCGCGACCGCCCCCTTGATCGCCTCCGGACTGCCCAGTTCCATACACAGATTGAGACGATTGCGTGTGCAGCCCTGGCGGGTCAGATATTCCATGATGACCTCGCGCGTCCCGGAACCTTCCTCCCGACACACGAAGGGCTCATCCAGAAAATCGCGCAGTGTCACCTTCCTGCGGGTCGCGAGACGATGGTCCGGTGGGACGACCAGGCGCAGGTGGTCGATCAGGCAGGCCTGCACGATCAGGTTCCGGTTGCTGACCGGGGACTCGACCACCCCCAGGTCGATCTCACTCTCCTCCACCATGGCCACTACGGCCTCGGAGTTGCCAACCCGCAGGCTGATGCCGACCCCGGGATGACTGCGAAGGAAGGTGCCAAGCAAGGTCGGCAGCAGGTACTCGGCGACGGTGGTGCTCGCTCCCAGAACCAGTGCGCCGCCCACCGCGCCCTTCAGTTCACGCATCGCCGCCTCCATCTCCGTGTAGGTTTCGAAGATGCGCTCGGCGTAACGGAACACCAGGCGACCGGCCTCGGTCAACGAGACCCGGTTGTGGTTGCGATCGAACAGCCGGGTATCGAACTGCTCCTCCAGCTGGCGCACCTGGAAGGTCACTGCTGGCTGGGTCATATGCAGCATCTCGGCCGCTCGCGTGAACGAGAGCAGCCGGGCCACGGTGAAAAAGACTTGCAGTCGCCGATCCGACATGGGCACGCTTCCCCCGGATGATCGTCCGCATGCTAACAAGCCCGGCAAGGCCGCAATAGCAGGCGGACTTTCCCTGCGACAACTCGGCCCGGGGTTAGACTGAATATCCGAACCGAAAGCGGATGCAGCAATGAGCAAGGCCTGGCAGAAACTCAACCTCGAAGGCGGCGGCCTGCAGGCCGTCAATGCCCTTCTGGCGCACGAGATGCGGTCCAGGACCCGAGCCTATGCGGCATGGATCCTGTTCCCACTGGGCCTGCATCGATTCTACCTCGCCGAACCCCGGGGCGGTGTCGCATTTCTGTCCCTGACCGCGATCACGGTCGTTACCGCCTGGCTGGCTCCTGCGTGGTGGTGGCTGCTGCCATCGCTGCTGCTGGCGGCCCTGGCGATCCATGACCTCTTCTGGATCGATCGGCGGGTGGTTGCCTACAACAAGCAGCTGCGCATGAAGCTCTTCCTGCGCAAGGGCAAGAAGCCACCCAGGGATTACCGCGGCCGCTTCGCAGACGCGGCGGACCCGGAATCCGTCACCCGCGATCTTGCTGACTACCAGGCGCTGAAGGAAGGCGAGCGCGCCGGGCATGTCCCGTCAAGGAAGGAAGAACCCGGCAGCGTCGAGCAGTCCAGGCGCAAGCGGCAGCCTTCATTCAACGAGCAGGAGGCCCTGCTCCGCGAAATGACCCGGAGACGGCGCGAGCGCTAGGGAGACGCTGATTAATTCGTCATCGCGAGGAGCGAAGCGACGCGGCGATCCATAAGGCAGTGATTCCATGTGCGCCGCTTGGATTACTCGCTTCGCTCGCCCTGCGGGCCAGCCTGCGGCTGTTCAACGCGCTACGCGCGTTAGTGCCGCGCTTCGCTCGCAATGACAAGTGCATTCATCAGCGTTTCCCTAGTGTCCTGTCGCACGTCTGATGGCGCCATTAGACGTGCGACAGGACACTAGCGGACGGCCTCCATCATGCGCCGATAGCCGGTTTCGGTGAACAGCAGCACGTGGACGCTGGAGGGATAGATCAATCCGGCCTCGCGCAGACGGGCCAGCAAGGCCGGATATTCGCCGGCGTCGAGGCGGAAGAAGTCGCACCCCTCCACCAGCCAGGACCTGCAGGACTTGAAGTGCCGGAAGGTCGTTCCCTTCGGCACCCGGTTCAGCTCATCCAGCTGGCGCAGGCTCAGGGTATCCCGCCCGCGAAACCGTATGGCCTGCGGCCCCCTCACCGCCTGCTGCGCGCCTTCAGTCCCACACGGATGGTCTGCACAATCGGACACGCTCCCGTCCTTCACGCGTAGTATCACGTGTTGAGAATACCGGGAACCTGCGGCGGGTTCCGAACGACGAGGGAGGAAGCATGGAGTTCCTGCAGGAATATGCGCTGTTCCTGGCCAAGGGCCTGACCATCGTGGTGATGACACTGGTGGTGTTTGGCACCATTGCAACCCTGGCCCAGCGGGGCCGGGGCCGGGGCGACGAACAGCTCACCGTGAAGCACCTGAATCAGCGCTATCGGAACATGGAGCGCATCCTGCGCCTGCGCGTGCTGGGCTGGCGGGCCCTGCGTCAGCACACCAGGGACTTCAAACGCGAGCGCAAGCAGGCAGGCCGGGCACAGCGCGAAGTACAACCACGGATCTACGCCCTGCGTTTTCACGGCGACATCCGGGCCACCCGGGTGGACAACCTGCGCGAGGAGATCTCCGCGATCCTGACCATTGCCCGACCGGAAACCGACCGGGTGGTGCTTTGCCTCGAGAGTGGGGGCGGCCTGGTGCCTTCCTATGGCCTCGCCGCAGCCCAACTGGCCCGCCTGCGCGATGCCGGGCTGGACCTCACCGTGGCCATCGACCGGGTGGCGGCCAGCGGCGGCTACCTGATGGCCGCAGTGGCCCACCGCATCGCGGCCGCCCCGTTCGCTGTGGTGGGCTCCATCGGGGTGGTGGCGCAGATCCCCAACATCCATCGGCTGCTGAAGCGCCACGATGTGGACATCGAGCTTCTCACCGCGGGCCAGCACAAGCGCACCCTGACCATCCTCGGCAAGAACACGCCCGAGGGCCGGGCGAAGTTCCAACAGGAACTGGAGGAGACCCACGGTCTGTTCAAGGCCTATCTGCAGCGCTACCGCCCCCAGTTGGACCTCGACACCCTCGCTACCGGGGAACACTGGTATGGCGAACAGGCGCTGGAACTAAAGCTGGTCGATGAACTGCGCACCAGCGACGACCTGCTGATGGCCCTCAGCCGCAAGCATGAAATCTACGAGGTCACCTTCAACCGCCGGCAGCCCATGAGCCGCCGCGTGGGCATCGCCTTCGAACAGGCCCTGGACCGTCTCCTGCAACGCTGAACCTGCCCGCGCAGGAGCCGCTTCCAGCTGCCCCCTGCAACGCCAGGGGACGGATTCATGGATCCGTCCCCGGACGTTGCGCCGCAGGCGGTCAGGCAGCCTTCAATAACAACCGGTTGAGGCGGGCGACGAAGCCCGACGGGTCATCGAGTTGCCCGCCCTCGGTCAACAGGGCCTGCTCGAACAGGAGTGTGGCGAGATCGTCGAACTCCGCGCCATCCGCTTCCTGCAGGCGCCGCACCAGCGGATGTCCGGGGTTCACCTCAAGCACCGGTTTGCTGCCAAAGGTCGGCTGGCCGGCCTGCTTCATCAACTCCTGCAGGTACAGGGCCATCTCATGCTCGCCCAGCACGATACAGGCCGGGGACTCCACCAGGCGTTTCGAGGAACGGACACTCTCCACGCGATCCCCGAGGGTCTTGCCGATCCGCTCCGGCAGGTCCCCGAGATCCTTCTCGGCCGCGGATGACGCCTCCGCTTCCCCCTCGTCCTGCCCGATCACCTCCTCGAGGTCGAGATCGCCCTTGGCCACCGACTTGATCGGCGTGCCGTCAAAGCTGTCCAGGTGCGACAACAGCCACTCGTCCACCCGGTCCGATAACAGCAGCACCTCGATGCCGTGCTTGCGGAAGACCTCCAGATGCGGGCTGTTGCGGGCAGCAGCCGCACTGTCCGCGGTCACCACGTAGATGGCCTTCTGGCCCTCCTTCATCCTTGCCTTGTACTCGGCCAGGGATACGTTCTGGGTGTCGTCGCTGTTGTGCGTGCTGGCGAAACGCAGCAGCTTCGCGATCGGCTCCCGGTTTGCATAATCCTCGCCGGGCCCCTCCTTCAATACGCGCCCGAAGTTGGTCCAGATTTCGGCATATTTCTCGGGCTCGTTTTCGGCAATGGAATCGAGCAGGCCCAGGATCTTCTTCACTGAGCCGGAGCGGATGCTGTCCACCAGCCGGTTGCTCTGCAGGATCTCGCGGGAGACGTTCAGGGGCAGGTCCGAGGAATCGACCACGCCGCGGACGAAGCGCAGGTAGTTCGGCAGCATCTGGTCGGCATCGTCCATGATGAAGACGCGCTTTACGTACAGCTTCACGCCATGCCGGCGGTCCCGGTCCCAGAGATCGAAGGGCGCCCGCTTCGGGATATAGAACAGCGTCGTGTACTGCTGACGGCCCTCGACGTGGCTATGGACCCAGGCAGTGGGATCCTCGAAGTCGTGGGCCACGTGCTTGTAGAACTCCCGGTATTCCTCTTCGCTGATCTCGCTCTTCGGACGCGTCCACAGCGCGCTGGCGCGGTTCACGGTCTCCCATTCCTCGGTTGCCTTGCCGTCGTCGTCCTGCTGCGGCATGCGGATCGGGAAGGCCACGTGGTCGGAGTAGCGGGTGATGATGTGGCGCAGCCGGTAGGACTCCAGGAACTCGTCGGCGTCCTCCTTCAGGTGCAGGGTGACCTCCGTGCCCGGCAACCCCCGCGAACAGTCCTCCAATATGTAACTGCCGGTGCCCTCGGACTCCCAGCGCACCGCGGCATCCTCGGGCGCATCGGCGCGGCGCGTCTCCAGGGTGACACGGTCGGCCACCGTGAAGGCCGAGTAGAACCCGACCCCGAACTGGCCGATCAACTGCGCATCCTTTTTTTGGTCCCCGGTCAGGCGGCTCACAAATTCCTTCGTGCCCGAGCGCGCGATGGTACCGATATTCGCGACCACCTCGTCGCGCGACATCCCGATGCCGTTGTCGGTGATGCGGATCTCGCGGGCCTCCTTGTCGACGCTGACGTCGATGGTCAACTGGGGCGGCTGATTGATCGCATCCGGCTGGGCCAGGGCCTCGAAGCGCAGCTTGTCGCAGGCGTCGGCGGCATTGGAGATGAGTTCGCGCAGAAAGATCTCTCGGTTGGAATACAGGGCATGCACCATCAGGTGCAGCAACTGGCTGACCTCGGTTTCGAAGCTTCGTGTCTCGCGTTGTGTCTCAGTCATGGTCCTTCACATCCAGGGTTTCGAGTGGTTCGGAGGATTCGACCCGATCAAGGTGGGGTCGACCACCCTGGTTTTCAAGGGCCAGCCCGTGAAACAGACCACCTGACCGGTCGGCATCGAGATGGGACCAGGCGGCAAACAGGGTC
>JAWLFM010000052.1:0-15938 GCA_041685565.1 Thioalkalivibrio sp.
GGGCGCCGAGAGCCTGCACCTGTCGCGCCTGGATGCCCCGCGTCTGCTGGATTTCGATGCCGCCCGCCTGCGCGGAGCCGAACGCCTGAAAAAGCTGGCCCGCCGCATGCGCGATTTCGAAGGGGTCCGCGCGGTTTCGCCGCCGAGCACCTTCAAGGGGACCCTGCGGCCCTATCAGCAAGAAGGGCTCGACTGGTTGCAGTTCCTGCGTGAATACGAGCTGGCCGGCATCCTGGCCGATGACATGGGGCTGGGCAAGACGATCCAGACCCTGGCGCATCTGGCCGTGGAAAAGCGTGCCGGGCGTATGCGTAACCCCAGCCTGATTATCGTCCCCACCAGCCTGCTGGGGAACTGGCGGCGCGAGGCGGCGCAGTTCACCCCGAAACTGCGGGTGCTCGTGCTGCAGGGGCCGGACCGGCGTGCATGGTTCGACGCGATCGAGGATCACGACCTCGTGCTGACCACCTACCCGCTGCTCACCCGCGACGACGAGGTGCTGCTGAATCGCCGCTGGCATTACCTGATCCTCGACGAGGCCCAGCAGATCAAGAACCCGCGGGCCCGCTCCGCCCAGGTGGTGCGCACCCTGGAGGCGAATCACCGGCTGTGCCTGACCGGCACCCCGATGGAGAACCACCTGGGCGAGCTGTGGGCGCAGTTCGACTTCCTGCTGCCGGGCTTTCTGGGCGACCAGAAGACCTTCAACCAGCGCTACCGCAAGCCGATCGAGCAGGAAGGCGATCGCGGCACCCTGGAGCGCCTGCGCCAGCGTACTGCGCCCTTTATCCTGCGTCGCACCAAGGACCGCGTGGCGCGCGAACTCCCGCCCAAGACCGAACTGCTGCGTACCACCGCGCTCGACGCCCGCCAAAGCGCGCTGTACGAGAGCATTCGCTTGAGCATGGAGAAAAAGGTCCGCGAGGCGGTGGATCGCCACGGGCTCGCGCGCAGCCACATCACCATCCTGGACGCCCTGCTCAAGTTGCGGCAGGTCTGTTGCGACCCGCGACTGATCCGCAGCTCGGAGTTCGACACCCACAACATCCGCTCCGCCAAGCTCGAGATGCTCCTGGAACTGGTGCCCGAACTCCTGGAAGAGGGGCGACGCATCCTGCTGTTCTCGCAGTTCACCTCGATGCTGACGCTGATCGGCAATCAACTGGAACAGCGCGGTATCAGTTACACCAAGCTCACCGGCCAGACCCGCAAGCGCGAAGAGGCCATCGAGCGCTTCCGTCAGGACAAGGTCGACCTGTTCCTGATCAGCCTCAAGGCCGGTGGGGTTGGCCTCAACCTGACCGAAGCCGACACCGTCATCCACTACGACCCGTGGTGGAACCCGGCCGTCGAGAGCCAGGCCACCGACCGCGCACACCGCATCAACCAGGACAAGCCCGTCTTCGTCTACAAACTCGTCACCGAAGGCACGGTGGAAGAAAAGATCCTGGCCCTGCAGGCGCAAAAGCAGCAACTCGCCGACCAGGTCCACGGCTGCGAAGACCCGGCGACCGACGAGCTCCCCATCGACGCCGAAACCCTCCAGCGCCTCCTGTCCGAGGGGTAACCCGGCCACATCCCCGAAATCCATAAAGTCCGACGGAACCACACTTCAATGAGGCCGGAGCAAAAGGCTCCGGATCATCCGGATGATGATCGTCTCGGGCCCCTGCCCCGAAGGCGATGCAGATTTGTGGTTGACCGCTATTAACGAGGGTGGCGCAAAGTGATAATAGTGCTCGTTGTTATTCTCACGAGTGACGGTAGCCATGCAGCGAAGCCTTGCAGGACATTACGAGATCTGCTCCGCGGTAGGGGAAGAAAAGGTGCGCGCGTTCATCCCGGCGCCACTGCCGCCCGAAACACTCCCGGATTTGTCCGGTGCGCGGGGACGGTTGCACGAACAGGCCCTGCTGGCCTGCGGCCGACTTGACGCGATTACCGCCCTGCTTCCAGAGCCGGACCTGTTCCTGTATGCCTATGTGCGAAAGGAGGCGCTGGTTTCCAGCCAGATCGAGGGAACCCAGTCCTCGCTGTCGGATCTGCTGCTCTTTGAACTGGAAGAACAGCCGGGTGTTCCGTTTGATGATGTGGTGGAGGTCTCCAACTATATCGCCGCCCTGGAACACGGACTCGGGCGCCTGCGGGAGGGGTTTCCGCTTTCCAGCCGTCTGCTACGAGAGATCCACGAGAGGCTACTGGCCCGGGGGCGGGGCGCCGAGCGGCAGCCCGGGGCGTTTCGTCGTACCCAGAACTGGCTGGGTGGCACTCGGCCCGGAAATGCCCATTTTGTCCCTCCGCCCCCGCGGCACGTCGAGGCACAGATGGCCGATCTCGAACGCTTTGTCCATGACGACCAACAGCCATTTTCGGCCCTGATTACGGCGGCGCTGGCTCATGTGCAATTCGAGACGATCCATCCTTTTCTGGATGGCAACGGCCGAATAGGACGGCTGCTGATCGCGTTGATCCTTCACGAAAACCGCGTGCTGCATCAGCCGCTGCTCTATCTGAGTCTCTATTTCAAGCAAAATCGGGACGAATATTATCGGCTGCTCGATGCAACGCGTCACGATGGCGACTGGGAAGCGTGGCTGGACTTCTTCCTGGACGGCGTGCTTACCACAGCCAATGGGGCGGTGGAGACGGCCCATCGGCTTCTGGATGTCTTCCGGGAAGACCGGGAGCGGGTGGAGGGGACGGGGCGTTCTGCCGCGAACGCCCTGCGCGTGTTCCATGCTCTGGGCACGCGGCCGGTGGCTTCGATAAACGACCTCGCGGAACGCTCCGGAGTGGCCTATCCGACCGCTTCCCGCGCGGTCGAAGCGCTGGAAGGAATGGGCGTCCTGCGGGAAATCACCGGGCGCCGTCGGGACCGTGTATTCGCTTATTCGCGTTATATCGCGGTCCTCAACGAGGGGGCCGAACCCTTATAGGTTTCCTGACGAGCAACGAGAGTCAGCCAGACGCAGGACTGTTCGCACCAGGATCGGCCGCAACCTGCCGTTCGCGCCCTACGTCGTCAAGATCACACCTCAATGAGGCCGGAGCAAAAGGCTCCGGATAACATATTCAGGGGGCATATTCAGGTAGAAATAACCTGTGACGGCCGCCGTCTTGCCGAGCCCGGTCGGCACGTTCATGACGTCGGGCCACGCTCGTTCGGCCAGACGCGCCTGGTAGAGGAACGGCGACATCCCGCCCGATGCTTGTTGGAAAAACGGATCGAAGCTCACGTGGGCATCCTTGTCGTACGAGGTTGAAGAAATTCCGGGGTCCGCTTGCATCGCGTATGGCCATCCTTGTGGACATCCTGAACGAGCAAGGATGGAAATCCAATCGGCGGCTCTTGTTCCGGATCAAGGGCGCGCGCTGGCGCGGTAGAGGCCGAGCTCGAGGCGGTGGTGGCGGTCGGCGTGGTCGCGTTTCTCGAGGATGCGGGCGATCAGGGGCTGGTCCTGGTCGAGCAGTTGCGCGGCCAGGCCGTTGCGGTCGCGCGGCAGGTAGCCCAGGTGATGATCCATCCAGCGCACGGCGACGGCCTGGTCGTCGTGGGTGTTGGTGCGCTCGCGTTCCACGGTCAGGGCCTGGCCGCGTTTGAGGATGTCCCACAGCTTGGGCGCCTCGTGGTGACGGAAGCCGGCCAGTGGAATGGTCTCGAGCAGTTCCTCGGTGGTGGCGGTGGCGTTGTAGGCCCCGCGGCGCGCGTAGTAGCCGCGCAGGACGGGGGTGCGGCGGGCCTGGCGGTTGGGGGTGTTCGATTGCATGGTCGCGCTCCTGGGTGGGGTTTGCGACCTTTTTAGCACCGGGGGTGGCTCACAGAATGAGCCACCCCCGAGGGAGATGTCCGGGAATGCTTCAGTCCGTTTCCCAGGTCACCGTATCGCCACACCGGATGACCCCCGGCTCCAGTGGCCGCAGGCAGATGCCGCTGTCCTGACGCAGGGCCCCCGCGAGGTTGTAGCCGACCACCTGATTGAGCCAGCCGCAGGGCGGCCGCGGCCGGGTGATGGCAAAGCGCACGTAACCGATGCGCAGGATGCCCGCGTGCGGGCTGCGCGAGAGGCCGCTGACCACCAGGTTGCGGCGGTGGTCGCCGGGTGCCGGGGTCGCCGGCTGGCGCAGCCGTCGCGCCCGCCGCGTGGCCTGTTCGAGTTCGGCCTGGCAGATCAGGGTGACGGGGCAGGACTCGACGGTATGCCAGTGGCCCTGCCCGGTGGCGTAGCGATCGCCCACCAGCCCCTGTTCGGACACGTCCACAGCGCGGCATTCGCGCATGGGTGCTCCGGCCGCGTCGGCGATCCAGATGGCATCCAGCCGCCCGGTTGTGGTTTTTGTTCCGAGGCCGGGGAGCCAGTGGCGCAGCATCAGGATGAAGCCGGGTATTGTGCGGCGGCCGTGCGCAGGGTCTCGGCCACGCGGGTGCGCAGGGTCTCCGGTGCCAGGACCTCGACACCGGGGCCGTGGCGCAGGATCTCCTGGATCAGCTCGGTGGGATCGCCGTAGGGCACCCGAAGGTGGTAGTGATCGCCTTCGAAGTGGCCGGTCTGGTCCGGGTGCCAGGTCTCGTCGGCGACCCAGCGGGCGTGTTCCGGGGTGAAGCGCAATTTGGCCCATTGCTGCGCGGGGCCGGTGAAGATGCCGAAGGCCTCGCCGGTGTGGGCGTCCAGCGTGGCTTCGTCGACATCGTGATAGCGAGCCTCGACCGATTGCGTGGACCGGATGCGCTCCAGCGCGAAGGTGCGCAGGGCCCGGGCCTGCTCGCACCAGGCGATCAGGTACCAGTTGTCGCGATAGTAGAGCAGGCGCTGAGGGTGCACGACGCGCCGGGTGGCGGCGTCCCGGGCGCGGCCGTGGTATTCGATCTCGAGGGGGTGTTCCTCCAGGGTCGCGGCGGCAATGGCCTGGAAATTCTCGCCGCGACCGCCTCGCTGGGCCAGCGGCTGGATGCGGATGCGCCGGCGCACCGCGTCCGGTTGATGGCCGCCGCTGGCGAGCAGCTCGCGGATGCGCGCTTTCAGCGGCCCCAGTGTGGGTGCCAGCAGGCCGGGCTGCACATCCTCCAGCAGCTGCTCCATGGTCAGCAGCGCCAGCAGCTCGGATTCGTTGAACCACAGCCCCGGCAGTTCGAAGGTCGGGGCGTCCCGGTCGTAGCGATAGCCGTTGGCCTGCGGGTCGTATTCGATCGGTGCCTGCATGAAGGCGCGCATGTATTCGAGGTCGCGCTTGATGGTGGCGCGCGAGACCTCGAGATCCTCCATCAGCTGCGCCAGAGACGGCGGACAGCGGGCCTGCAGCAGCCGGTGCAGGTGGAAGATGCGCTCGGCGCGGTTCACGGAATCAGTGCAAGGGAGGCCATTTCCGGAACGCTACGTGGAGGACACGCCCCTTGGCAATCTCGCGCGGCTTTTTCGTGGGGTGCGCGGCGCCCGCTGCACGGGCACAGGTGAGCTGCCTCGAGCGGTTTCCGGGCGCGGCCGGCTGGCGAGCGAGCGGCTGATGGACGCGATGGCCGGGGCGTCCGGCGTTGTCTGCGGTCTGGCTGGCGAGGGGTACGGGGGCGTCCGGTCGCGTTGCCGGCGCCCTGCGCTGGACGGTAATGCCTTCGAGGCAGGCCTCCAGGATCAGATCCCGGATGGTTTCGTGGACGGTGTCGCGGCTCTGCGGGCCGCAGCAATCGGTCGGGGCAATGATGCCGGAGTCCAGCAGATCCCGGAGTTCCTGCCCGCGCCACTCGGCCACGACCCGGCGGGAGTGATCGTCGATGATCCGCAGCGAGGGGGCGGGATTTTCAAGCCATGCGTCGAGAGTGAACATATTGACTCCTTGCAAACGAGAACCATTCGCATCCATGTTCCTCGAAGGGGAGGAGGGAGTCAAGCAAGGAAGCGCAGTTTTTGCGGCAAGACGCGGATCCTGCGATCGCTCCGCGTCTCCCTGGCTTCTTGTGGGAGCTGCGGGATGGTTCGATCAGGGGTAGTCGAGCCGCACGAGCAGGCGTCGGGCATTGTCCGCCAGTGGCGGCGAACGATGGACCGCCCCCAGGCCGCCGCAAGTGGGTGAGCGCTCGCCTTTCATGAGGATGACGGACCCGGTCCCCAGCGTCACCGGTGCATGCCCCCCGAGAACGCCCTCGTTATCACCACAACGCAGCCGGTCCCGGTTTACGTAGCGATCGTCTGCATATTCGGTCCCGGGGCCGGTGTAGCTGCAGACCATTCGCAGGACGTTGTTGTCCACATGGAACATCGGACACGGCTGATCGTGCAGAACCTCGAGCTGGATGCGGACGCTCAGCGCGTGGGCGACCACCGCGAAATTGTGTGCCAGCCGCTCGAGGTCGTATGCCAGACGGTGGATCCTGAACGGGGACAGGTCACTGTGCTCCAGAAGCCGTTCACGCACCTGGTCCGGCCGGCAGGAGGTGTCCAGGATCATGCCGCTTTCACTCGCGGCCATTGCACCGGCCTGCTCCTGCAACGGGGCATCCATGCACCGCCGCCATATAAGGGCATTCACAGCGCGGCGGTGAAGGCCCTTGCGCTCGACAGCCCGGTCGACAACGCGGTGCCGCGAACGCGCGTTCGCGGCCGGTGGCGAGGTTTGAGTAGCCGTCATGCGGGGACGTCCGACCGGGTTTCGCTGGTTGCCGGGTCTTCCGCCTCGCGCTCTGCGGTCTCGGCCTCCAGGCGCCAGACCGGGAAGGGGTCCGCGTAGCTCAGCCAGCGTTCCGGGCCTTCCAGCATCTCGTCGTCGGTGAGCAGGCAGGCGTCGAGACGTTTGCGCATCGCATCCGCGTCCATGTGGATGCCGATCAGCACGATTTCCTGGCGCCGATCGCCGAAATGCTCATCCCAGACGGGAGCGATTGCGGTTGCCCACCAGTCTTCGTCGGTCGGGCGCTTTTCGGGGGGTACGGCGGCCCACCAGAATCCGGCGGCATGGTGGGTCAGCGCGCCTCCGGCCTGAGACAGGGTGCCGGCCCAGTCGGGGCGCGAAGCCAGCCAGAACCAGCCCTTGCTGCGGATGATGCCAGGCCATTCCTCGTGCAGCAGGGCAAAAAAGCGTTCCGGATGAAATGGCCGATTGACGCGGTATACGATGCTGGAGATGCCGTATTCCTCGGTCTCCGGGGTGTGGCCACCCATCATCTCCTGGGCCCAGCCGGCGGCCTGGGACGCGCGGTCGAAGTCGAAGCGTCCGGTTCCCAGCAGGGACTCCGGCGCGACCTGGCCGTGTGTGGTTTCGATGATTCTGGCGTCCCGGTTAAGGGCGCGCACGACGCTGCGGACGGTATCCAGTTGTTCCGGCGACGGGCGATCCACCTTGTTCAGGACAATGACGTCCGCGAACTCGATCTGATCCACCAGCAGGTCAACGACGGTACGGTCGTCTTCCTCCCCCAGGGATTCGCCGCGGTCGCCCAGGAAATCGCTGGACGCGTAGTCCTGCAGCAGGGCACCTGCATCCACCACCGTGACCATCGTGTCGAGGCGGGCGACATCGTCCAGGGACTGGCCGTCTTCGTCGCGGAAGGCGAAGGTGGCCGCGACCGGCATGGGTTCGGAAATGCCGGTGGATTCGATGACCAGGTAGTCGTACTGCCCGGATTCGGCGAGGCGGCGCACCTCCACCAGCAGGTCGTCCCGCAGCGTGCAGCAGATGCAGCCGTTGGTCATCTCGACCATGCGGGCATCGGTACGTGTTACGGCATCCTGGCCGCCGCGCACCAGGGCGCTGTCGATGTTGACCTCGCTCATGTCGTTGACGATGACCGCGACGCGCAGCCCCGACTGGTTGTGCAGGATGTTGTTCAGCAGTGTGGTCTTGCCGGCGCCGAGAAAGCCGGAGAGGACGGTGACGGGAAGACGTTTCATGGTACCTCCAGGGAATCGGGATGCCCGGGCGTCGGAATGTGCCCGGATGGAAGGGTTGGGCAGGCTCAGCGAACGAATACGTGTTCGGCCTTTTCCTGGCGTTCCTTGACCTCGATGCACAGGGTCGCCGTCGGGCGTGCCAGCAGGCGGGGCAGACCGATCGGTTCGCCGCTCACCTCGCAGTAGCCGTAATCGCCGGTTTCGATGCGATGCAGGGCCGCATCGATCTTTCGCAGCAGGCGGCCTTCGCGCTCCTGCACCCGCATCGACAGGAGGCGCGACTCCTCCATTGCCGCACGGTCAAGCTCGTCCGGGGTGCGTTCGTTGTCGCGCAATCCGTCCCGGGCGCCCTCCATGTCGGCCAGGATCTCGTCGCGCATTTCGAGCAGGCGCTCGCGGAAGTACGCGAGCTGGGCCTCGTTCATGTAGGCCGCGGCAGGCATGGCCAGCAGTTCGTCGCGGGTCATGGGGTTCCGTCGGTTGCGATCAGGATGTTATACCATAACGTTTCGATTGCGCCCCGACAACACGGATCGGCCACCGTCCTGTGATGGGGTCGACCCGCCTGCAAAAAGGTGTCTTATGTCCTCTACCTGTGTGTCTACGGCCTCGCCGGATACGGAAACCTCCGCGACCGATCCGCTACCGGATATTGCCGCGTCGGCTGCTACGCACGCCTCTGCGCTCGACTGGGTGGGTATGGAAGACATCACCCTTCCGCTGTATCTGACCGGCCAGCCAGTGATCGCTCGAGCCAGCGCGGGGGTGAGCCTCGACGACGCGGGCGCGCGCGGCATCCATATGTCACGGCTCTACGGGGCCCTGCGACAGCTGGAGTCTCGTGAGCTGGACCTTGCGCGGCTGTGTGGCGTGCTCGAGGCGTTTCTGGCTTCGCACGATGGCCTGTCCAGCGTGGCCGAGGTTCGTCTGGCCGGGGAGCTGCCGCTGGAACGGCCGGCCCTGGTCAGTGCCGCCGCGGGCTGGAAGCGCTACCCGTTCAGGATCGCTGCACGCAGCGAGTCCGGGGCGGTGTCCCTGGAACTGGAGGTTCAGGTGGGCTATTCCTCCACCTGTCCCTGCTCCGCCGCCCTGGCGCGGCAGGCGATCCAGGAACAGTTCGACCGTGACTTCACGCGAGCGGCTGTGGATGCGGCAACCGTGCGCGAATGGCTGGGCCGGGCCGAGGGGATTGTCGCGACCCCCCACAGCCAGCGCAGCGAGGCAACCGTCACGGTCGGTCTGGAACCGCTGGTATCAACGCTGCCCCTGCCCGATCTGATTGATCGCGTGGAACAGGCGCTGGGCACCGCCCTGCAAACGGCGGTAAAGCGCGTCGACGAGAAGGCCTTCGCGCTCGCCAACGGCCGCAACCTGATGTTCTGCGAAGACGCCGTACGGCGCCTGGACAGCGCCCTGCGCCCGGAGTACTCCGCCCGCGGCTATCGCGTCCAGGTCCGCCACCGCGAGAGTCTGCATGCACACGATGCCGTCGCGCGGGTCGTGCGTCTGCCGTCAGCGGAACGCTGAAGCAGCCAGTTGGAGCGTGGACCGCCACAAGGCGGTGGGGTTGGTCAGGCATCTGCCAGGTCGCTCTTCGGCAAGCGTGTGGACACGTAAAAAAGCCGCCGGATACGCAATCCGGCGGCAATGCTTACGGAGGTTGGAGAGACCAAAGGCAGGAAGCCACCTTTCGTCCTGGCGACACACAGCTGTCCGGGCTGCGCATCTAAATGAGAATCATACGCACTTGCGGTGCATTGTCAAGCGGACTGAGGCCTGTTCGGGCCCAGGGGGGGGGCGATGGCGTAGCCCGTGCTACGGCCCGGACGGCACTGACTGCGGGGTGCCTGCCGCGTCGGGCAGGCTGCGATGCCGGTCGGCCATCGGCTCGGCTGCGATCAGGTAATCCGCCCCGTGCCGCAGGCCCTCCTTGCTTCGGGCCAGCGGCAGGGCGGTTTCCCGCAGCGCCTCGATCTTCTGGTGCATGGCCTTTGCCAGGCCATCGTCATTGAAGTGCGACAGCTGGCGCAGGCACAGGTCGAGCTGGCCGTTGACGAAGCGCTCGCGGTAGTGAATCGGGAAATAGCGGACATCCAGAACCCGGAAGCCGGCGATTCCGAGATGGCGCATGACCCAGGACGAAGGGTATTCGCGATAGGGGCGGTTCCCCGCGAGCAGCAGGCAGGCATCCCGCAGGCGGCCGATTTCGCGCACGATGCGGTCGGACTCGGTCTTGGGTTCGGTCAGTACATAGGGTTCCACGCCGACGAGATACAGCCGCTCGCCCACGTGGGGCCGCAGCCGATGCAGCGCGCGGTCCTGCCAGTAGGGCGAGAAGCCCTCGATTGCTCCGATGAAGTAGTCGAGCAGGACGGTGTCGAAACGCTCGCCAAACAGGAGCTGGTCGGACATCCAGTTGCCGACGAGGATGCGATCTTCGCGTCGCCGGCCTTTTCCTGCCGCCTTCTTCACCGTGTTCGCCATCTCCTGCGAGGCCGTGACGGCCGTCCAGCGCGCGGTCTCCAGCGCACAGATCCACTCGATGGATGCGCGTCCGGTGCCGGCATCGAGCACACTTCCCCAAGGTCGGTCGCCCTGCAGCTTCTCGATCGCCTGGAAGATCGGCGAGTGGGTGCCCTGGCGCTTCGGCCCGCCGGATGGGGGTACGCCATGGGAGGGTAGCTTCGAGGTCATGGTTCTGCTCCGGGGTGACCTTTTGATCGTTTCAGGGACGTGACATTGCGAGCAGTCGGGCCGCCAGGGCGAGGCCGACATTGACCAGGACGAGTACCGGCGCAAACGGCTGATCCAGCGGCAGGCTGACGCTCCAGGCGATCAGGAAGCCCGCGAGGGCCAGGGCCTGGGCCCACAGGAACAATCCGCGCAGATTGCGCGCGAGATAGGCGGCACCCCAGGCGGGCAGGAGCAGCGTGGCGAGGGCGGCGGGCAGCCCCAGTACCATGCTGCCCAGCACCACCGCGGCCACCAGCCAGGCGACCTCCGTGAGGCGCAACCACGCGCGCGGGCTGCGCGTGCCGGGGACGTCGGGGGCGAGCTGCGCGTGCCGCCAGACGTGGTACAGCCCGGGCGCGAGCACGAGGCTGGCCAACCCGAGCGCGACCACTGCCCATAGTTCGCGGGGGCCGGCGAAATACAGCTGGCCCTCGGCCCAGGCGGCCGCGGCGAGGCTGGCCTGCGCGAAATTGGCGGCCAGCAATGTCACCGCCGCCAGTCCGGCCAGAAAAACGGCCAGCGGCAGGCGCTCGCGGTCAGAGCTGCGTTGCAGCAGGGCCATGACTCCGGCCCCGAGTGCCAGGGCCACAGGCAGCACCGGCCAGTGCACGACCGACGCCAGTACGCCCCCGGCCGCGGCCCACTGCCCGAGTGCCAGGGCCTGCCAGACCGAACCGCGCAGGAACAGCCCGGCTCCGGCCAGGGCCAGCACAGCCGTGACCAGCAGCCCGGAGACAAACGGTACGAACAGCAGGTCACCGAGCATCGAGGTAGTCCGTCAGTGGATGGTTCTCTACCCCGACGGCCTGCAGGAACTCGTCGTCGTGGCTGGTCATCACCAGTGTCGTTTCGGCCGGGAGGGAGGCAATCAGGTCGACCGCATCGCCGCGTACCTCGGCGTCGAGGTGGTTGGCGGGCTCGTCCAGAAGGATCAGGCGTTCCCCCGGTGGCCGGTCGGTGCTGCTGTGCAGGGCCGCAGCCAGACGCAGCAACTGCCACTGGCCGCCACTCAGGCGATCGAGCCGGCGATCCAGCAAGGCCTGCACCCGGGGTTGATCGGGCGGGGTGGCGCCCATCGCCCGGAACCAGTCGTGACCGCACAAGGGCCAGGGGTCCCGCCGGGGGTGGTCCTGCGCCAGCAGGCTGACACGCGTCGCGGGGCCAAGCTGCAGGGTGCCTGCGTGGACCCGAGCCTGGCCGGTCACGGCCTTCAGCAGCAGCGACTTGCCGATGCCGTTCGGGCCGGTCAAGCCCCATCGGGCCCCGGTGGGTACCTCGAGGGACAGCGGGCCCAGCACCGGATGATCACAGCCGAGGTGTGCGGCCTGTGCGTGCAGGGCGGTTTGAGGGGGCATGCGGACTCGAAATCGTTGGAGGAGCCTGAATGATATCGGGCCCGGAAAGCATTTTCCGGGCCCGATCGTGAGGAAGATGTTTCACCCTGGGTTAGCGCTGGGGCAGCGTTTGCGCCCAGGTGGTCATCAGGTCCAGGTAGCCATCCAGGCTGGAGTCGGCCGGCGGATCCAGAGGGACCGCATGGCTCGACCAGCCCAGGTTGCGTTCGAGGAACTCGGCGCCGCGCGGCGGCTGGAATTCGGCGTACAGGATGGTGCCCTCGGTACCTTCGAGATCACTGACCAGGCTGCGCAGGTGGCGCGCGGTGGGCGGGATGCCCGGGGCCGGCTCCAGGTAGCCGACGATCTCGACCGGCAGCCACTCTTCCAGATAGTCGAGGTCCTCGTGGTAGACCACGATGCGCTGGTCCGGCGCTACCTTTTCGGCCAGGGTCTCGGCGTGATTGCGCAGGCGATCGGCAGCGCGTTCGGCGCGTTCCATGAAGGCGGCGGCATGATCCGGGCTCAGCTGGCCCATGCGTTCACCCAGGGCGGTGGCGATCTGGGCCATGCGCAGCGGATCGGCATTGAAATGGGGGTTCCCTTCCTCGTGGACGTGCCCCATGTTCGGCCCGTCCAGGGTGATGGAACGGCGCAGTTCGATCATGTCCGCCGACCGGAAGTGCCCCGGTTGGCCGGAGTTGATGGCGCGGTTGTTGGCGCCGCGCTGGGCGGCCGGCAGCCAGCCCTCCTCGAGGCCGGCGCCGATCTCGAGCAGCATGTCGGCTCGGCGCAGGGCCGCCATGAAGCTGGGGCGAGCATCGAGATAGTGCGCGTCACGGTCCGGCGGCGCGAGGACGCGGACTTCGGCCTCGTCGCCGCCGATCTCGCGGGCCAGGGCGCCGAGGGTCGAGGTGGTGGCGACGATGTTCAGTCCGGCGGCGGCCTGCGACGGCAGAAGGAGCAGGGCCAGGAATACCACCGAGGCGAGGGTGGCGAGTGTTCGGGTTATGCGGATGCGAGTCTTGCGCCAGGACATGCGTGACTCCTTTCAGATGGGGATATGGGTGGAGGCCGGCCGGGACGGGAGCAGTCTCTACCGGCCTCGCGAGGTCGACTGTTGCTTAGAAGCGGTGGGCGCCGTGGGCGCCGAGGGCCACGTTCAGCTGCAACATGAACTCCAGGCCGCGGTCGCGATGGCCGTGGTCGTCAACGAAGTCGTTCTGCGACAGCTGGGCGCGCAGAAAGACGGGCTCCACGGGCCGGAAGGTCACCTGGGCGGAGTGGCGATAGGAGGTGCCCATGGACTCGACCTCGAAATAGTCGTGCCCGTGATGGTGGCTACCTTCTACGGCGTCATTGGTCAGACCCAGCGCTTCGGTCCGCAGGCCGGCTTCCCAGCGCGGCGCAAATCCGTAAACGCCCTCCAGGTAGAGGCCATCCTGTTTCGTCGCCAGACTTCCGGCACGTTCCCAGTCCATATGGTCGTGGTGCTCATGACCTTCGTACTGATCCAGGCTCTGGCGCATGTAGAAGTATTCGCCTTTCAGGTTCCAGTCGCCGTGGCCATAGGCGCGGCCCGAACTGTACTTGTAGACCGCATCCAGGCCGGCGAACCAGGCGTCGCCCTCAAGACCATGGGCATGATCGCCGTGTTCTTCGGCGAGGCCGGTCTGGGCAACATACCCACCGGAAACACCGAATTGCACTGCGTGATCGGCGCCTAGATCCGGTCCGAACTTGGCGAAGGCGGTGGCGACGCGCGGCCCGCTCTTTGACGAGACCGGGAGGTCGCTATCAAAAGCGGCAATCCCTTCGTCCTGGTCGCCCTGGAGCAGCTCGACACCCAACTGGGTATACATTTCCGCTGGTGCGATCCAGGTGGCCTGCACGCCGGTGTCGTGCAGCCCGTGGTCACCGAACAGGTATTCGTTGACCAGTGGGCGCTTGACGAAGTCCCAGTCATGGGGGTGCCGGCTGTTGATGTAGCCGATGTTGGACAGGAATTTACCGGCCTTGACCTGGAAACCGCCGGGCAGGGCGCGGGTGGTCAGGTAGGCCTCTTCGACCTCGATATCGCTGTCGTCAAAGCCCAGAATCAGGACGCCATCGAACAGGTCGCCCAGTTGGGCGTTCAGTGCGAGCTCGGAATGTCCCATGTTGAAGCCATCGTCGAACCCATGATCGTGGTCATGGCCATGGTCATGACCGTGGTCGTGGCCATCGCCGAAGCCGGCGGGCGAATCGTTTCCATGCGAGAGCTCATTGAAATAGATGCCCTCTAGGATCAGGGATACGTCGACGCCCCAGGACGAGTCTTCGCTACCGGCGCTCCACTGTGCAGCAGCGGCTCCGGGGGCGGCGAGGGTGAGGGCGGTCAGGCCGGCCAGGACGGGGCGAGTGTAGGGGGTGCGGGGCATGTCGGGCTCCTTGTTGCGGGGCAGTCCTCTGCTCAGGGTCAGGGCAGTGAGTGCCGATCAACGGAAGTGAATTGTTATAGCGTAACGATACGGTGATAAACGTTATACAATAACAGTCTTGTATTCAACCCCAATTCTTCGCAGCGGTGCTTGTCGGTCAGGCGCGCGGAAGGCCGGTGCTCGCGAAGGCTTCGCGCCAGGGCGCCAGTTTTTCGGCCAGGCTCAGGCGGGCGTTGGCGGGGCTGGTGGAGGGCAGCCGCAGGGCCTCGACGCCCAGGGCGCGGGTCTCGCGGATGCGCCGCGCGCTCTCGGCGCCGTTGTGGATGATTAAGCGCAGGCCCGGGGCCTCGCGGGTCAGGCGGGCCAGATCGTTGGGGACCGGGTCGCGGATGGCGCTGTCTAGGCTCCCCTCGCGCGAGCAGGCCCCGTAGACGTCCCAGAGGCCCACGCCGTGGTCGAGCAGGCGCTGGATGCGCTCTGGGTAGTCCAGCTCCGGGAAGGGTTCGCCGAGGATCTGCCCGGCAATGGGCCAGAACTGGTTGCGCGGGTGGGCGTAGTAGGCATGGGCCTCCAGCGACGCCACGCCGGGAAAGCTGCCCAGCACGACCAGTCGGGTATCCGCTCGCAGGATCGGCGGGAACGCTTCAAGGGTGGCTGAGCCAGCGGTCACAGGAAGGTGGAAGCGAGCGGGCTGAGAGGGTGGGGCGGTGTCAGGCGCGGTCCTGCTGACTCCGCCGGCAGTCGCCGCACTGGCCGTGCAGTTCCACCATGCGCGACTCGATGGCGAAGTCCTGGGCCTCGGCCTCGTCTTCCAGCGCCCGGCTGGCCGGTTCCGGGGTATGGAACTCGGTGATCTGGCCGCAGCCGTCGCAGATCATCAGCGCGGATTCGTGGCGCTCCCCGGGGTGCGAGCAGGCGACAAACCCGTTCAGGCTCTCGATGCGGTGGATCAGCCCCTGCTCCAGCAGGAAGGCCAGGGTGCGATAGACCGTTGGCGGCTTGATGCTGTGGTCGTCGGAGGACAGGGCGTGGATCAGGTCGTAGGCCTTGATCACGCCATCGGTGCGCAGGATCTGTTCGAGGATGCGCCGACGTTGCTCGGTCAGGCGTGCGCCATGGCGGGCACAGACACGCTCGGCGTCGGCGAGGGCCTGTTCGATGTCCGGCGTCTGGGTCTCGGCGGCGGCAGTCATGCGCCTAGCATAGCCCAAACGCTCACCGTGTCCGTAACCGCCCCGGGCATCAGGCGGGTTCGGCGTCGGCCCTGGGTTCGGAGTCGGGCTTTTCGGGGCGCGTTGCGTCGGGACGGGCGAAGATCTCGGCGGACCAGCGGGCCCGTTCGGTGGCTGGTTCGGTCTCGCGTGCCACCATGTGGGCGTCGACGGCGGTGATCCGGTGGTCGAGGCCCTCGCCGTTGGCGATCTGGATGGCGAGGCCTGGACGGGCATTGAGTTCCAGGATCAGTGGGCCGCGGTCGGCGTCAATGACCACGTCCACTCCCAGGTAGCCGAGCTGGCTCAGTTCAAAGCAGCCGGCGGCGAGCTCCATCAGCTGTTCCCAGCCGGGGATCTGCA
>JAWLFM010000254.1:0-3848 GCA_041685565.1 Thioalkalivibrio sp.
TACTGACCGATCAGCCGATCCCAGTGGGCGCGCTGGGCCGGCGGCACCTTCGCATAGCCGTATCCGGGCAGGTCGATCAGGCGCCGCCGGCCCTCCGGGGGTAGCCGAAAGACGTTGATCTCCTGGGTGCGGCCCGGCGTGCGGCTGACCCGGGCCAGCGCCCGCCGTCCGCACAGGGCGTTCAGCGCGCTGGACTTGCCGGCATTGGAGCGACCGGCGAAGGCGATCTCGGGTCCGGGGTCGGCCGGCAGCTGGGCGATGCGGGTGGCGCCAAGGACGAACTCGGCCTCGCGAAAGGGGTTATGCATGTTCTCCCTGAACCGGAGCGTGCCGGTATGGATTCTTTGCCGGGCACGGGCCCATATGCTATATAGTGCGGCCCTTATTTTGATTCCCCCGAGCCGGGGGACACAAGGACCGGCATTGCCGGCTCGTGCATTCCAAGTTGGAGTATCGCTCAATCATGAACTACATGCGTTCAAGTCTCTTCGCGGTCCTGTCCATCGCGCTGGCACTGCCCATGGGTTTGCAGGCTGGTGACCCGGCTCGCGGGCAGGAATTGTCTGCGGCCTGCTCGGCCTGTCATGGCAATGATGGCAACAGCACGAACCCGGAATGGCCGAAACTGGCCGGTCAGCATGCGGATTACATCCACAAGCAGTTGATGGACTACAAGTCGGGCCGCCGCGAGAATGCCCTGATGGCCGGACAGGTCGCGAACCTGGACGAGCAGGACATGCGCGACCTGGGCGCCTTCTATGCACGCCAGGAGATCGAACCCGGCACCGCCGACGAGGCCGTAGCCGAGCGTGGCGAGCGCATCTATCGCGGCGGCATTCCGGCATCGGATGTCGCGGCCTGCACCGCCTGCCACGGCCCTACCGGCCAGGGCAATCCCGCAGCCATGTTCCCCGTGGTCGCCGGGCAGCACGCCAAGTACAATGCCGATCAGCTGCGCTACTTCCGTAGCGAGCAGCGCGCCAACGACAACGGACGCATGATGCGCAATCTGGCCGCGCGCATGTCCGACGCGGACATCCGGGCCGTCACCGAGTACATGGCGGGACTGCGCGCCGAGTAGTCGCGGCCCGCACCGGTCTGCAGAGGGTGGCTTCGGTCACCCTTTTTTTCGCCCGCATCGCCGCCGCGGCAACCGTTGACTCGAGCCGCAGGGCGAACCAAAGTGGCGCGACTGCGTCCAACTGGGGGTTCGCAGAACCTGCGCATCGCGGTTCCCCGCTGCGACTTCCTGCCGCGGCAGCACTGAATGGAGAGATGGATATATGAATCGACGCCGTTTCATTGGTTCTCTGGTGGGGGGCGGCGCCCTCCTGGCATCCGGCGCCGGGCTGGCGCGCTCCGTTACAGCGGGCGTCGACTACCGGCAGTTGATCCCGCGGGTCGATACCGGTCTGCCGGAGGGCCGCATCCAGGTGGTGGAGGTCTTCTGGTACGGGTGCCCGCATTGCTACACCTTCGAGCCCCTGGTGGACGCGTGGAGCAGGGACCTGCCGGAGAACGTCGAATTCACCCACATGCCGGCCACGTTCAACGACCTCTGGGCCCTGCACGCACGGGTCTATTACGCCGCCGCCCAGATGGGCGTGCTCGACCAGGTTCACCAACCCTTCTTTGATGCCATCCATGCCCAGGGCCGCAATATGCGTTCCGAGAGCGCGATCCTGCGCTTCATCGACCAGCGGGGGCTGGATGCCGATGCCTTCCGCGAAACCATGCGTTCACCGGAGGTCAACGAGGCGGTGAGCGAGGCGGGGCTGCTGATTCAGGCCTTCCAGATCGAGGGCGTGCCGTCCATGGTGGTCGATGGCCGGGCCATGATCTCGGCCGGCATGACCGGCAGCCACGAGGGGATGCTGCGCGTGGTCGATCAACTGATCGAAGAGTATTCCTGAAGCGGTATCCGCAGGGTCTCCTGGCCGCCCTGCCCGGAACGATGGGCGGCGTGTGCGTGCCTTCTCATCGGGATGGGGACCGGCCGCAGACGGGGTCCGTTCCCGTTGCGCCAGGGGTGCGCCCTTGTTTTCCGGGCGGAACGGCCCCACATTCATGCCCAAGGACATACGGAGAAGCGGGTTGTCCCTAGTCAGCCTGGACGAAACCAACGAAGGCCCTTCGCTGCTCGAGCCGACCGCTGCCGGGGCGCCGGATCGCAGGCGTCTGCGCCTGTTGAGCTTCAACGCCCAGGTCGGCATTCCCGCCTCAGGCATCCACCACTACCTGATGAACAGCTGGAAGCACTTCCTGCCGTTCGACGGACGCATGGCCAACCTGGATCGTGTCGCCCGCTTCATCTCCGGTTTCGATCTGGTCGGGCTGCAGGAGCTGGATGCCGGGAGCATGCGCAGCAACTATGTGGACCTGACCGCCTACCTGTCCGACCGGGCCGGGTTCCCGCACGCCTATACCCGCGTCAACCGCGACCTCGGCGCCTTTGCGAAGCACTCCCTCGGGCTATTGACCCGGCTGGAGCCGGAACGCGTGGTGATGCACCGCCTGCCGGGGCGCATTCCCGGACGGGGTGCCATCGAGGCGCGCTTCGATCTTGCGAACGGTGAATCCCTGGTCGTGTTCCTCGTGCACCTGGCCCTGGGCCGGCGCGCGCGACGTTCCCAGCTCGACTACGTGGCCGAACGACTGGCGCGGGAACCGCACGCCGTGGTGATGGGGGACTTCAACTGCCACCCGCAGAGCCGGGAACTGAAGCAACTGGTGTCGCGCACCGGTCTGCTCGACCCCATGCCCAGCGCGGCCACCTATCCCTCCTGGGATCCACGGCGCGTCTTCGACCACATCCTGCTGACCCCGGACCTGAGCGTCAGCGACATGCGTGTCTACGACGTGAAGCTCTCCGACCACCTGCCCGTCGGTATCGAGATCGAGCTGCCGGGCGAGGGCCGCATCATCGAGGCCGCCCACTGATCGTACGGCGCCCGATCCCCCAGCCTCATGGGGCCTGACCCCGGATGTCGTGATTCGAGGTGGCTTCACGGTACCATGGGCCGGTTCGAACCCCTGTAGCGGAGTCTTCAGATGCCTGGAAACCTCGGCAATGGCCGTCCCGTGATCTTCGGCGAGGTGCTCTTCGACAGCTTCCCCGATGGGGGTGACATCCTCGGCGGCGCACCCTTCAATGTGGCCTGGAACCTGCGCATGCTGGGCGCCGATCCGCTGTTCGCCGGCGCGGTGGGCAACGATGAACGGGGCCAGCGGGTGCGCGCGGCGATGATCGGTGCCGGTCTGGATACCAGCGCCCTGCAGGTGGTGCCCGACGTCCCCACCGGGCGTGTCCAGGTGACGCTGGAGGCGGGGGAGCCGAGCTACGACATCCTCGCCGACCAGGCCTACGATCGCGTCCAGCTCGATGCACTGCGCAAGGCGGTCCCGACGCCGCCATCGCTCCTCTACCACGGCAGCCTCGCGCTGCGTGCCGAGCCCAGCCGTTCGTCCTGCGCCTGGCTCGCCGAACGATCGGGAGGCCGCTTCGTCGACGTGAACCTGCGCCGGCCCTGGTACCAGCCGGCCGCCGTGCTGGAACTGCTCCGGGACGCGGACTACGTGAAGCTGAACGGGGATGAACTGCGCGAACTCGCCGAGGGAGCAGACGACGCGGCGCGCGTCAGCGGCCTGATCGCGCGGGCCGGGATCCGCGAGGCCGTGATCCTCACCGCCGGGTCCACGGGCGCCGGCATCCACACCTGCGACGGCGCCCGTTTCGAGGCCCCGGCACCCGCGGTAACCGATCTCCGCGACCCCGTGGGCGCCGGCGATGCCTTCGCCAGCGTGGTGATCCTGGGCATCCTCAGCGGCTGGCCCTGGCCGCTGATCCT
>JAWLFM010000255.1:0-3831 GCA_041685565.1 Thioalkalivibrio sp.
TGCGCATGATCTCCTCTCGCTGCTGCGGCAGGGGCAGGCCATTGATCTCGACCACGTTGTCCAGCATCCGGGTGAACACCCCCACCGTCTCGCGGAAGCCCTCCCAGTCGAAACGCGACCGGTCCGTGAAGGGCTCCTGCACGAAGCGCGTCAGGTTGATGGACCCCAGCAGGCAGGCACCGTATTTCGGCAGCGGCTGTTCGCCACATGGGTTGGTCGCGCGGATCTCCTCGCACCACCAGTTGTTGTTCATCTCGTTGACCTTGTCGATCAGGATGAAGCCCGGTTCGGCAAAGTCGTAGGTGGAGGCCATGATCAGATCCCACAGCCGGCGGGCGCGGGTCGTCTTGTAGATGCGGCAGGCGACGAGGCCGTCATCGTTGGTGATGTAGCCCTCGGTGAGAGGCCAGTCACGCCACAGCACCTGCTCGGGATCGTTCAGGTCGACCGCACCCTGCGCGACCTCGACGTCGGTGATCGGAAAGGCCAGTGGCCAGGGATCGTCATTCTGCACCGCGGCCATGAAGTCCGTGGTGATCAGCAGCGACAGGTTGAACTGGCGCAGTGCTCCGTCAGCGCGCTTGGCACGAATGAACTCGACCACATCCGGATGCCCGATGTCGAAGGTGGCCATCTGCGCCCCGCGGCGACCGCCGGCGGAGGAGATCGTGAAGCACATCTTGTCGTAGATGTCCATAAAGGACAGCGGCCCGGAGGTGTAGGCGCCAGCCCCGGACACATAGGCGCCCCTTGGACGCAAGGTGCTGAAATCGTAGCCGATTCCAGACCCCGCCTTCAGCGTCATTCCTGCCTCGTGCAGCCTTTGGAGGATGTCGTCCATCGAGTCGCCGATGGTGCCGGAGACCGTGCAGTTGATCGTCGAGGTCGCTGGCTTGTGCTCCTGCGCGCCGGCGTTGGCAATGATGCGTCCCGCCGGGATCGCGCCCTGGCGCAATGCCCACAGGAAGCGCTCGTACCAGTGCTCGCGCAGCTCCGGCGTCGCCTCGATATCGGCCAGGGCACGCGCCACGCGTTTCCAGGTACCGTCGATGTCGCGATCCAGGATTGCACCGTCCCTGGTCTTCAACCGGTATTTCTGATCCCAGATTTCCATTGATGCGGGCTGCATGGGGACCTCTCGGGCCGAAGCGGTGACGGACTGCGGGTTCGTGCTGCCTCGCATGTGCATGACATCCTTGGGGTTTCTACCACTTGTTGTGTGAAATGGGACGCGAAGCACTACATCTGGTGTTCGCCCAACGAAGGCTAGACCCCGAAAAGAGGCCCGTCAATGCCCATTTCGCGATGACCCGAAGGCCGTACCTGTGGTTGAAACTATGGATGATGGAGGCCTCCCGAAATGCATTCCGTTCATGATCCCGGATCGCGTTCCCCGGGCCGTCATCCCGGGATCGACGTGCCCGGGCAGACGCTGAGCCGTATCCTGCAACCGGCTCGAGACACTCGGGACGAGCCTGGTCCCGTCGGTGCAGACACAAACGGAGTCACCTCATGCACCCCTTCCCAGCGCGGCAAGGTCGAGGCCGTCGAAGTCGGCCAGAAAGGCCTGCAGGCGTTCGGTGATCCGGTCGACCCCGCCGGCCACCTCCGACTCGATGTTCAGCGGCATGACGGGATCATGCAGTGACAGTCGCAGCAGGAACCAGCCGGATTCCTCCGGGGCCGAGCACGCAACCCGCACCCCCTCGTGCGTGTCCGGGACCACCGCCCAGCCCGGCTCCCCGGCGGCCCTGACGCGCAGGGCATCGATCACGGCGTTGCCGTAGGCGGAGAAGTCGGCGGCAGTCACCGCGAGGCGATGCTCCCGGCTTTCGGCCGGCTCGCGCAGGCCGGCGATCAGGGCGCCCAGATCCCGCCCCTCCGCTCGTGCGCGCGCCAGTTCGATCAACAGCATCGCCATCAGGTAGGCGCCGTCATCAAGGAAATGATTCTCCCTCAGCGCGGCATGGCCCGATGTCTCGATTGCGAGCCAACACGCCTGACCCTGCGCATTCAGACGCAGGGCCTCATTGATCACATTGCGGTAGCCGCGCCGGAAGCGGTGATGCACGCCGCCCAGGTCACGCTGGATGAAATCCGTAAGTCCATCCGAGGTGATGGAGTCCGTGACGATCGTGGAGCCCGGATGCTCGCGCAGCACCATCGCCGCCGCCAGCGCAACCAGGCGGTTGCGGTTGATCTCGTGGCCCCGGGCGTCCACGGCGGCGGCGCGGTCCACGTCGGGATCGAAGATGATGCCGAGATCGGCCCGGTGCTCCAGCACCGCGCGGCGCAGGGAGGCCATCGCCTCGGGATGCTCCGGATTCGGCACGTGATTGGGAAAGCGACCGTCGGGCTCCAGGAACTGGCTGCCGGCGGTATCGGCCCCAAGCGGCTCGAGGACCTGGTCCGCGAAGAAGCCTCCCGCCCCGTTGCCTGCGTCCACCACGATCCGCAGACCGCGCAGCGGCTGGTCAGGGTGCAGGGGATGAGCCGCACCGTCACGGATGCGCTCAACCAGTTGCGCGGTGTAGACGGTCATGAAATCGGCCGCGGCGATCATGCCCGGCGCATCTGCCGAGGGGAGATCGTCCCCCTGCGCCAGCCGCAGCAGTTCGGTGACGTCCTCGCGGTCGAACCCGCCGGCCGCCGTGAAGAACTTGCAGCCGTTGCGGTGCGACGGGAGATGGCTGGCCGTCAGCATCACGGCACCGTCGCAGGCGAAGCCCGGCGTGACCGTACTCATGAACATCGCGGGCGTCGATGCCATGCCGAAGTCCAGCACCCGGACCCCACCGGCGGCCATGCCCTGCATCAGCGCGGACATGAGCAGCGGGCCACTGATCCGGCTGTCGCGCCCCACCGATACGGTCAATGCCGCGGGTTCCCGGTCCAGAGACCGGGCCAGCCAGCGGACGAAGGCGAGCCCCAGGCGGCGCATCACATCCGGCGTCAGGTTTACCGCCGTCGCGGGAACACCGTCGGCGACCATTGCCACTCCGCGGATGTCCGAACCGTTCTGCAGCGCATACCAATCCATGACCGGCATTGTCCCATGCCTCGCCGGTCTGCGCACGGGGCCGGCAGAACCCATGCCGTCGCGCCGGAGCGCCTACGCCATGGCCTGCCCCCGAATCGGATCCAGGGGCTATATTCACCACAGCCAACGCCCCAAACCCTGACCGGGAGCCAACCATGGACACCAGGGAACAGTCCCTGCGCCGGGAGATCATCGCCACCTGCCTGCGGATGAACCGCGAGGGCATCAACCAGGGGACCTCGGGCAACGTCAGCGCGCGCTGGGGTGACGGGATGCTGATCAGCCCATCGGGCATCCCCTACGAGGATCTGCAGGTCAACGACATCGTGTTCGTGGGCCGTGACGAAAACCATGATGGGGGGCAGCGCCCCTCCAGCGAGTGGCGGTTTCATCTCGCGATCCTGCGATCCCGGCCCGAGATCGGCGCAGTGGTGCACACGCACTCGATCCACGCCACGGCATTGGCGCTGCGGGGGATGGAGATTCCCGCGGCTCATTACATGATTGCCGCCGCCGGAGGGCCGAACATTCGGTGCGCACCCTATGCGACCTTTGGCACCCAGGCACTCTCGGATTACGCCCTGGAGGCCATGGCGGGCCGCAGCGCCTGCCTGCTGGCCAATCACGGGGTCATCGCCGCGGGACCAGACCTGCGCAAGGCACTCTGGCTGGCCGGCGAGGTCGAGGTCCTGGCGCGGCAATACATCCTGAGCCTGATGCTCGGCGGACCGAAGCTGCTTTCCGCGGCCGAGATCGAACGGGTGGTGGAACGCATGCAGGACTACGGCTCG
>JAWLFM010000256.1:0-3820 GCA_041685565.1 Thioalkalivibrio sp.
CGCCAGCCGCGCGACCTCGATGGTCCGCGATCCATCGTGGCCCCAGCCCAGCGGGCAGGGCGAATGGATCTGGAGGAAGCTCGCGCCCTCGGTGTCCATCGCACGGCGCACCTTGTTGCGCAGATCCGAGGGGTAGGCGACGGATGCGGTCGCGGCGTAGGGAATGTGATGCGCGGCAATGATGGAGAGGATGTCCTTCTTCATGTGCCGCTTGCCCATGCGCACCGCCCCGGGGGGTGAGGTGGTCGTCATCGCCGCGTGCGGCGTCGAACCGGAGCGCTGGACGCCGGTGTTCATGTAGGCCTCGTTGTCGAAGCAGATGAAGAGCACGTTATGGCCGCGCTCCATCATGCCGGACAGGGCCTGGAAACCGATGTCGAAGGTCCCGCCGTCGCCCGCGAAGGCGAGTACCTGGGTGGCGCGTCCCTGCTGCTTCAGCGCAGCCTCCATGCCCGCGGCGACCGCAGCCACGTTGCCGAACACGGAGTGGATCCAGGGCAGGCGCCAGGCGGACTGGGGCCAAGGCGTGGTGAAGACCTCCAGGCAGCCGGTGGCGTTGGCGATCACGACATCCGGTCCGGCCGCCTCCGTGGCCAGGCGTGCGGCCAGGGCCTCACCACACCCCTGGCAGGCACGATGGCCGGATTCCAGCCCGCGGAAGCGCGGCTGCCGGGCGCGAAGGGTGTCCAGGGATTGCAGGGGCTGTTCATTCATGGCCATTCCTCGAGTAACAGCGAACAGCGAACCTCAGCGGTCCGCCTCCGGCAGCAGGGTCGGGTCCGCGTCGATGATCGCGAAGCCCTTGGGCCGGTCCTCGCCCAGCACGGCGTCGACCAGACGTTTGTACAGATCCAGGGAAAGATCGCGGCCGCCCAGTCCGGCAGCGAAGTTATGCACCCGCGGCGGAGATTCCATCTCCACCAGTGCCGTCTGGACCTCCGGGCCAACGATGCCGCCGGCGCCGGGTGAAAGTGCGCGTTCGAGCACGATCAGGGTGTCCAGCCCTGCGCAGGCCTCGCGCAGGGCCGCCGCCGGAAAGGGACGGTAACTGCGCAGCTTGATGAAGCGGGCACGTGGCAGGCTGGCGTCGTTATCCATTGCATCCTCGAGGGTGCCGAGCACCGAACCCAGGGTGAGGATACCAAGCCGTGCCTCCGGGTCACCGCGCACCTCCAGGAGTCCACCGCAGTGACGACCGACAACCGCGGCCCAGTCGTCATCCGCCTGCTCGATCTCGGTCTGGGCCCGCATCATGGCCTGGTGGTGGGCGTGTCGCACCTCGCTGAAGTGTTCGGGCGCCACCAGCGTGCCCAGGCTGCGCGGATCAGCGGGATCGAGGCCGTGGTGGAACCGGTAGGCGGGCAGGTAGCCATCCACCTGTTCCGCACTCGGGAGATCAAGCGGCTCGAGGGTATGGGTCAGGGTGAAGCCGTCCACGCACACCATCACCGGCAGTTCGCAGCGTTCGGCGATGCGGAAGGCCTGCACCGTGGTGTCGATCGCCTCCTGATTGGTCGCGCAATAGAGCTGGATCCAGCCGGCATCGCGGACCGCCATCGAATCCTGCTGGTCGTTCCAGATGTTCAGCGGCCCGGACAGTGCCCGGTTGGCGCAGGTCATCACCAGCGGAATGCGCAGGCCCGCGATGTCGAACAGCACCTCGGCCATCAGCAGGATGCCCTGCGAGGCACTGGCGGTGTAGGCGCGGGAACCGGCCACGGCAGCGCCCAGGGCCACCGATGCGGCGGAGTGCTCGCTCTCCACACTGACCATTTCGCATTCCAGCTTGCCGTCGGCCACCAGCTTGGCGATGCCCTCGACGATATGGGTCTGGGGCGTGATCGGGTAGGCCGCAACCACCTGGGGGCGGCAGAGGGCGATGGTCCGTGCTAGGGCCTGGGATCCTTCAAGCGCCAACGCCATGGGCCACCTCCCGCCAACGACCGGCCTCGATGGTCGCTGCAGCAGCCTCGACCAGTTTTTGATTGTTTTCGAGCACAGGGCCCTTGAACCGCTCCGCGAGGGCGTCGATCAATGCCGTCAGCGGCATCAGTTCGGTGAGCGTGATGAACGCCGCCAGCAGGGCGGTGTTGGGAACCGGACGACCGATATGCTCCATGGCCAGGCGCGTGGCCGGCATGGTGATGATCTCATTGTCACCGGAGTCGTCGATGCCGGCCTCGGGCCCATCGACCAGCACCGTTCCGTGGGCCTGGAGTCCGGCAAGCGTACCGGCAACCTCCATCAAGGCCGGATCCTGGACAATCAGGAAGGACGGCTCGCGGACCTGGCAGCGGCGCCGGATGGGGTGCTCGTCGATGCGCACGAAGGCGGCGACGGGAGCGCCCCTGCGCTCCGCGCCGAAGGCTGGAAAGGCCTGCGCGTAGCGCCCGCCGTCGATGGCGGCCGAGGCGAGCAGGTAGGCCGCAACCACGTTGCCCTGCCCACCACGGCCGTGAATCCTGATTTCGAGCATAACTGGTGTCCATCCCTCTGCATGTCGATGCACTGAGGCCCGCGTATGCCGCTGACCGCTGTGACGGGTCGAAGCTCCAGACACGTCTGCCGCATGGGCGTGCAGCCCGTACCTGTGGCCGGTGGTCCGGTGCCGTGTGCCGGATCGCTCCAGGCTACGGGAAGTGAGATTAGCAGACCGGCCGGCCGATTGCGTCAACCCGACAGGCAGAGAGTCGATCGCCGATTGGCGTCTACAGCGTGCAGGAGGCGCCGGGCCGGGGATCGGAGCAGGCAGCCCTGCGTGCCACCATGCCGTTCACGTTTCGGCAGGCGCGCGATGCGCGGCTCCCGGTTGCCCTGTAGGGCGCGCCTGCCGAAGGCCATCGGGCAGCGTGCCTTACTGTCGATCCGGATTGGGTTGATCCACGCATCAGGGAGGAGGTCGGCGAAAAAAATCGAATGGTTCTTCCCTTGGCGACAAGAAGCGCTAACATTGGGCAATGGTCGAAAAAAAGCTCTTTACCGGCGAAATGATCAACGCCTCTGCCAGCGAGTATTGCGCGTCCATGGGGACCCAGTTGAGCGACTATGAACTCAGAGGTGTCTTCATGAAGGGTGGTTACAGTGGCAGTACCATCTTCGAGAGCTTTCGCAGGGATGTTCCGCCTGAGGCGGAGGTCGTGACGGACGTGCGTTACCTGGGCACCGTGACCGGAGAGAGCTTCTTCTACGCGGCCCGTCGTCTGGAGGTCATGATCGGCACTGCCCTGATCCGCAGGAAGCCCTGAGGCTCCCGACGCTGGGTGTGAATGAGCGAAGCGAACCGCCCCCAGGGGCGGTTGGGCGTGGTCCACCAGGCCGCAGCGCACGCCTCAGGCGGAGGGCGTTATCCTGCGGACCATGAAACCTATGCTCCCGCCGAGGCGATCCTGATGCCCGCCACCACCGCCGATGTTCGTGTGCTGCTCGAACGGCTGGTGGCCTTTGATACCGTCTCGCGCAATTCCAACCTGGATCTGCTCGATTTCGTCACGGGCCGGCTCGCCCGTCACGGCGTCGATTCAATGCTGGTGAGAAGTGACGACGGCGCCAAGGCGAACCTGCTGGCGACCATCGGCCCGGCCGTGGCGGGCGGGGTGGTGCTCTCGGGACACACCGACGTGGTGCCGGTCGAGGGACAGCCCTGGACCAGCGATCCGTTCCGCGTGGTGGAGCGTGAGGGCCGTCTTTATGGGCGCGGCACCTGCGACATGAAGACCTTTCTGGCCATCGCGCTGGCACTGGTTCCCGAGATGTCGGGCCTGCGCAGGCCGATTCACCTCGCCCTGAGTTACGACGAGGAGGTCGGTTGCCGGGGGGCCCC
>JAWLFM010000257.1:0-3818 GCA_041685565.1 Thioalkalivibrio sp.
GTGCAGGAATAGTGGGCCTATTTCAAACTTGCCCAACGCAGCGCCGGCGCTTCTGGCGAAGCGATCTGGTACCGAACTTTCCGCATGGCCCACTAGCCGTCGTATTCAAGGACCTCGGCGATCCGGGCGGCCTGCTCCGCGTCCATGCCCTCGACCTGTGCGAGGGCATCGGCGTCGGCGGCCAGTGCCGCGCGGGCGCTGCCGAAATGGCGCAACAGGGCCTCGGCCCGGTCCGGATCCACGCCAGGCAGGCTGGCCAGCAGGTAGCGTTGGGCGTCCCGCCGGATCGCCGGCTTGCCCGGCCGCTCCGCTGTCGCGGCCCCCTCTGCGGCAGCAAGCCCCAGCAGATAGATGAGCATGCCGCTGTTGTCCGCATCGGGGCTGGGGAGCACGGTGACTCCGTGCGTTACCACCATCATGGCGAGGGCTCGGTGGATGTCCAGTGCCTGCTGGTGAAAGCGGGCGGTGTAGAGATCTCCCTCCACGATGTACACCACCCGCTCGTGCTGGCTCCTGAGTTTCGCCACCTTGTCCCAGAGGCTGCGGTCGACGACACTCAGGATCAGGTCCGTCGCAGATTTGCGTTCGATGATCAGGTCGCCGGGCAGCAGGTAGTCTCCCAGGTCCATTTCCACCGACTCCAGGGATACGCCCGGCAGGGCTTCCAGCCGGCTGATGATGCGGCCTCTCTCCCGCGTATCGACGCGGATGTGCAATGCGGGTGCGTTCATTTCTGCTCCTGTGCATGTCGGGGTGCACAGAGGTAGCACAGACGGGAGGGCGCTAACACCGAGGACTTGTGTGGGCACCCGGCGAAGGATCGCTTCCCGAGGCCAGCTTCGGCCGTGCGCGGCCTGTCAACGGGCGCGACATTTGTCCAGGAACCATCGGCGGTTATACTCGGTCCGTATCCCGCGCATCCCTTCCCACATCCAGGACCCCATTCACGGGTATCCGGACCGCATGGAATCCATGAACCCGTCTTCGTTCCGACCACAGACTCCGATGCGCCTCGAGGTAGGCTGCATCATCGAGCTGGAATGCGCACAGCCGACGCCGCTCCTGCTGCTCCTGCGACCGCGCAGCGGCGCACACCAGTGGATCGCGCGCGAGAGTTACTCCCTGACGCCCCTGGTGCCGGCAACCGAATATCTCGACGGGTTCGGCAACCTATGCCAGCGGCTGGTCGCGCCGACTGGCTCCTTCCGTATCGAGAGCCGTTCGGAGGTCATCGTGGCGCCCTCTGAGGATGAGGGTCAGGGAGAGGTGTACGTGCCGGTCGAGGCATTGCCCGATGACGCCCTCCTGTACCTGATTCCGAGCCGTTTCTGCGAGTCGGACCGTCTGGGCGCGCGGGCGAACGAGATCACCTGGGGACGGGCGCCGGGCTATGATCAGGTGGCCGCCATCAGTCGCTGGGTGCATTCCCGGCTGCGATATCTGCCGGAGTCGGACCCGATGCCCATTTCCGCCTGCGAGGCGCTGGAACGGGGCGAGGGCGTATGCCGGGACTTCGCGCATCTCGGCATTGCCTTGTGCCGCAGCCTGACCATTCCCGCGCGTATGGTGGCGGGCTACCTGCAGGACCTGGAGCCGATGGACCTGCACGCCTGGTTCGAGGCCTATGTCGGTGGCCGCTGGTACACCTTCGACCCGACGCACCCGGATCAGAACAAGGCCCGCGTCATCCTGGCGCTGGGACGGGATGCAGCGGACGTGCCCGTGTTCAATCAGTTCGGTCCACCGGTGACGCCTTCCGGGATGCACGTCTTCGTGCGGGAAATGCCCGGCTGACCCGCCGCGTGCCGGCGATTTCGGGACACTGCATGCCTGCGGGCATGCAATCGGCCGTCATGGGGCATGGTAGGATTCAACAATTCAGCTGGGGTTTCTGGGCAACCCTTGCCGGCGCGAGCGACAGGACACGAGTGGGCCATCCGGATCCGGCCCTGCTGCTATCGGGCCTTCGGCGGCACGCCCGGTGACCCGGGCATGCCGAAACCGGTATCATCGCGCGCTGCGCCCGATCGACGCTCTCCGGAAAGCGGAGCAGAAACCCCTGTGGGGCGACTTCTCAACAGGCCTCGACGGCCCCGTCGTCAGGAAATGAACTCGGATTGGTTGTTCCCATGGATGCGCCCCTGATCTCACTGCGTACATACGTGCATATCGACTCCCTGCAGCCGCAGGTTGCAGCGTATATGGCCACGGTGTCGCAGGGCTTTCTCCCCAAGCCGGGCGATTCCTGCCTCTGGCTCGAGGTTGCACCGGGTCTCGCCATCCATCGGCTGACCGATATTGCGTTGAAGGCGTCGCCGGTGCACCTGGGACAGATGGTGGTCGAGCGGGCCTTTGGCTCCATGGTGATCCACCACCGCGACCAGGCCAGCGTGAGCGAGGCCGCGGATGTGTTGCTGCATCATATGGGGACCCATGAGGCCGCGCGGCAGAAATGCCGGGTGGCGTGGCAGGAGATCATCCGCGGGATCAATCCGGATCACGCCGTGCTGATCAACCGCCAGAACCGCAAGGGCTCCATGGTCCTGGCCGGGCAGAGCATCTTCATCCTCGAGACCGAGCCGGCCGGCTACGTGATCTACGCCGCCAACGAGGCCGAGAAGGCCTCCAACATCACCCTCTGCGAGGCGCACGCGGTCGGCGCATTCGGGCGCCTGACCCTGGCCGGTCGCGAGGGGGACATCGACGCCGCGGCGCGAGCGGCGATCGCGGCCGTGGAGCGGCTGAACCGCAACGCGACCTGAGTCGCAGCGTCGACCCCATGGAGTTCTTTGCCCGCGCCAGCCTTGCGACCGACCCGGAGACCCTCCAGCGCGAGGTGGGCATCGAGCATCTCGCGCACTGGTGCGATTCCATCGACGCGGTGCTGGAAGAGGCCGGCGATCGCGGCCGTATCTACTGCGTCTGGGGTGAGTTCGCAGTCACCCGGGATGTCATTCGCGGTGGTGTGCGTTTCAGTCTGCCCGGTTGCCCCAACGCCCTGGCCTGGACCATCACCACCGGCCTGCCGCCGGAGCCGGAGGCGGTGGTGATCCACTGCACCATCAACCGCCGCGAGCACGACCCGGACTTCATCGAAACCATCGAGGCCTTCGTGGACGACTGGCGCCGCGGGCTGGAGACGGGATGGACCGAGCCGGCGGCCTGAGCAGCGGATGGCCCGGTATCATCATCGAAACCGGCGGTGCGGCTCCCGCGCACGCGTGGTCCGGCCCCGGGGATCGCCTGCGATCCCGGGGCCGCTTGGATCGCCATCACCCCATGTGCGCCAGGTAGACGTTGAGGGTGATCCGCTGCCACGGATCCTCGCACTCATGCAGGTCGTGGATGCGGGCAATGATCTCGGCACCGTGATTCAGCAGGTCCGAGGCGAGCAGGTTGTCGGTGCGGGGCAGGTAACCGAGATGCTCCCCCAGCCAGGTGATCCGTACCGCGCGAGGATCCACCGGGTTGCTGAATTCGCGGCTCAGGAGCAAGGCCTGACCGGTGCGCAGGTAGGGCCATAGGCGACGGGCGTCGTGATGCTCGAAGCCCGCGAGCGGCAGACGTTGCAGGTAGGTGTCGGTGGCGGCGGGGCGTCCCCGTCGTTGCCGGCCATAGCCCGCAAGCGCCGGAATGCGCAGGGCCTGGGTCGATGCGTGTTGGCGATGCATGTGGGCCTCCGTCATGTGGGGTGGCCCTCTTTGTAACGCCCCCGGTGGCTCACAGAGTGAGCCACCCCCGAAAAAAGGAAAAAAAAGATCCCTGCCCCCGATCCGCGGGCTGCCACCAGCGCCGCGATTTTTGCTGCCCGGAACCCA
>JAWLFM010000258.1:0-3795 GCA_041685565.1 Thioalkalivibrio sp.
TGCGGCAAGCCGGTCATGGACACTGGCGGCGGTCGCATCGCTGTCCAGGCAAAGGTGCCGGCAGGCGAACACGGGACCGGTATCCAGTCCCGGCTCCATGCGCATCAGGCAGACGCCGGTCTCCGCATCGCCGGCAAGGATGGCGCGCTGGATCGGCGCCGCCCCGCGCCACCGGGGGAGCAGGGATGCATGAATGTTCAGACCGCCCAGCGGCGGCACCGAGAGTACGGCTGGCGGCAGGATCAGCCCGTAGGCGGCAACGATCAGCAGATCGGGCGCGAGTGCGGCAAGATCGGCCTGGGCCTCGGCGGGCCTCAGCGAGGGAGGCTGCAGGACCGGGATCCCGGCCTCCAGCGCCAGCCGCTTGACCGGACTGGCGGCAAGCCGGCGGCCGCGTCCCGCCGGCCGGTCCGGCTGGGTGTAGACCGCGACCGGTGCGCGTCCTGCCGCAATCAGTCCGGCGAGGGCCGGTACAGCAAATTCCGGTGTTCCAGCATAGACGATGCGCCGGCCCGCGGTCATCAAAGGTTGGCAGCGGAGCCGGCCAGCGACGGCCCCTCCGACGGTGCCCGCGCCGCCTGCTTCACGAGTTTCTTGCGGATGCGGTTGCGCTTGAGGGTGGAGATGTAATCGACGAAGAGCTTGCCGTCGAGGTGATCGATCTCATGCTGGATGCAGACGGCGAGCAGGCCGTCCACCGCCATCTCGAAGGATTCGCCGTCGCGGTTCAGTGCCCGTACGCGGATGCGCTCCGCGCGCCGGACCCGTTCGTAGAACCCGGGGACGGACAAACAGCCCTCGTCCATCTCCTCCTCGCCATCCCGGCTGAGGATCTCAGGGTTGATCAGGCAATGCGGAGCACTCTGGTCCTCGGAAACGTCCGCCACCAGGATGCGTCTCTGGACATTGATCTGGGTCGCTGCGAGCCCGATGCCCGGCGCCGCATACATGGTCTCGAACATGTCATCGATCAGGGTGCGTACGGAATCGTCCACGCCCTCGACCGGACGGGCGACCAGACGCAGACGGGGATCGGGAAAGTGAAGAATTTCTCTAAGTGCCATGGATAAGGTCTCGATCTCGAAGTACTGTGCCGGCGGCGTTTTTCTGCTAAGTTTTAACGGGGCGTTGAGCCGCTGCCGGATCCTGGATGCAGTATATTGGGTCAAGCTGCCGTTTTACGAGAGAACCGGGGGCGCGCGCGGGCACTCGGCAGACTGGGAAACCGGCATTGGCAATGGGACAACGGAAGGCTGCGGGAATTCGCGACGGTGCGCCCGCAGCAGGTAGGAACCGCCCGGGGATGCGGGCAGGCCAGCGTCTTGCGCGCGGGCACATGACCAGGGGGAAGTCGATGTTCTTTGCAAGGGCTGTTGCCGCACTGATGGGCCGTACAGCGGTCGTCCTGCTGGCTCTGGGCCTGGTCGCCTGCGCGACTGGGCCGGAGCCCGCGACGCCCGTCGTGACCGAGGCGCCGGTGGTCGAACCGGCCCCAGAACCGGAAGCGGAACCGGGACCGCAATTCAGGTCCAGCGCGCCGGAGCGCTATGTGGTCCAGGAGGGCGACACGTTGTGGGACATCGCCAACGTCTTCCTGCGCGACCCCTGGTACTGGTCCGAGATCTGGCTGGTCAATCCGCAGGTGCGCAATCCACACCTGATTTACCCCGGTGACGTGCTCAGCATCCACTTCGTGGGCGATCGGCGCGGGGTGATGGTCGACCTGACACCGCGGATACGGATCGAGGCGCTGGACGAGGAGCCGTTTCCCATTTCCGCCCTGCAGCCATTCATGTTCCGGGCTCGGGTGGTCGATGACGAGACGCTGGAAGAGGCGCCCTATATCGTTGCCGCGCAGGACGAGCGCGTGATCTTTGGCCCGGGCGACCGCGTGTACGTGCGCAACGCACCCGATGCCCAGCGCTGGGATCTGTATCAAGTCGTACGACGGGACCGCATGCTGCTCGATCCCGATACCGGAGAGGCGCTCGGCGTCGCCACCATCCCCATCGGGGCGGCGGAGATCGTCCAGGGCGGCGAGATCGCCACCGTCGTGCTGCGCGAGGGCCAGCGCGAGGCCATACGCGGAGATCGCCTGATCGGTTTCGACGATGATCCCGATCTTCTGTTCGACATCAGTCGCCCCCCGCCCGGCGTGGACGGCACGGTGATCATGCTCTTCGATGCGATCAGCCAGATCGGCACCCTGCAGGCCGCCGTGATCAACCGGGGGGAACGCGAAGGCATACGCAATGGCCAGGTCTTCGCGGTCTGGGAGGCCGGCCGCGTCGCGCGCGACGCGTTCAGCGGCGTCGCCAACGACACGGTCCAGCTCCCCGAGGAGGAGATCGGCACCATGATGGTGTTCCGGACCTTCGACAAGGTCTCCTACGCGCTGGTGCTCAGCTCCATTCGCCCCATCCGTGAAGGCTTCAAGGTCCGGCACCCCTGATCCGGTAACCGAGACGCCGACGGAACGGCTGCGAGACTGGCTCCGCCTGTTGCATACGCCGGGCCTCGGCCCCCGGCGGGTGGCACGGCTGCTGGAGACGTTCGCAACACCGGCGGCGGCGCTGCAGGCCGACTCGCACGCCTGGGCCGCTGCCGGGGTGACCGGCCATCCCCGCGACGCCGCAGCCCTGGCTGCACGCGAGGCCGGGGTCGACCAGGATCTCGCATGGCGCGCGCGGGACGTCCGCCATCACATCCTGACCCGAGACGATCCCGCCTATCCCCCTCTTCTTGCCGAGTTGCCGGACCCCCCGCCTGCACTCTATCTGGTCGGTGACCCGGACCTGCTCCGCCATCCGCAGATCGCCATCGTCGGCAGCCGGGAGGCCACGCCCCAGGGCCTGCGCCATGCCGAGGGATTCGCGAAGGCGCTGGCCGCCGCCGGGCTGACCGTGACCAGCGGCCTGGCCCTGGGCATCGACGGTGCAGCCCATCACGGAGCGCTGGGCGGGGCCAGGGGCAACACCGTGGCGGTCATGGCAACCGGCCCCGATCGGGTCTATCCGTCCGCGCACCGGCGGCTGGCCCACAGGATTGCCGATCACGGCCTGCTGGTGTCCCTGTGGCCCGTGGGCACCCTGGCGCGCCCTGCGCATTTCCCTCAACGCAACAGGGTCATCAGCGGCCTCGCCCTGGGCACCCTGGTGGTGGAGGCGGCGCTGCGCAGTGGCTCGCTGATCACCGCGCGCCTTGCTGCCGAACAGGGCCGCTCGGTGTATGCGATCCCCGGGTCCATCCTCAGTCCGGTCAGCCGCGGCTGCCATCGACTCATCCAACAGGGTGCGCAACTGGTTGAATCCCCGGATGACATCCTCGAGGATCTGGCGGACTGGCTGGGCGTGGGCGGACCGGCGCCACCGGATACCGCGGCACCTGCCGATGCCGCCCGTCTCGATCCCGAACACGAACGGGTGCTGACCATGATGGGATTCGATCCGATCGGGCTCGAGGAATTGCTGCATCGCACCGGATTGACCGTAGCGGCGCTTTCCTCCATTCTGGTTTTACTGGAACTCAATGGCCGCGTGGCCTTACTCAGCCACGGGCGCTACCAGCGCCTCGACGCAGGACCCCCCAAGACATGAAAGAAAACGTGCTGGACGTGCTGATGTATCTGTTCGAGCACTACATGGACGATGACACCGACAGCGAGCCGGATCGCCAGGACCTGGAGTCCCGGCTGCAGGAAGCCGGGTTCCCCTCCTCCGAGGTGGATCGCGCCCTCGGCTGGCTGGATCGCCTGGTCAGCGAAGAGCCGGTAGCCGCGAGGGCCGGATCCGAGGC
>JAWLFM010000259.1:0-3757 GCA_041685565.1 Thioalkalivibrio sp.
GCCTCGTCGGGGGTGGAGATGCTGCCCTCGACGAAGGCCAGATCCACGGCGGCCTCCGGGTCCATCGGCCCGGCCTCGGCGAAGTGCACGATATCGACCCGCTGCGCGAGCTCCAGCAGGGCCTCGCCGGCATTGATGAAGGCCAGCTGGCAGCCGTCGCAGGAGCTGAACTTGTGCACCGCGACGCGCGGCCGGGGATTCGGCCGGTCGTTCAACAGATCCAGGGCGTCGGTCTGGTTGCGATTCTGGCCCGCCATCCTCGCGCTCCTCTCAGAAACCGGTAACGCCCAGCCACGGGCGCAGTTGCGGGTAGTGGAAGACCGGCCCGTCCTGGCACACGAAGTACGGCCCCACCTGGCAATGGCCGCAGTGACCGATGCCGCACTGCATGTTGCGCTCGATGCTGAGCCACATGGCTTCGGGCGGCACGTCCAGCGCCAGCAGACGCTCGATCGAGGCCTTCATCATCGGTTCCGGGCCGCACAGCATCACGATGCTGCGCTCCGGGTCGATCCCGGCCTGGTTGAACAGCACCGTCACCTTGCCGACGCTATAGGGCCAGTTCGGGCCGCCGACATCCGCGGCCAGCAGGACCTGGGTATTCGGCAGCTGCTGCCAGCGCTCATACTGGCGGCGCCAGATCAGGTCGTCGGTGTGCTTCACGCCCTGCAGGATCACCAGCCGGCCGAAGCGCTCGCGGCGCTGCACCACATAGCGGATCATCGAGACCACCGGCGCGCAACCGAGCCCGCCGGTCACGATCACCACGTCCCGGCCCTCGGCCTCGGCCAGCGGCCAGCCCCGGCCGTACGGCCCGCGCAGGCCCATGCGGTCGCCGACCTGCAGCCGCTCCATGCCCCGGGTGACTCTCCCCACCGCGCGGATGGTGTGCTCCAACGGGCCCTCGAAGTCGGGATCGGAGACGATCGAGATGGGGATCTCGCCCACCCCGAACAGGTACAGCATGTTGTACTGCCCCGGCAAAAGCCGGAAGGAGACCCCCGCCTCGGGGTCGGTAAAGCGCAGGTGCAGGGTGTAGATGGACGGCGTCTCCTCGGTCCGCTCCACCACCTCGACCTCCACCGGTCGGTCAGGATTGCGCATCGCCGGACTCCAGCAGGGCCGACACCTCGGCCGTGATGTCGATGCCCACCGGGCACCAGGCAATGCAGCGCCCGCAGCCCACGCAGCCGGAGCGCCCGTACTGCTCGTGCCAGGAGGCCAGTTTGTGGGTCAGCCACTGCCGGTAGCGCAGGCGCGTCTCCTCCCGGACCAGGAAGTGGCCCATGTAGCTGTGCACGGCGGTGAAGCAGGAGTCCCACTGGCGCAGGTGGTCGCTGGAACCGCCGGTCAGGGCCGGCTCGTCCTGCTCCGCATGGCAGAAACAGGTAGGGCAGACCGCCGTACAGTTCCCGCACGACAGGCACCGGCGGCCCACCTGATCCCAGTGTGGGTGTTCGAGGCGGGCGTAGAGGGCATCCCTCAGGTTGCGGCCGGGAAGACTGCGGGTCTGCGCCGCGGCAGCCGCCTCGATCTCGGCGTCCGCCTGCGCGCGGTCGTCCGGACTCGCCGGCGACAGGTGCAGCAGCGCCAGCACCGCTCGACCGCGTTCGGTACCCGCGTTCAGCACGAAGCCATGGTCCAGTTCCGACAGCGCCAGGTCGTAGCCCGATTCGGCCCGCGGCCCGTCGCCGGTGGAGGCGCAGAAACAGGTTTCGGCAGGATGGCTGCAATGAACCGCCACCAGGAACAGGCCCTCGCGGCGGGCTGCGTAATGGGGATCGGGGTACGGCGGCTTCAGGAAGTGCCGTTCCTGGATCCGCAGGGCCGCCAGATCGCAGGCCCTGACCCCGATCACGGCCGTGGGCTCGGAGTGGGACTCGGCATCCAGGAAGCGAAGACGGCCGCTGTCATCCAGTTCGCAGCGCCAAAGGGTCTCACGCGGGGCAAAGGTCAGGGGCTTGAGCGCCTGCGGGCCGTTCGCCCAGGCAAAGCGGCGTTCGCCCTCTTCCGGCTCCAGCCGGTAATGGCCTGGTCCCTGGTGATCACGCAATCCCCTGGGGAGGTCGTCGGACGAGCCAATGCTCGCGTAGGTGATGGCGCCATTGCGCGTCACCGGCCCCAGCATGCGCGAATACCCCTCGCGACGGATCGCTGCGAGCAGCGTATCCAGCGATTCCCGGGGCAGAAACGAGGCGGGCGTCTCCATACGTCTAAAGGGTAGCCCACCATGGGAATCCATGGGATGATCCAGATCAGTGGCAGCAGCGGGCATGCTCAGGAATCCGCCTCTCCCTGAGCCCGCAAATGGCTTGCCATGGGCCTTTGCGGGAAATCCCTCTGCCGGTTTCTGGTAGTCTTCCTTTTACGTCCGGATTCTGACTACACTCGGAGCCATGACGATGCACGCTTCAGGTTCCTGCGATCAGTGCTCACTGAAGCTTCTGTGTCTGCCCGTCGGGTTGCCCGATACGGAACTCTGGCAACTGGACGCCATCGTTCAGCGCCGTCGCCCGATCACCAAGGGCCAGGTCCTCTTTCGCATGGGCGCCCCATTCACCTCCGTCTTCGCGGTTCGCACCGGCTCCTTGAAGACCGTGCTGTTGTCGGATGACGGCACGGAGCAGGTCACGGGGTTTGCGCTGGCGGGAGAGTTGCTGGGTCTGGACGCGATCAACGAGGGCGAGCATCCGGTCAGCGCGGTGGCCCTGGAATCCACCAGTATCTGCGAGATTCCCTTCGACAAACTCGACAGCCTCGCCGGCCATCTGCCCAGCTTCCGGCAACATTTCATGCGCACCATGAGCCGCGAGATCGCCTCCGACGAATCGCTGCTCGCCCTGCTCGGCCAACGCAGCGCCGAACAACGGCTGGCCGCCTTCCTGCTCAGCCTGTCGACGCGCTTTCGTGCCCGCGGGCTGGTCGCAGACCGTTTCTGCCTCAGCATGTCGCGCGCGGACATCGCCAATCACCTGGGCCTGACCCAGGAGACCATCAGCCGCCTGTTCACGCAGTTCCGCAAGCAGGGCCTGATCGAGATCCACACCCGGGACCTGAACCTGTTGGACATGGACAGCCTGCACCGCATCGCCGGCATCCGGTTTGTGCCCCTCTCGCAGACCGCCTGAAGCCCGCCCCAGCCACGATTCCCCCGATGCGCGGGCCTTCTGGGCCTTCGCCGCTGCGGTGTGGGAGCAGCCCGAGGCCCGGGAGATCCTGCTGCGCTGGCAGGATGAGCGTGGCATCGACGTGATGTTCGTGCTGTTCGCCTGCGGGTACCCCGGCCGCCTGAGCCCCGATCAGTGGGGCGCCCTGTACGCCGCTGCCCAAGACTGGAACGGCCGCATCACCCGCCGCGTCCGGGCATTGCGCCGCCGCATCCACCGGATCGACTGGCCGGAGGGCTACCGGGCCTCCCTGCATCTGGAACTCGATGCAGAGCGCCTCGAGGCCACGTGGCTGGTAAAGGCGGCAAGCGCTGGCGACCGCACCCGCACCGAACACTCGAAACCGGACCTCCGACGCCGGATGCACCGCCTGTTCCCCGCCCTCCCCGCCTCGGAAATTGAGACGCTGCTCCAGGCCTTGGCCTGATCATCACGAAAGCGCCCGATCGGCGAGAGGGCTCGCCTCCTACAATCGCGGGGACCGTCTTGGACGTAGGAGGCCAGCCCCCTGGCCGATGGGCTTCTCCCCCGAACACCCTCATCACCGCTACGGGGTGTAGGCGCGGCCTTGGCGGCACGGGTAGTATCCC
>JAWLFM010000260.1:0-3745 GCA_041685565.1 Thioalkalivibrio sp.
CATCATGAAATCGGCCAGCCGTTGACCGTTGGGGTCGCGGCTGGGCAGACGCTGCCACAGGGGTTCGATGGGTTCAAAGGAACAGGCCCGGCGCAATCCCGGTTGCGTCCGCGCGGGCAACGGGTCTTGTAACGGTTCGACCGCCTTGCTGGCCGGTGTCGGTACGGGGATTCTCGGTTTCTGCGCCATGCGCGCCTCCTGATCATCCGATATCGCCAGGTCCGGCTTTCGTGACTCGCGCGCATGTGCTGCGCTGGCATGCCTCCGCGGGCCGTGCTCCTCCCGTGGGGCGCGTGGCCCGCTGGCGTGCTGGGGCCAGGCCCTTTTGAACGGGCCATCGGTCGTTCCAGGCAGCATTTCCCATCAGGGAACACTGTATGCGCAGGCGGTACGGGAAGGAAAACAGGCACAAAAAAGCCGGGGACGAGCCCCGGCTTCCGGCTTGCGCCCGATCGAAACTACCCGATGGTGGTTTCGACGCTGTCGCTACCGCCCTGGTTATCCGTCCAGGCCAGGGTGAGGGTGTCGCCCTTGTTGCCTTCGAACTGGAACTGGAAGAACGGGTTCCGGGAGATGGTGACTCCCCAGTAGGCCGTCATCACGTTGGTGTCGCCGACATCGGCGGTGACCACGTCGATGTGGTGGGGCGGAATCAGGTTGCCGGCGGCGTCCTTGCTGGTGCCGGTCTCCATGGGGTGGGTCATCAGGGCACGGACGGTCACGATACCGCCGCTTTCCTGGGCACGAATACGAATGGTGGACATTGCAATACCTCCAGAAATTGGGAAAGTCGGTGTGAAGGGCCCGGCAGCTTAGCCGCCGCAGCCACCGATGGTGACCTTCACTTCACGGGTCGCGCTGTACCAGGTGTCACCCGATTTCACAGCGGCCACGACGTCGGACGACTCTCCCATCTTGATGCGGGTCGCGAACATCGGCACGGCGCCGGCACCGAGCAGGTACTTGGAGGTCAGCGGCGAGCCGTTCTCGACCACGAAGAGGGCCATTTCGCTGACATCGGACATGCTGGTTTCCACGGTCACGGGAACCACCATGCCATTTTCCGCGATTTCCGGGGCACTGATTTCGATATCGCCTTCGGGCATGTCGGTGGTGCCGAGGGCGGCTTTCAGGGCCTCGTCATAGCCACGGGCCTTGAAGGCTGACTCCGGCCATGCGGCCAACAGCTGGCTGGGGGCCAGGAGGCCCGCCCCAACGGCTACACCGACGGTGCCGGCAGCCAGGGTGCCTTTCAGAAAGACACGGCGCTTGTTACTTGTCATGGAGATCTCCTCTCATCTTTGGGGTCGATCCGGAACGTCCGGGGCGTTGGTCTGAAAAACGCCTGTGGTACGGACGAAGGTTGAGACTATTCTATTCCCACAGGGGTTCCTGCAAATCCACGCAGGGCGCGTGTCGCAATACCGGCCGTCGTTGCCGGTGTCCCCCCGGGTGCGCCCAGCGGCCGCCAGTCGGCTGCGTGGAATCTGTGAGTGTAGACCATTCCTCGATGATGGGGCGAAATGCAGTGCCGGTCGCGGCGCTCTACACTAGGACAGTTCCCCATCTCCCCGGAACCGCCGCCATGATGCCCTGCAAAGCCCAACTGGCCCTCATCGCCCTCGTCGTTGTACTCGGATCCATGCAGATGCTCGCCAGTTGCGGGCAGAAGGGGGATCTCTACCTGCCGGGGGATGCACCGGAGGAGCGCCGCTGATGGATCACTTCGGGCTTCGCGACGGCGTGCTGCATGGTGAGGACGTATCCCTGGAGGATCTCGCCGAGGCCGTGGGGTCACCGGCCTACGTCTATTCCCGGGCCACGCTGACCCGGCATTACCTTGCCTTCACCCGGGCCCTGGAGGGCATGCCGCACCAGGTCTGTTTTGCCGTGAAGGCCAATTCCAGCCTGGCGGTGCTGGATGTGCTGGCACGTCTCGGCGCGGGCTTCGATATCGTCTCCGGGGGCGAACTGGAGCGCGTGCTGCGCGCCGGTGGGGAACCGGGGCGGGTGGTGTTTTCCGGGGTCGGCAAGACGCCGGCGGAACTGCGCCGTGCCCTGCAGGTCGGGATTCACTGCTTCAACGTGGAGTCGCAGCCGGAACTCGCCCTGCTGGACCGGGTGGCGGGGGAGCTGGGCCTGCGCGCGCCGGTCTCCATCCGGGTGAACCCGGACGTCGATGCCGAGACCCACCCCTATATCGCGACTGGCCTGCGCGAGAACAAGTTCGGGGTGGATATCGACGCGGCACCGGCGCTCTACCGCGAGGCCGCGCGGCTGGCGCACGTCGATATCCGCGGCGTGGGTTTCCACATCGGCTCCCAGCTGACGCGGCTGACGCCCTTCACCGACGCCCTGCGGCGGGTGCTCGCCCTGGTGGATGCCCTGGAGGGGGAGGGCATCGGTCTGGAGCACATCGACGTCGGCGGTGGCCTGGGGGTGCGTTACCGGGACGAGACGCCCCCGGAGCCGGCCGCCTATGCCGCCGCCTTGCGCGAGGTCCTTGGGCAGCGGCCGCTGAAGGTGATGCTCGAGCCGGGGCGCGCGATCGCGGCCAACGCCGGGGTCTTTCTGACCCGGGTCGCCTTCCTGAAGCATACCGCGCACAAGGACTTCGCCATCGTCGACGGTGCGATGAACGACCTGCTCCGACCCGCACTGTACGGTGCCTGGCAGGAGATCGTGCCGGTGCGGCCGCGCGCCGGGGCGGCACGGATCTATGACGTGGTCGGCCCGGTGTGCGAGACCGGCGACTTCCTGGGTCGCGAGCGGGAACTGGCCCTGGCCGAGGGCGACCTGCTGGCGGTGCGTTCCGCCGGGGCCTACGGCTTCGTGATGGCGGGCAATTACAACAGCCGACCGCGGCCCCCGGAGGTGATGATCGATGGCGGGCATTTCTTCATCGTGAACCGGCGCGAGCAGGTGGACCACCTGATGATGCGCGAGAGCCTGCTACCGGAGGACGACTGATGGAGCGCCGGCCCGAGCCGGAGTTGATGCTCGACGACGCGCAGGCGCACGCCTATGCCGAGGCCGACTTCAGCGAACCGCACGAGCACTTCGTGGACCTGTTCGCGGAACGCTTCCCCGGTCCGGTCAACGGGCTGGTGCTGGATCTCGGCTGCGGCCCCGGGGACGTCAGCCTGCGCTTCGCCGGGCGCTACCCCGCCTGCATGGTGCATGGCATCGACGGCGCGCCAGCGATGCTCGCCGCCGGAGCCGACCTGTGCCGCCGGCATCCGGCGGGGTTCCGGGTGAACCTGTCCCGGGGCCTGCTGCCCGAGGCCGTGGGCCCCGGGGCCCCCTACGAGACCATCATCTCCAACAGCCTGCTGCATCACCTGCACGACCCGCGGGCCCTGTGGGCCGTGGTCATCCGCGATGGGGCGCCGGGTGCAGCCGTCTTCGTGATGGACCTCTGCCGTCCGGACTCGCCGGCGCGGGTTCGGACCCTGGTCGCGGAGCATGCGGCCGATGCCCCCGAGGTGCTGCGTCGCGACTTCGAGAACTCCCTGCATGCGGCATTCACCCCGGAGGAGGTCAGGGCCCAGCTGAACGAAGCGGGCCTGGACGGGTTCCGCGTCGAGCAGGTCAGCGACCGGCACCTGGTCGCCTGGGGACGCCTTTGATGCGCTCGCGGCCGCTGGCGCAGTCATGAGGCTGGCCTTCACCAAGATGCATGGCCTGGGCAACGACTTCGTCGTGATCGACGGCGTGCGCCAGCCGGTGGCCCTGAGCCCCGAGG
>JAWLFM010000261.1:0-3744 GCA_041685565.1 Thioalkalivibrio sp.
AGGCGGTCCAAAACCTATTGTTGCGCGGTCGACACCGTCGCCTCCAAGCATCTCGAACAGATCGAGGCACCCGGAATCACAGGTGACCGGTCTTCACGTAGATCAGGGTCTCCTGCTCGACCCAGGGGTTGTGCTGGCTGAGGTGCGGACTGCGCATCCACGTCCCGGTGGGATAACGCCCGTGTTCGTCGATGAACTCGCCCGACAACACCAGGATCTCCTCACCGCCCCAGTGCCGGTGGGGCTGAAAATGCTCTCCGGCCGGCCAATGCACCAGCGCCGTATGTTGGTTCTCGAAGCTGTGCAGATGCAGCACGCGCAGACCTCCGATGCCCGGCTGGAAGGATGCGGCGTAGGTATCCACCACCACCTTCTCGCGGTCCTCGGGTGCGAACTGTTCGAGCTTCACGAACAACGTGCAACCAGGGTCCGAGTGCGGCGCGTGGCGGGAACCGGGCGGGTTACGCAGGTAGGTTCCGGCGGGATAGTCGCCGGTGTCATCGGAGAATACGCCGTCGAGCACCAGGATCTCCTCGCCCAGCGCATGCGTGTGCGGCGGGAACCGGGCGCCGGGCTCGAACTGGACGATGCTGGTTGCACGGCCGGACTCGGCCTGCTCCCGCTCCAGCGGCTTGCGCACCACGCCGTCGGCGCGGCTGCCACTCCAGGGCATTGCCGCCGTCTCCACGACCACCGACTGGGCTAGATCCATGTTCAGGGCTTGCGTCATGTGTGCTCCGGTCGTGTAGGGAATCGCTGCACGCATCGCACGTTCGCGGTCGCGTCGATCTTGCATGCTGACAAGGGGCGGTCGGTAGCCGGGCTACATCATCCGAACTGCAATGCCGTCCGCCGCTGAAGGCGCTGGCCTGAACTCTTCCGACGGGAGCAGCCAGGACCTTCACGGTTTTGCAAGCATTCAGGAAGCCACGAGACGGTATCCTTGTGCGGTCAGTCTCTCGGCGAGAGCGGCAATGTGAGTGGGGCCAACCTCACAGCAGCCTCCCACTACGGTCGCTCCCTGCTTGATCCACCGAAGCGCGTGCTCGGCGTAGCCGGCGGGGTCAAGATCGGTGCGCGCCTCCAGCGAATCGACCGTACCGCCCGGTTGCAGTGGGGCCACGGAAGTAAAGCCGTTGGCGTAGCCGCCAAATGGCATACCCACTTTTGCAAGCTCATCCATTCCTGCGGTCACCGCCTCAGGTACCGAACAATTGACCAATACCCGCTCAGCGCCGGCATTCACGACCTCCTCGGCCGCCTGTACCAGTCCCTCGCCGGAGCGCAGGCGCGTGCCATCGCTGTCGTCCACCGTGAAAGAGACCCACACGGGGAGGCCGCTTTCCGCAGCCGCGATGGTTGCCGCACGGGCCTCCCGGGCGAGCGACATCGTTTCGCAGAGAAATAGATCGACCCCTGCTGCCTGAAGCTCCACGATTCGACGGTAGTCACGCAGGCAGGTGGCGTCATCCGGCACGACCTCCGGGTGATAACTTCCGACCAACGGAGGAAGACAGCCGGCGATGCGCACATCCTGGCCGCTTTCTTCGCGCGCCTTGTGGGCGGCCTTGAGCGCGGCAGCATGAAGCGGCTCGAACATCTCGGGATTACCGTCTCGCGCAAGGCGCTGCGGTGTCGCGCTATAGGTGTTGACCGTGATGACCCGGGCGCCGGCATCAATGAAGTCGCGGTGTGCGGCCGTTACCAGATGCGGTTCATCCAGCATGACCTGCGCCGACCATAGCGGTGTCGCGGGACGGCTGCTACGCCTCCGGAGCTCTTGGCCCATACCTCCGTCCAGGAGCACTACCTTGTTATTTTCAGGTGTCATTTGGTCACCATCCTTTTGAGGTTGCCAATACCATCTCAGAAGTCTCCCCATCCCGTCACGCGGCCCGTTCCATGACTGTTGCGATCAGGAGATTTCCGTTCGACTTGCCGGATTCTCGGCATTCGCTACCAAAATCCCCTCCGGCAAGGTCGCGGGCCAGCGCCCGGCACAGGTCCCCAAAGGCATATTCGGTGCGTTCCAGTATCGGTTAGCGCCCCGGCGCGGCCATGAAGCGGCGGGCACCACAGATCCGCGTGATGGTGGTCGTCGCCATGCAGAAGTTCAAGTGCCTGGTGACGGCATTTGGGGTTGCGCGTCTGCGTCCGGGCGCTGCCGATCTCCTGCTTGATCTCGCGGAAGCCCGCTTCCTTCGCACCGCCCCGGTTCGAACAGATCTCGAGATCGCTGCAAAAGGCTCGTTTCCCGTCTCAGCTTTACGTGCGACTTCAGCCTCTCATCCGCTCCCGCTGACTGGCCGCTGCAGCCCACTGGTCGACGCAATCGCCTTCAGCGCTCAGGAGTGATGGGTCCGATGTCGGGCCCAAGAAAAAGGCACCCGCAGGTGCCTGATTCTTAACGCTAATTGGCGGAGCGGACGGGACTCGAACCCGCGACCCCCGGCGTGACAGGCCGGTATTCTAACCAACTGAACTACCGCTCCAGATCTATTCCAGGCCTTTCTATGGCGAGCCTTTTTGGTGGGTGCTGACGGGATCGAACCGCCGACATTCGCCTTGTAAGGGCGACGCTCTACCAGCTGAGCTAAGCACCCCGGAAAACGCGCTAGTTTACGCGATCCTTGAGGGCTTTGCCAGCCTTGAACGACGGGCTCTTGGAGGCTGCGATCTGGATGGTCTCACCGGTACGGGGGTTGCGTCCGCTGCGGGCCGGGCGCTCGCGAACCAGGAAGGTACCAAAACCCACCAAGGACACCTGATTGCCTTCGGCAAGGGCATCGCCCACGACGCTGGCCATCGCGTCCAGCACACGGCTGGCCTGGGCCTTGGGAACATCAGCCTTGTCGGCAATCGCTTCGATCAGTTCGGATTTATTCATGCACGGGATTCCTTTTTATGCGTGTTATACGGCGGGGTGCCAAGTTGCCCCGGAGAAGAACAGACGGCATGTTCGCCTGCATACCGTCTACGAGTCGCGGTGCTCCCCTATTCTCATATCGCGCGCACGGTCATGGCAAGCGTGCCCCCTGGGAGCCCAAAAAACCGGCCGCAAACGGAGAATAGACGTCTGCGGCCGAAATTGACACGGTTTCCTGCCCTGCCTAGTGGTGGCGCACGTTCCTCCGCCGGGGCTCACCGCCGCTCTTCGCAACCTCGGCCACCTTCGGCGCGGGCTCGCTACCGAGTGCCTCGGGCATGTGGGTCAGCGCCACCGCCAGGACCTCGTCGATCCAGCGCACCGGACGAATATCCAGTTTCGCCTTGATATTCTTCGGAATATCCACGAGATCCTTTTCGTTCTCCTCCGGGATCAGCACCGTGCGGATACCGCCGCGGTGGGCCGCCAGCAGCTTCTCCTTCAGGCCGCCGATCGGCAGCACCTGGCCGCGCAAGGTAATCTCGCCGGTCATCGCCACATCGGCCCGGACGGGGATGCCGGTCAGCGCCGAGACGATCGCCGTGCACATCCCGATTCCCGCACTGGGGCCATCCTTGGGCGTCGCACCCTCCGGCACGTGGATGTGCAGGTCGGTCTTCTCGTGGAAGTTCTCCGCCAGGCCCAGCGCCGCCGCACGGCTGCGCACCACGGTCAATGCCGCCTGGATGGATTCCTGCATCACATCACCGAGCTTGCCGGTCTGCAGGGTCTTGCCCTTGCCCGGTACCACGGAGGACTCGATGGTCAGGAGCTCACCCCCGACCTCGGTCCAGGCCAGACCGGTGACCTGCCCGACC
>JAWLFM010000262.1:0-3705 GCA_041685565.1 Thioalkalivibrio sp.
GGCGAGGCCGGCGCAATGGGGACACATCTCCTCGCCCACGCCACGCTTTACGAAGTGATCGGTGTTCTGTTTCAGGCCCTGTTCGCCGGGAGCCTCGATGAGGAGACCTGCGACCGAGACCGTTTTGGCCTGTTCCATCGGATCCAGGTCCTGCATGAAGCGGGGACCGTCGCTGAACAGTTCGAATGTTCCGGCATACGGGGCGAACCGCGCCTGCAGGTCGTCCTTCGATGGCAGTTCCATCCACATCTGCAGCCACTGCTTGCGGCTGGCCGGAGCGCTGGCGGTCTGCAGCAACCCGATCAGGAACTGCCAGGCCGACCCCTGAAAATCCGCGCGGGGCAGTGCAAGGTCAACGAATTCCGGGTTGGCCACAGCCGCGGGCGGGCCGTATTCCACCCCGCCATCGCGCCGCCGAAACGGCAGCCAGGGGTCGTTAATCAGGTTCATTTGGCGTTTCTCCCGTAATCTTGCCGAAGCTGAGCCAGGCGTTTGTCTCGGCGGGCGACTCGGCCATCCGGGTTGACCAGGCGGAGGCACTCCGGCGGAAGGTCATACTCAACGGCAATCTTGCGCCTGAGGGTTTCCAGTCGGCAGTCCCCGCGGGTTGAGCGACACTGCACCTTGGCTGTGCGTGGGTGGTTCTCTCTCGGCATCTCTTTTCCCCTCGAAATTCCATGGGCTCACTCAGAGCGTAACCACCTCCCGCATCGAAGTCAAAGGTTAGTGGGATTGTAAAGGCGCCTATGCATCCGAAATGCTACACTGCCCGCGCGTTCCTCGCCTTTGCGAGGCTGAACCCGTTAGCGGGATGGTTTATCCGTGAGGGTTGTGACGTTCCCCGCCGTTTGCGGGGAAAACCACGCCAAAATCCGCGTCATACGTAGCTTCATCGTGTTCATCCGGTTTCCAGAGCTGCGTGTCGCGGAGAAAGCGGTGCATTTCCCGCAGGCGGTCCGCCTGCGTTTCCAGTGCCTGTGGCAGGGGCGGCAGTCGGCGTGCCTGACTTTCCCGCAGCTGTACCGTGCTCATGGCCCATGGGTGTCGCTCGTGCTCGTGCAGCGGTAACAGGCGGCCATCAGTCTCCTTCACCAGGGCGACAGAAATGGTCTTCTCGTTACTGAGTCGTGTACCCAGTTCCTGGTCGTCGTCCCAACCGGCTCCGTCGAGCTGGATCTGGTATCCCTGTTCCGGCTGGAGTGCATTGAAGCGGGCCACCGACCGGGCGACGTTCTGCTCGGCGTAGTCCTTGTAGTGAGTGTCCTGGAGGCCTTCCGGGAGCACGTGGGTGTCGCCGTGGACGGCCTCGAGGAGGGTCCGCGCCCGCTCGGGAAGGCGGATGGCCCCTTCTTCGCGCAGGATGCGGCAGGTATTCCAGAGCTGTGTGGTGTCGGGGTAGACGTAGCCGGTGCCGCGCAATGGCGGTGGCAGCCAGTCCGGATCCGGGGAGTCGGTCCATTCCGGAGCCAGCACGTGGAGGGTTGGGGCCGCGCGATCCTCTCCGGCCGGAGCGTGATCCACACGGTTGCCCCGGGTATCGCGCCGGTGTCGTTGGAGCCGGCCGGCGCGCTGGATGACGAGGTCGATCGGGGCCAGGTCGGTGACCAGGACATCGAAATCCAGGTCCAGGCTTTGTTCGACCACTTGCGTGGCGACCAGCACCTGGCCCTGCCTGTCTGCGGCCGTGGAGTCGGAGCCGAAGCGCTGCAGGGCAGCGTTTTCGATGCGCTGGCGATCCGCCATCGTGAAGCGGGCATGGAACAGCATGGCCTGTTCCGGCGACGCGAGTTGTTCGCTCACCTGCTGGTAGGCCGCGATGGCATCGTCCACGGTATTGCGGATCCAGCATGCGCAGCGGCCTTCGCGGGCGGCATCGAGTACGAGGTCCAGGGCCTCTTCGGTGGTGTGGACGAATTCCACCGGCAGGTTGCGACCACTGAAGTGGCTGGCTGCCAGCGGTGTTTCGTCGACTTCAGCGCCCTGCACGTGGGTGGCCAGCGGAAAGCTGTCGTTGTTCAGGGTTCCAGCGGTGTTTTCACCGCGGCCTTGCTGCCAGGCACCAACGAGGTCCTCCCGCAAGATCCTCGGCATGGTGGCGGAGAGCAGGATGGCCGACCCGCCCTGTCGCGCGTGGGCGTCCAGCAAGGCCTTGAGCAGATGGCTGGTATAGGTGTCGTAGGCATGGACTTCGTCGACGATCAGCACCTTCCTGGCGAGCCCGAGCAGGCGGAGGGGCTGATGCTTGCGCGGGAGGACAGCGAGCAGGGCCTGGTCGATGGTGCCCACGCCCACCTCGGCCAGCAGGGCCTTCTTGCGGTTGTCGGCGAGCCACGCGCGGCAGGCGCTGCCTGCGCTGTCTTCGGTGCGTGTGTAAGGGGCATCGTAGCTGGTGGAGAGAACAACGGATTGCCGGAAGGCTTCGTTCAGGTCCCGTGCGCCGTGTGCAAGGATCAGTGAGGGCTCGGCATCAGGCGAATAGAGACGGCGATAGTAGCCACCCAGGCGCCGGTACATGGCGTTGGAAGTCGCCATGGTGGGCAGGCCGAAGTAGAGGCCCTCGTGCTGACATTCTGCGAGCAGACGGTGCGCCAGGGTCAGGGCGGCTTCGGTTTTGCCGGCACCGGTAATATCCTCCAGAAGAAACAACTGAGGAGCTTCGGCGAGCGGTACCGTCTCGGCCCAGGCCTGGAGGGGAGTGGGCCGGAATCCGAAGGCCGACGTAAAGCCGGGGTAGGAAACCGGGTGTGGGTGATGAAGGAGGCCCGTTTCTGCCAGGGCCCGGCGGGCTCGTGGCAGGGCCGTTTCATCCCAGTATTGTTCCAGCGGTGCCGGTTCGGCCTGATAGGCAAAGATATCCGCATTCGAACCCAGCCAGTCGGCGAGCACGGCCAGGCCGGCGATCTGCCAGCTTGCGGGCGCCAGAACCTCTTTGCGCCATGCTTCGTCACCGAGCAGTTCGCTGGGCCATGCGGGCTGCAGCAGGCCTTCCGTAGCTCGCGCAAAGGCTGCCAGGGCTCGCAGATCCTCCTCCAGGAAGGCCGCGTTGAGCGGTGCGCCGCCACGCTGGACCGGCTTGCCGTGGTGTCCGAAGAAACAGCCCATCCACAGGCTCAATGCGTCTTCCTCGTCCATCAAGTCCAGCCTCGATGCCCCGGCTTGCTGGCGTTCATGCAACCTTGGGATCAGCAGCTTTTCATACCAGGCCTGCGCCCCGAGACTGTCGTGCCTTTCCCTGTAAGGCAGCGCGGCAGGCTGAACCAGGAACGGAAGTGGTGGGCTAGCGAGCCCCTGAAAGGAACGGGCGAACTTTCCCAGATCGTGAAGGGCGAGGGAGTAAACGAAGAAAGAAACCAGCGTCTCCGCATCCATGTGCAGGCTGTCCGCCAGCAACCTGGTTCGGACCGGAGAAGCGTGCAGCAGCACGTGGCCAACTGCTGCAACGTCCAGGGCGTGAAACGGTAACAGGTGACAGGGGGCGTCTCTTGCAAACTTGTTGTCGGCTTTACCCCAATATCGAAAGAAGGCAGGAATATCTGACGCATTGGTGGCCATTTTTCCGGGACTTTGTTCCATAAGCCTTGTTCGTCGCCCGATTTTTCGCCACCTTGCCACCCTTGCACCGGATATTCTATCCGCGAAGTGAAATCGTTTTGGCGGGATGAGTCTCCAGGCGACCCGGGTCGACACGTTTCTGCGTGGGCTGAT
>JAWLFM010000263.1:0-3704 GCA_041685565.1 Thioalkalivibrio sp.
TACCGCGAAGCGGTTCCGTCGACCCCACAGCGGAGGAAAAACGGGCATGGCGAATGGAAATCGCTCTTACGGAGGTAGTCGCGTAGTTGCGCGTCATAATAGCACCTGATTATCACGGATGCTCCGCAGGCTCACTCTGTGAGCCACCACCGGGCGTAGGCTGAACCTACACCCAGAGCGGAGTAGAGCACCATGGCCCAGAATCGGATTCAATTGGTTTCTGTCAGCAGGCATGCCAAATTCTTAGACTCAGGCACCGGATGCCGGCCCCGTCGCATCCTGCTCGACCTGCGGAGGGTCGGGGATGATGGGCTACACCGAAACGCCGCGGTTTTTGCGCAGCGCGACTTCGGTCGCCGCGCCCGGTGCACGATCGCACCGATCACGCACGCGGCGAATCCTTGCCGGCAGGCGAAGGCGCGATGGCCTTAAATCCGCGCCGAATCGGAGACGGGGCGACCCCATGACGATTTGGATCGCGGTCCCTCTCGGGATCATCCAGGGGGGGTGGCCGGAGCGACTACTCCCCGGAGGCTTCGCGAAATATAGCCAAGCCCTGCCGGATCTGTACAGCGGACTGCGGTCATGTTGCGGGACGCCAGGCCTCTTTGATCCGAGGGGAAAAAAGCGTTGACGCGCCGTACACTCGAAGAACCATTGCCGCCACAGGCCCGAAACACTGAACGCCAGCCTTACACCCCATACGAACCATGTCGATCCTGAACCCATCCCAAAATCCTTTGACCGCCCGCCATTTCGGAGGTGGTCGCGGTCTTCTGCTTGGTGCGGCGGCGCTACTTGTCACGGCCTGCACGGCATCGGTCGATACGCCGGACAAAGCCGGAGAGTGGCTGGTCGACCTCGGCTCGGTGTACTGCAGTCCCGTTCCCGTGGTCAGTTTTTCGGCAGACCGGGACTGGATGCTGTTCTGGACCCGGTATTTTCACAACGATGCCGACACCGGCAGGCGCTCTCCGATCATATCGCCGGCACTGCTGGAGCTTGATGTCCGGCGGCTGGTTCTGCCCGCGGGGCCGGCCGACCGCGTTGAGGGCCCATCCTTCTCTCCGTCCAGCCTGTGCTGGGATGACGCCGGACAAGGCGTATTCGTGCGCAGCTCGGGCCGGCGAGGTGATGCGGAACGCCCTTGGTATCGGGCCGACATCGGACCCGACTCGGAACTGGTTCCGGTCTCCGCGCCGCCCGAGTCCTGCCGCCGTCCGCCCGAGGTCGAATGGCAATCGCACCGCGAGGTCGTCATCCCCGCCGAAGCCCGTGGCGGACTTCAAGTCCTTCGTGACGGTTGCTGCGCGGTCGAACTGCGCCTTGCCAATGGTCGTCTGCTAGTCCGCCACGAGGCCCGCAGCTCACTGTCCGATCAGGTTACGGTCGGAAGATACGCCTGGTCGGATTCCCGAGCGCGGCTGGCCTATACACTGCACGAGGAGACGAGCTGGCGCTTCGCCCGGCCAACCCGCAGCTTCGTCCTCGAGAAGCCGGGGCAGCCGGATCTGCTGGACGGCAGGGTCTACGCCTTTGCCTGGCGCGGCGACGACGAACTGGTCGCCTGCGCTGCGCGCCCGCGCGCGGAAGGCGGTGGCAGCAGCCTGAAGAGTTGGCGCTTCGACGCAGGCAATCGCTGACACGCGATGGTCAACAGAACGACGACGATTTGGAGTCCTGCCAGGCTCCGGGGTTTCCAGGGTTCTGGCTGGTTCTACCCCATTGCCCTGATCCTCATGTTCTCAGCGCTTGCGGGCCTAGTGCCATCCGCCATCCTGCGCGAGGGTCTGCTGGTGGCGTTTCTGGGTGTGGTTACCCTTGCCTCGGCCGCCAACCTCGTTTTTTCCCGAGTCCCGCCGGCCACCCCGGATCGAACCTTCGGGGATTTCGTGGCGATTGCGCTGGTTGTGGTGGTTTTTACCAGCGTGTACTGGTTTCGCGCCGCGATGGGTATTACGGGTTGGGACGGTATCGGCTTCGGGATCGTCATCAGCCTGGGATGGTGGTTGCCCGCTGTGGCCTTTGCCGTGCTCTACCGGCACCCAGGGGAACGCTGGCTGGCACAGGGGCGTTTGCGCTTTCTCGCTCGAGTCGCGGTGGCGGCGCTTGTGAGCCTGGCCGGTCTGCCGATCCTGGGTGTTTTGCAGGAATACCGCGCGTTGCAGATCGAGCGCGCCGGACTTCCTCAGGCGGTCGAGGACCTGGCGACCCGTACGCTGCCCGATGGTGCAGGAATGCACTTCCAGCATGACGGCAGCGTGCTCTCCTTGCATGTTACCTGGCCCGAGCGGGAGACGGATGAGAGCTACCGCGAGCTCGCGCTGCTGCGTGCCTTGGCCGGGGACGCTGGGCCTATGCGACCAGGAGGTGCCGATCGCCTGGTCGACCGGGTCAACGTTGACCGGGTAACCCTGGAGGTCCGCCGCGGTGACCAGACCCTGGCATCCATGGACTGGCCACAGGCCGGTCTGGAACGTGGCGCGCAGGCACTGGAGATCGACTATGACGTCGCCGGGCTGAGTTCGCTTCCAGAACAGGTGGACCTGGACGGTCTCCTGCGTAGTCTGCCGGCGCGCGTCCGAACCGGGGATCTGTGCAGCCGGGCGCAGGGCAATCGGGTCTGGATCGGGCGCTGTGTCGATACTCCGACCCCGGTCACCCCACAGGAGGTTCGTTCCATGGAACGGGACTGGAACGGGGCCAACATCCTGACTCGGGAACTCGGCCGGGTTTTCACGGCGATCAGTGAGTTTCGGCTGGAGCTGGCGGGTTACGAGCTGGACTTTCCGCAGGCTGCCGTGACTGCAGGGTTCGACGCGCGTGAATGGCTCCCTGTGCCCGATGGAACGGTGCGCCTGTGGGCTTCGGACGAGCTGGGTGGTCAACCGCCGGAAGCGGAGCCGATGGCGGCGCCTGTTGAGATTTTTTGGCGGGACGGGCAGTGGGGGCCGGGACGTAACCACGTCGCACTGTGGCCTTGGCAAGTCGGGGAACTATCGGCGGCGGGGCTCAGAGTCTACCTGCTGGAGGTCTCGCCGGAAGGCGGGGTGCGTCTGTTCCTCGAACCGATCGACACCCATTCTTACGTCCCAAACGCGGTCACGCTTCTGCCCGACGAGTCGATCGACTGGGAAGGCATCCACCTGCGTCATCTCGGGCGATAAACCGACCCGGGTGTCTCTGCCGGGGCTCGGCGCACCGGCCGGTCCGGCAGGGCCAATGCCGCCAAAGGCGCTGAGCCGTTGCCTTCCAGCCCGGCCACGTCGCATCCCGGCCACCCTGCGATTTACCCAGCGGTGACCCGCAACGGCAAGCGGGCACATGCTTTCGGATACCGCCAACCCAAGGGTCTTGCTATGGCCTCTTTCAGCACACACCGTGGTGCTCCTTACCCGCTGACCGACGGGTTCGTGCGACCATCGCCAATAACGGCTATCGGGGTCCCGAATCGACCCACACCGGTCAGCCATCCGGGCGGGCCGATCCGCTTCCGCGAAAGACGGGAATTCCCAGTTTCAGGCCATCGTTCAAGGTGAATGGCGCCATCCATCAGTTGGCTCCGCTGAATCCTGGTCACGCCGCAGAACCGGTGCAAAGGGATTGCAACCCTGAAGAATCAGAAGGGAAGCTGCCGTCCTTCGTAATCAAAAAATTCCCCTGACTGCGCGGGTTCAAGGCCATCCAGCACCTCGAGCAACCGG
>JAWLFM010000053.1:0-13609 GCA_041685565.1 Thioalkalivibrio sp.
TCTCATTTATTTCACCACGAAGCACACGAAGACACGAAGAGAACCATGGGCCCGACACACCGCCCTCAAAACCTTCCCGTTCTTCCCGGTGAAAAGGCTTTTTCCGAGGCCGGGCGACGCCAAGGGACTGATTTACCGGGAAGATCGGGAAGAACGGGAAGAGGGATATGGGGTTTGGTGCGTGGTACGCGCAACCCGCGGGAGTGAAGCAGCGTTTCATGATCGCCGGTGGCCCCTCGTCGTGACCGTTATCGAGAGAATGCGGCAGGGGCATCCTCTCAAAACCTTCGTGCCTTCGTGGTCTTCGTGGTGAAAAGCCCTTTCCCCAGGCCGGGCGAGGGCAAGGGCTTGGTTTACCACGAAGACCGCGAAGACCACGAAGAGGGGAATGGGGTTTGGGTGTGGGGCGGGCGAACCGGGCTTCGTGATCGGTGATGGCTGCTCACGGAGACCCCGGCGAGGAAACGGGCCAGACGCTCCTCCCTCAAAACCTTCCCGTTCTTACCGATCTTCCCGGTGAAAAAGCCCTTCCCCAGGCCGAACGGATGCTCATCTCTGGAAACCTTCGTGTCTTCGCGGTCTTCGTGGTGAAAAACGCCCTACAGACAGCGTTCGGAGGTGTAGCCGGGGGCGTCGCAGAAGTCCCGCTCGGCGATCTGCAGCGGGCCGGGGACGTCCAGGCCGGCCAGGTGCTGCTCGCGGGCTCCGGCCAGCTGCTCCTGGGGGGTGACCGGGAACAGCAGGGTGCTCAGGGACGGGGGTGTGAGCCCCAGCCGAACCGCGTAGATGATGCGGTAGGCGAACACCCGCTGCACGTAGTCCCGGGTCTCGTGGAAGGGGATCAGTTCGGCCCAGATGTCAGGATCGATCCGGCCCGCCTCCGGCAGCCAGGAGCGCACCCGGTGGGCGCCGGCGTTGTAGGCGGCGGTGGAAAGCATGCTGTGGCCGCCGAAGCCGTCCAGGTTGCGGCGCAGGTAATAGGTGCCCAGGCGGGTATTGTTGGCGGGGTCGAGGATGTCGTGGTTGTTGCGTACCCGCACCCCGGCGGCGGCGGCCACGGAGCGGCCGGTTGCGGGCATGATCTGCATGATTCCGAGGGCTCCGGCGCCGGAGCGTACGTCATGCAGGAATGCGCTCTCCTGCCGGGCGATGGCCATGGCCCAGGCCGGGTCGATGTCCTGGTGGCGGGCGCCGTCAAGGATCAGGTCGGCAAAGGCGAGCGGGAAACGCAGGTCGATGTCGCCCCAGTTGCGGGCGCGCGCCACGGTGAAGATGGCCCGGTCGTGCCAGCCCCAGTCGGCAAAGATGCGCGCTGCGGCCTCCTGCTCCTGCATGGAGAGATCGTTGATCATGTGCGACCACTCCCGGCGCGCCTCGGCGAAGCGCTCCAGCAGCACGAGTTCGCGCATGCGCTGGATCGCCGGGATGCCCGCCACCCGTTCCTCCAGGGCGGCGGGGACCGACAGCGGTTCGTGGCCGATGCGGTAGGGCTGCCCAAGGCGATCCGCCGCCAGGAAGCCATGGAAGTTGCGCTCGCGCGCCGCCTCGAGGTAGGCCTGTCGCGCCTCGTCGCCGTGACCCAGCTGCTCCAGGGCCCGGGCTCGCCAGTACTGCCACTGTGCCTGTGCAGCGGTGTCCGGGGTCATGCCCTCGATCGCGGTCAATACCGTGTTCCAGTCATGATCCCGGAGCCCCGAGCGCAACTGCCACTGCCGCAGTTGATCATCGAAGACCGCGTCGGGCAGCGAGGCCATGAAGGGCAGGGTCTCCGGAAGGCCGCGCACGGCCAGGCGCAGGGCCAGCGCATGCTGGATCCGCGCCTGCGCCTGCGGGTCCAGGTCCAGCTGCTGGCCGTGGGACATCCACGCAGCCAGTGCCTCTTCGGGCTCGCTCCGGATCAGGCCCAGGAAGGCGCGTTCGAGCATGGTTCCGGCTGCGCGGTGGTCACCGCTGCGGAAGCCGGCACGGGTGACCTGGCCCGGCGCGGCTTCCAGTTCCAGCCAGCGGTCCGCCCAGGACCGATCCTCCGCCGAGAGATAGCGGCGCAGGTAGCGGGCAAGACCGGTCTGGCCGGCGTCCAGTCCGAGCTCCAGGCGCTGCCAGGCGAGCCGTGGGGTGAGCCGTCCCTCGGCGCGCCAGGCGTCCAGTACCGGGTCGCAGGCCGTCGGCCGGGATCGACCGTGCAGCCAGATCGTCTCGACATCCACCAGCGCTTCCCGCCGCTTCCCGGTCTCTAGTTGCGCCTGCTTGTGGAAACAGGTCAATTCCGTGGAAAGCGGACCCCCGAAGTCGGCGAAGCGGAGGAACCGGGACCACTCCTGTTCCTTGGCCAGGTGGTCCAGGTAGTGATCGCGCAGCATCCGCGCCAGCGGACCGTCATCGTGGGTCTCCAGAAAGGCGGCGATGTCCTCGGGATCGGCGGCGCTGAGGTTTCGCGCGAGGCGCCGGTAGTCGAGGTACTGCAGCAGGGGGTAGCCGGTCAGGAGCTGCCGGGTGGTCAGGAAGGCGCGGTCGTCGCTCTTGGTGAGTGCCCGCTCCGCCAGCAGGAAGATGCTGCGCTCGAAGCCGTAACCATCCGGGCTGCTCTGGCGCGCATCGAGGGTGCCGGCCAGGAAGAGGCAGACGACGCCGACTGCGAGTGTACCGATCCGCATTGCAGTGATTCCTTGCCGAAGGCAGGTCCGAGGTGTTCCCTATCTTCCTGAAGAAGGCCGTCCAGGGCAATGGTGGATCGGGTTTTTTCTTCTGCGCTCAGCCCGTCTGGATCTCGAGATGGCGTCCCGGCTCGATGCCGTCGATGGTCCAGGATGCGACCCGGTAGCGCACGAGGCGCAGGGTCGGGTGGCCGACCGCCGCCGTCATGCGTCGGACCTGGCGGTTGCGTCCCTCGGTCAGGGTGATGGCGAGCCACCGGGTCGGGATCAGCCGCCGCGTGCGCACCGGGGGGTCGCGCGCCCAGAGCTCGGGCGGGTCGATCGCCTCGACCCGCGCCGGTCGCGTGAGCCCGTCGCGCAGTTCCACGCCCTCGCGCAGCGCCTGCAGCGCCTCTGGAGGGGGAATCCCCTCCACCTGCACCCAGTAGGTCTTGCTGGTCCTGTGCGTGGGGTTGCTGAGCCTGGCCTGCAACCCGCCGTCGTCGGTCAGGACCACCAGCCCCTCGCTGTCGCGATCGAGCCGTCCGGCCGCGTGCACGCCGGGGATGGGGATGAAGTCGGCGAGCGTCGGGCGGCCCGCGGGGTCGGTGAACTGGGTCAGCACGCCCCAGGGCTTGTTGAACAGCACCACCCGGGCCACGTCAGTCGCACTGCGCCGTGACCGTCTCGGCGAAGTGACGGCCGAGGTCGGCCTCGCCGGTCTGGTTATAGTCCAGGGCCAGCGCCCTGGCGACGATCGCCGGGTCGGGCCGTGGCTTGAGGATGTCCAGCCGGCAGGGGCCCGTGCTCAGTTCGAGCCGCGGCGGCGTCGCGGGCTCGTGCAATACCTCGATGAAGTACGTGGGATCGTAGACCGCATAGCGCAGGGTCTGCCTGCGCGGATCCAGCGGCTGCGCGAGCGTCAAGCGAAACCGGAACCGGATCCGGCCATCACGCATGACCAGTTCCGGCGGTCCCTCCGGCCGAACCGCGATGCCCTGGTCATCGGCATGGACCTCGGTGTACCAGTGGTACTCGCCCAGGTTGTCGAGGATCTCGGCCCCCAGGTTGGCCAGCTTCTCTTCCGGCGTCGCGCCCTCGAACTGTTGCATCGCGTCGTCGTGCAGATACCGGCTGTAGGTCGGGTCGATGATCCAGGTCTGCTCCATCGCGGTGACCGCGTCGTCCGGGTTGGTCTCGAACACGACGACGACGTCGATCCAGGTATGAGGATGGGCAATGGCCGGGGGTGCGGGCCACAGCCACAGGGCCGCCAGCAGCACGGCGGCGGCGCAAGCGAGACGGCCTGGCCCCCGCGCCGGGCCGCGGCGCACAGCGCCGTTCATGGTCGGACCCCCACCGGTGCCTGACTCCGGCGGTGGAGGGCATCGGCAATCGCCGGCAGGCGCTGGCTGTAGCCGACCGTGACGCCGAGTTCCTCCAGCCGCTCCACTGCGCCGGGTTGCGGGCCGCGCGGGTACATCCTGCCCCAGCCGGGCAGGCCGGCGATATCGGTGACCAGCCCGGTGAGTCGGCGCGCCAGCCGCAGGGCATCGCCTGCGGCCGCCACCTGCTCGGCGATGCGCGCGGCGCCCCGGATCCTGCAGTGCCGGATTGCCGCGGGATCGGCCAGGATCGCGTCCAGGTCTCCGAACCGGCGCAACATGCGCGCGGCGGTGCTGGCACCGACCCCGGCGAGCCCCGGGATGTTGTCGCTGCGGTCACCGGCCAGAGCGAGCATGTCCGCCACCTGTTCCGGACGGATGCGCAGACGCCGCTCGATGTCGGCGCGGGACAGCATGGTGCCCCGTTCCGGGTCGCGCAGTCGGTCCTCGCTTCCCAGGATGACCTGGGTGAGATCCTTGTCGGCGCTGAGCACCTCGACCCTGCACCCGTGCACCCGTGCCGTGGCTGCGAGACTGGCGATCAGATCGTCCGCCTCGAACTCCGGGTGGGCCAGCTGCGCCAGGCCCAGGCAGTCCAGGATCGCGCGGATGCGCTGGAACTGGGCGCGCAGGGCCTCGGGTGCGGGGGGGCGGTGGGCCTTGTAGGCAGGGTAGATGCGGTGGCGGAAACCGCTGCGCAGGCTGGTGTCGAAGGCGAAGGCCACCGGACCGGCCGGGATCGTCGGCAGCCACTGGCAGAGGGAATGGGCGAAGCCGTGCACGGCGCCACCGGGACGCCCCTGGGCATCCGGCTGCTCGCCGCGGGAGAACCACGCCCGGAACACGAAGATGCTGCTGTCGACGAGGGTCGCGACCTCCGGCCCGGCACCGGGAGCGGCCTGTGTTGCTCCGGAACCCGGCGCTGGATCGGGAGCCGGAGCGGGGATCATCCCTGGATCCGGGCAATGTCGGCGCGGACGCCGGCCAGGGAGGCGGCGAAGGCCTTCTGTTCCTCGGCGTTCAGGTCCAGTTCGATGATCTTTTCCATGCCGCCCGAGCCCAGGACGCAGGGCACGCCCATGGCCACGTCGGTTGCCCCGTACTCGCCGTCCAGCAGGGCCACGGTCGGGAGGACGCGCCGCCGGTTGATCACGATGGCCTCGACCATGGCCTTGATGGCTGCTGCCGGCGCATCGTAGGCGCTGGAGGTCTGTTTCAGGGCCAGGATCTCGGCGCCGCCGTGGCGGGTGCGCTCGACGATGCGGTCGATCGCCTCCTGGTCCATGAAGTGGTGCAGGGGCAGGCCGTTGATGCCCGAGTAGCGCAGCATCGGCACCATCGCGTCGCCGTGGCCGCCCAGCACCAGGGTGTGGATGTCGCGGGTCGACAGGCCGGTCTCCAGCGCGACGAAGGCCGCCATGCGGGAGGCGTCGAGCACACCGGCCTGGCCGAAGACCCGGGAGCGGTCCCAGCCGGTCTTCTGCCAGGCCCGGTAGGTGAGCACGTCCACCGGGTTGGACACCACCAGGATGCGGCTGTCCGGTGCCTCGCGCATCACATCGACCAGGATGCCGTCGAGGATCTCGACGTTCTTGTCCAGGACGTCGGAACGCGACATCCCGGGCTTGCGCGGCAGCCCGGCGGTGATGATGACCAGTTCCGCACCGGCAATCACGCCCGGGTCGGTATCGCCCATCAGACGGGCGTCGAAACCGAAGAGGGGAGCGGTCTCCTGGATGTCCAGTGCGGCTCCGGCCGCGGCGCCCTCGCGCACGTCCAGCAGTGCGATCTCGCGCGCCAGATCGGACTCGGCAAGGAACTGGGCCGTCGACTCGCCGACGCGCCCTGCACCGATGATGGCGATCTTGAACATGTCTGCGTCCTCCGGGTCTTGGTTTCGGGGCAAGGGGTTACCGCATCCCGTCGATCTGGGACAGGGCATCGGCGCGTATGTTCAGATCCGCGCCAGGCCAAGGTCCCCGGCCGGTGTCACTCTGCGTGGCAGCGGGGTTGCTGACACGCATGGCGGGGCCCCCACGCGGCCCAGTCTAAAGCCTTCCCCGGCGGCGCGCACTGAGCCGGAAACCGCCGCTTCAGCGTACCGGATGGGTGGGGAGCGGGCCGCGCCGGGCCTGCTCATATAGTGGCTGCATCTGGCTGGCGAGTACCGCCAGGTCGCGTTGGCGGGATTGCGGTGCCGGGTGGGTGCTGAGGAAGACCGGCTGGCGGGTGGCCGACTTGTTCGCCATCTTGCTCCAGAGGCTGGCTGCGGCGTCCGGCCGGAAGCCGGCCCGGGCCGCGAGTTCGATCCCGATGCGGTCGGCCTCGGCCTCCATCTGGCGGCTGTTCGGCAGCTGCACCGCGATCACGGCCGCCAGCCCCGCGCCGGTCATGGCGAGTCCGGAGCGTTCGCCGGTTGCCGCGTAGGTCACCAGCGCCAGGTTGCTGGCCAGGGCCACCGACATCTTCTCGGCGGAGTGTGACGACAGGGCGTGTGCGATCTCGTGGCCGATGATCTGTGCCAGCTCATCGTCGGTGAGCTCGAGTTGCTGGATGATCCCGGTGTAGATGGCCATCTTGCCGCCGGCCATCGCGAAGGCATTGATGGTGTCCGGTTCATCGATCACCGACATCTCCCAGTCCCAGTCCGCTGTCTCGGGGCGGTAGCGCACGGCCTGGGCGACCAAGCGCTCGGTGATGCCCTGCACGCGGCGCTTGGTGCGCGGGTCGCTGTCGATCCGGTCTTCCTCGCGCGCCGGCGCGAGCATCTCGGCATAGGCCTGGCGCGATGCGGCAATGGCCGAGCCCTCGGAGACCAGCATGAGCTGGGAGCGGCCCGTGACGGGGTTGGTGGCGCAGCCCGGCAACAGCAGGGCCAGTGCGGTCAGCAGGGCCACCATGGTTGGCCATGGCGACCATCGCCGGGCAGGGTGCTGGGGAATCAGCCAGAGCTTCATGGTGGAGTACCTCGCGCATCAGGAGGTCGCCTGGAAGGTGGCGACCCTGCCCCGAAGCTTAGCGCGCTGGCACTGAACCGGCCCTTAACCGAGGATGCGGGCCGTGTCCTAAAAATGCAACAGGCACCCTGGAGAGGGGTGCCTGGGCGCATCGCTCTGGTGATCCGGGGCGGCGTGTGGCCGCCCCGTTGCAGGGTTCAGAAGCCGTAGCGGCGACGGAACTTGTCGACCTGCCCGGCGGTGTCGAGCATCTTCTGCTTGCCGGTGTAGAAGGGATGGCACTGGGAGCAGACGTCGAGATGCATCTCGGCCCCTGAGAAGGTGGAGCGCGTCTCGAAGGTATTCCCGCAGCTGCAGGTGACCTTGACATCGTTGTACTTCGGGTGGATGTTCGCTTTCATGTTTCTGGCTCGGGTCGGGTTCCGGCGAAAAGTGCAATAGAATAGCGGCGTGGGTGGGTGCCTGGCAAGCCCCCTGTGCCGCGGGACTGATGGGGCGGCCCTCACTGCCGCCCGGTGGCGGCGCCTCCGCCCCAGGTGGCGGGCGCGTCCTGTCGGCCCGTCCGGCATCCCGCGCTAACTGCCTGACTCTTCGGGGGGTGACCGGTTTTCCCCAGTTGCTGTGGATAACTCTGTGGACGGATTGTCACTAGCGTCCTGAAGCCCTTGCAGAAGGCCGCTTTCCGAGCCTTGGTCAATTCTTGATCGATATCTTCAACGTGTTGAAAATAATGACAATTATTTCGATGACGTGATCCTTCGTCCGTCATCCCCATCCTGGCTCGCGGCAAGTGCGGCCCCTGGAGTCCTTGTGAATAAGACCGTGAAAATGTCAAGCCCTGAACCGCGTATCGGCTTCGTCAGCCTGGGCTGTCCGAAGGCCCTGGTGGACTCCGAGCAGATCCTCTCCCGGCTGCGCGCGGAGGGCTACGGCATTGCGCCAGACTATGCCGGCGCCGACCTGGTGGTGGTCAACACCTGCGGGTTCATCGACAGCGCCATTGCCGAGTCCCTGGACGCGATCGGCGAGGCCATGGCCGAAAACGGCCGCGTGGTCGTGACCGGTTGCCTTGGCAAGGACGCCGCTAGGATCCAGGCGGCACATCCGGGCGTGCTCGCGGTGACGGGCCCGCAGGCCTTTGAGGAGGTGATGGCCGCTGTGCACGGGCAGGTGCCGCCACCGCACGATCCCTTCGAGAGCCTCGTCCCGCCGCAGGGCATCAAGCTGACGCCGCGCCATTATGCGTACCTCAAGATCTCCGAGGGCTGCAACCACCGTTGCAGCTTCTGCATCATCCCGAGCCTGCGCGGAGACCTGGTCAGCCGGCCGATCGGCGATATCCTGGGCGAGGCCGAGCGTCTTGCCGCAGCGGGTGTGCGCGAACTGCTGGTGATCTCCCAGGACACCTCGGCCTACGGAGTCGATAGCCGCTACCGTACCGGTTTCCACAACGGTCGTCCGTTGCAGTCCGATATCGCGAACCTGGCCGCGGCCCTGGGGGAACTGGGCATCTGGGTGCGCCTGCACTATGTCTATCCCTACCCCCACGTCGACCGGCTGATTCCATTGATGCAGGAAGGCCGGCTGCTACCCTACCTGGACATGCCCCTGCAGCACGGCCATCCCCGGGTGCTCAAGGCCATGCGCCGTCCGGCCGCCGCGGAACGGGTGCTGGAGCGCATCCGGCTGTGGCGGGAGCAGGTCCCGGACCTGACCCTGCGCTCGACCTTCATCGTCGGTTTCCCTGGCGAGACCGAGGCCGAGTTCGAGGCCCTGCTGGACTTCCTGGAAGAGGCGCAGCTGGATCGTGTCGGGGCCTTCGCCTATTCGCCGGTCGCGGGCGCCGCCGCCAACGCGCTGGCCGATCCGGTGCCCGAGGCCGAGAAGCAGGCACGCCTGGAGGCCTTCATGCAGTTGCAGGCCGGGATCAGCGCCGGGAGGCTGCAGGCAAAGATCGGCAGCCGCCAGACCGTGCTGGTGGACGGCACTGCCGAGGATGGAATCCTGGTCGCACGCTCCCCTGCCGATGCCCCGGAGATCGACGGGGTGGTCTTCGTTGAGGGTGTGCAGGCGGCCCCCGGTACCTTCCTTGAGGTGCAGGTGACGGATGCCACGGAACACGATCTCTTCGCGCGGGTTCCTGTCCCTTGAGCTGGACGCTGGTACCATGCGATCGATGCTGATTACCGCCAGCAGGCCATGCCTCGCGTAGCATCGGACCCTCAAATCGGGAGGACGCCATGAAGATCGAACGGATCGACGACAACCACTTTCGCCTCAGCATCGACCTCAAGCAGGGGCAGAAACTGGCCAAGGCCATCAACGGCAAGGCCCGGGAGATGCGCAACGCGGCACTGGCGCTGTCCTCGGCCCTGGGTGAGGCCTACACCCAGTCCAATAACGAGTTCCGGCAGCCGCCGCATGCCTTCGACGAGCACGCGCCGAAACAGCCGAGCATCGAGAACTGAGTCAGCGGAGGAAATCGCGATGAATCTTGAAGAGATCGCCGACAAGCAGGCCCATGTGCGGATGGACGCCTTCGAGGCCTCCGACCTGCTGACCAGCCTGAAGCAGCACGCGGAACATCTCGGAGACCTGGGGCAGGAACTGATCGCCGCGCTTGAGGCGCAGGGCGTGCAGGCCATCGAGGAAGACGATCACCCGCGTACCGAGTACCTTCCGCCACGCGACCTGCATCGCGTCTGAGGGCTTCGTGTCCTTCGTGGTGAAAAACGCCCTTCCGGTCCCTTTCGGTCGTCCGGCGGGGCGCGAGGGTTTCAGCACTCGTTCGGGTCCTTGGGGCAGGGGGCCTGCACGGCTTCGGGCGTGACCTCCCAGATGTTTTCGGCGTACTCGCGCACGGTGCGGTCGATCGAGAAGTAGCTCATGCGCGCGACATTGAGCAGGGCGGCCTCCGACCACGCCTCGGCGTGCCCGTACAGGCTGTCGGCCCTGGTGCAGGCCTCGCTGTAGGCGGCATAGTCCGCCAGGACGAAGAACGGGTCTTCCTCGAGCAGGTAGCTCGCCATCTGCGCGTGCAGCGCGCGCCCGCCGTTGGCGAAGAAGCCGGTGCGCAATGCATCGACGATGCCGCGCAGGCGCGGATGCGAGTCCAGGTGGGCGCTGGGCGGGTGCCGCTGGCCCCGGTACTCGTTGACCTCGGCGGCCGTCATTCCGAAGATGAAGATGTTCTCGGACCCCACGGCATCGCGAATCTCGATGTTGGCGCCGTCGAGGGTGCCGATGGTCAGTGCACCGTTGAGCGCCAGCTTCATGTTTCCGGTGCCCGAGGCCTCGAAGCCGGCGGTGGAGATCTGCTGCGAGAGATCGGCCGCGGGAATGATGATGGCCGCCGAGCTGACCTCATAGTTCGGGAAGAACACGCACTTGAGACGGTCGCCCACCGCGGGGTCGTTGTTGACGATGTCGGCCACCTCGTTGATGAGCTGGATGATGTCCTTCGCCCGCTGGTAGCCGGGGGCCGCCTTGCCGGCGAACAGCACCACCCGCGGCAGCACCTCCTCGCCGTCGCGGATGCGCTGGTACAGTTCGATCACATGCAGGAGCTTCAGCAGCTGGCGCTTGTATTCGTGGATGCGCTTGATCTGCACGTCATACATCACCTCCGGGCTGATCACCACGCCGGTGCGATTCTTCACCAGCCCCGCGAGCCGTTCCTTGTTGCTGCGTTTGATCGCCCGGAAGTCCGCACGCGTGGCCTCGTCCGAGGCGTAGGGCGTGAACTGCTTCAGGCGGTCGAGATCGAACTTCCAGTCGCTGCCGATCCTGGACTCGATCAGCGCGGTCAGACCGGGATTGGCCTGGATCATCCACAGGCGCGGCGTCACGCCGTTGGTGACGTTGATGAAGCGTTCGGGCCAGATCCGGTAGAAGTCCGCGAACAGGGTCTGCTTCAGCAGGCTCGTGTGCAGCGCGGCGACCCCGTTGACCTTGTGCGAGCCGACCACGGCCAGATGGGCCATGCGCACGCGCCGACCGTGCCCCTCGTCGATGATGGACAGCCGCCCCAGCAGGTCGTGGTCGCCCGGGAAGCGGTGCCGGACCTCTTCGAGGAACTCGTGGTTGATGCGATAGATGATCAGCATGTGCCGGGGCAGGACGCGCTCCATCAGGGCCACCGGCCAGGTCTCCAGGGCCTCCGGCATCAGGGTGTGGTTGGTATAGGCAAAGACTCGCCGGGTGATGTCCCAGGCCTTGTGCCAGGGGACATGGTGCTCGTCCACCAGCAGACGCATGAATTCGGCCACGGCGATCGCCGGGTGGGTGTCGTTCAGCTGGATCGCCGCCTTGTTCGGCAGATCCTCCAGCGCGTAGCCGAGCTGGAGGTTGCGGTCGAAGATGTCCTGCAGAGAGGCGGAGACGAAGAAATACTCCTGCTTCAGGCGCAGTTCCCTGCCGATCGCCGTGGCGTCATTGGGGTAGAGCACCATCGAGATCGTCTCGGATTCGCTCTTGTCGGCGACCGCGCGGATGTAGTCGCCCTCGTTGAAGTAGCGCAGGTCGAAGTTGCGCGTGGCCTTCGCCGCCCACAGGCGCAGGTTGTTCACATTGCGGCGTTCGTAGCCGGCGGTCGGGTAGTCGTAGGCCATCGCCAGGACCTGCTCGCCGTCCTCCCAGGTGTAGCAGTTCTCGCCATTGGACTCGTGGTGCTCGATCACGTAGCCATAGAAGCGCACCGGAAAGACCTTCTCCGGCCGCGGGAACTCCCAGGGATTGCCGAAGCGCAGCCAGTTGTCCGGGTGTTCCACCTGGCGGAAGTGCTCGATGTGCTGCTGGAACATGCCGAATTCGTAGCGGATACCGTAGCCGTAGCCGGGATACCCCTGGGTCGCCATGGACTCCAGGATGCAGGCGGCCAGGCGCCCGAGGCCGCCGTTGCCCAGTGCCGCGTCCTCCTCCAGCCGCGCAATGGTTCGAAAATCGACGCCGAGGTCCTGGAGCGCCTGCTGGGTGGCCTCGAAGATGCCCATGTTGCGGAGGTTGGCCTCCAGCATGCGCCCGATCAGGTACTCCATGGACAGGTAGTAGACGCGTTTCACGTCCTCCTCGGCGAACTGCCGGCGGGTGACCACACGGCGTTCGATGATGCGTTCGCGGATGGCGAAGGAGACTGCGTGCAGCCAGTCCCGCGGTGTGGCCAGATCCGGATCCTTGCCCACCTCGCGGACGAGTGCATCACGGATCGACTGGCGCAGGCTGGCACTGTCGCAGGCCAACGGCGAGAGTTGGTGACGCGGATTGATGTCGTCAGGCGATGCGGTCATCGGGTTGACCTCCAGGGCAGTGTCTCGGGAGCCCTCATGGGGCCACCCGGTAATGAGGGGTCATCAGCGTCGTTCGAGCGCGCGGTGGCCAATATCGGAGCGGAAGTATATACCGTTGAAGTGGATCTTTTGCGAGGCCCGGTAGGCGTTTTGCTGCGCCTCCAGGAAATCCCCGCCCAGGCCGACCACGCACAGTACCCGCCCGCCATCGGTGACGACCCCGCCGTCCCCGCGCCTTCGGGTGCCTGCGTGAAACACGTGACTGCTGTCGCTGTTGGCGGCATCCAGCCCGGTGATGAGATCGCCCTTGCGGTAGTCCAACGGGTAGCCGCCGGCAGCCAGCACCACGCCCAGCGCAACGCGGTCGTCCCATTGTGCCGCGACCTCATCCAGCCGCCCGTCGATGGCCGCGTCGATCATCTCCGCGAGGTCGCTGTTCAGGCGCATCAGGATGGGCTGGGTCTCCGGGTCACCGAAGCGGCAGTTGAACTCCAGGACCTTCGGGTTGCCCTGGGCGTCCACCATCACCCCGGCATAGAGGAAACCCGTGTAGCGCTCGCCCTCGGCCACCATGCCCCGCAGGGTGGGATCGATCACCTCGTCCAGGAGGCGCTGGTGCAGTTCGGGGTTGACCACCGGCGCGGGAGAGTAGGCGCCCATGCCCCCGGTGTTGGGACCGCGGTCGCCGTCGTCGCGGGCCTTGTGGTCCTGGGAACTGGCCAGTGGCAAGACGTGCTCGCCATCGATCATGCAGATGAAGCTGGCCTCCTCGCCGGTCAGGAATTCCTCGATCACCACGCGGTGGCCGGCGCTGCCGAAGGCGTTTCCTGCCAGCATGTCCTGCACCGCCGCCCGGGCCTCATCCTCGGTCCGTGCGAGGATCACGCCCTTGCCGGCGGCCAGGCCGTCGGCCTTGACCACGATGGGTGCGCCATGGTCGCGGATGAAGGCCTCGGCCGCGGCGATCTCGGTGAAGCTGCCGTAGGCGGCGGTGGGAATGCGGTGGCGCCGCATGAAGTCCTTGGCGAAGGCCTTGGAGCCTTCCAGTTGCGCGGCCTGCGCGGTGGGTCCGAAGATGCGCTGCCCCGCCGCGCGGAAGGCATCGACGATGCCGGCGACCAGCGGCGCCTCGGGGCCGACCACGGTAAGGGCCACGCCCTCGCGCTCGGCCAGCGCCAGCAGTCCCTCGATGTCGGTCGCACCGATGGCCACGTTCTCGCATTTCGCCTCGCTGGCGGTGCCGGCGTTGCCCGGCGCCACCAGCACCCGCTGCACCCGCGGCGACTGTGCCAGCTTCCACGCCAGTGCATGCTCGCGGCCCCCGCCGCCTACGACCAGTACCTTCATCT
>JAWLFM010000053.1:13709-15298 GCA_041685565.1 Thioalkalivibrio sp.
TCAGTGGCGGAAGTGGCGCATGCCCGTGAACAGCATGGCGATGCCGTGTTCGTTCGCGGCGGTGATCACCTCCTCGTCGCGCATCGAGCCGCCGGGCTGGATCACCGCAGTGATGCCGGCCTCGGCCGCGGCGTCGATGCCATCGCGGAACGGGAAGAAGGCGTCGGAGGCCATCACGCTGCCGGGTACCCGGAGGCCCTCGTCGGCGGCCTTGATGCCGGCAATCTTCGCCGAATACACGCGACTCATCTGGCCGGCGCCGACGCCGATGGTCTGCTCGTCGCGGACGTAGACGATGGCGTTCGACTTCACGAACTTGGCGACCTGCCAGGCAAAGCGCAGGTCGCGGGTCTCCTGTTCGGTGGGCGTGCGCTCGGTCACGCAGCGCAGCTCCACCTGCGCCAGGCTGCCGGTGTCGGCGTCCTGCACCAGCAGGCCGCCACCGATGCGCTTGAAGTCCAGCCCGGGACGCACCGCTGCGGGCGGGATCTCCAGGACCCTGACGTTGCCCTTGGCCCCGGTCGCGCGCATCGCGGCGGGCGTTACCTCGGGCGCGATGATGACCTCCACGAACTGGCGGCTGACGATGGCCTGCGCGGTGTCTCCGTCCAGCGGCCGATTGAAGGCGATGATGCCGCCGAAGGCCGAGGTCGGGTCGGTCTGGAAGGCGCGCTCGTAGGCCATCAGCGGACTGTGCGCCACCGCCACGCCGCAGGGATTGGCATGCTTGACGATCACGCAGGCCGGTTCCTCGAACTGGCGCACGCAATCCCAGGCGGCGTCGGCGTCGGCCAGGTTGTTGTAGCTCAGGGCCTTGCCCTGGAGCTGCCGGAAGCTCGCCAGGCTGCCCGGGGCCGGTTGGGTGTCACGGTAGAAGGCCGCACCCTGGTGCGGATTCTCGCCGTAGCGCAGATCGGCCATCTTGGCGTAGTTCAGGTTCAGCTGTCCCGGGAAGCGACTGCGCTGGCCGGAGTCGTCCAGCCCCGACAGGTGGTTGCTGATGGCGGCGTCATAGCGGGCCACGTGGTCGAAGGCGGCGACCGCAAACCGGAAGCGCAGGACGGCCGGGATCGCCCCCTGGTCGCGCAGGGCCTGCACGATCTCCATATATTGCCCGGGGTCGGTGGCCACGGTCACGTCGCGATGGTTCTTCGCCGCGGCGCGGAGCATCGCCGGCCCGCCGATGTCGATGTTCTCGATGGCCTCCTCCAGGGTGCAGCCGGGCCGGGCGACCGTCGCCTCGAAGGGATAGAGATTCACCACCAGCAGATCGATCGGGGCGATGCCCTGTTCCGCCATCACGGCATCGTCCTGGCCCCGACGCCCGAGCAGGCCGCCGTGGATCTTCGGGTGCAGGGTCTTGACCCGGCCATCCATGATCTCGGGAAAGCCCGTGTGCCGGGCGACCTCGGTGACCGGCAGGCCATGCTCGGTCAGCAGCCGGGCGGTGCCGCCGGTGGAGAGGAGTTCGACGCCCTCGGCGTGCAGCGCCTGGGCGAGTTCGACCAGTCCGGTCTTTTCGGAGACCGACAGCAGGGCCCGGCGGATGGGGCGGGAATCGGACATGGGATGGCCTCGTGGCGGCAAAG
>JAWLFM010000054.1:0-15276 GCA_041685565.1 Thioalkalivibrio sp.
GAACCGAGATCGGTGATGTCCGTCGCATCCGATATGGCGACCGATTCACACAGAAAGCCCGGCACCTCGCTGCCATCCTCCAGCCTTACCCGGCCGATGCCGAGCGGAGCCGGGATCCCGGCGACAAAGGAGCCGAAGCGATCGGACGGGACCAGCCACACCTCCAACTCGATGGCGCCGCCGTCGGCACCGACACGGATCAGACCGGGACGCTCCGGGGGGCCGCCGGGCAGGGCGTAGAAGCGGTATTCGGGTGCCGTCCGGGTTGTCTGCACCAGACGCGCCTGGCGTTCGGTCAACTGATGGTTCAGTGGCAGCCCGCTCATGTGCGCCCCGCAGACCGCGACCGGAATGCAATGGTGCATGTCCGGCCCCAGTGCGGGCAGGTCCGGAGCCGGGCGGCCGGTTGCACCCAGCAGCAGACCCGCCGCGCGCTGCAGCCGGTCCGCGATCGGTAACAGCTCGCGGTCCCGGAAGGCCGGCGCGAACAGCGTAACGCCAAACGGCAGTCCATCCGCGCGCAGGCCGGCCGGGACCGCGACGGCGCAGAGGTCGAGCAGATTCATGAAGTTCGTGTAGTAGCCGAGGTCGCTGTTCACCCGCACCGGCTCGGCCTGAACGGCAGCGATGGTCGGGATCGTTCCGGCGGTCGGGGTCAGCACCAGATCCACCGTGTCCCAGATCGTTTCGGCGCGCGCGCGCAGCCCCTGCAGACGATATTGAGCCTCGAAGGCATGCACGGCCAGGGGCGCCTTTCCTCCGCCGATGATCTCCCGCGTGACCTCCACCAAGGCCTCCGGGCGTGCGTCGAAGAAGTCGCGGATGGCCGCATAGCGCTCGGCCACCCAGGGTCCCTCATATAAGAGCCGGGCGGCCTCCAGGAAGGGTGACAGGTTGATCTCCACCGCTTCGCCACCGAGTTCCTTCAGTCTTTGCACCGCCGCGGCGAACAGCGCCTGATAGTCGCGGTCACCGAAGAATTGAAGCTGTCCCGCCGCGGGCACGCCGAAGCGGAAACCGCTGACCGGCATCCCCGCCAGCCCCAACGCCGGCACACGGTCCTTTCGCGCATAGGGATCGGCGGGATCGTGGACCGCCGTGACCGCCAATACCCGCATGGCGTCGGGGGCGTCCAGCGCAAAGATGGAGACCGTGTCCAGCGTTCGACAGGCGGGAACCACGCCAGCCGCGCTGAGCAGTCCCCGCGTCGGCTTCACGCCAATCAAATTGTTGAATGCGGCCGGCACCCGTCCGGAACCGGCGGTATCCGTCCCCAGCGAGAAGCTGACCTGGCCCAGGGCCACTGCAACCGCGGAGCCGGAACTGGAACCGCCGGCGATGTATTCCGGGTTGAAGGCGTTGCCGCAGGCGCCGTAGGGCGAGCGAGCCCCCACCAGCCCCGTCGCAAACTGATCGAGATTCGTCTTGCCCAGCGGCACCGCGCCGGCATCGATCAGACACTGCACCACGAATGCCGACCGCTCCGGCACATAGGCGTATTCCGGGCAGCCGGCGGTCGTCGGGACCCCGGCCAGATCGATGTTGTCCTTGATCGCAAAGGGCACGCCATACAGCGGCAGCGCACCGGGATCCATGCCCTCCAGGCGGGCGAGATAGCGCTCGATCTCCACATCGTCCAGCACCGTGATCCACACGTTCCGCGCATCCGCCCGACGGACCTCCGCCAACGCCTCCGCAACCACATCCCGCACCTTCCGGGTGCCCGCTCGGTAATCGGCCAGCAAGCCCTCGATCGTCATGTCGCCCATCATCGTTTCCTCACTCGGTAACCCCCGCAGTTTTCGCCTCGCGGGGATGGGCGGAGTGGGGGCTCCCATCGCCGGGACGCCGTGAATACATCCCTGTAGGCTTGACGGCCGCATCCATGCGGCCGACACCCGGCCATGGGAGCCCCCACTCCGCCGTCGGACGTTCAGCCGTCGGCACGAATCACCAGCAAGGCCTGGCCCGGCGTGACCGGTGCGCCTTCACGGCAGAGCACCCGCGCCACGGTGCCCGCGGTGCGCGCGGTCAGGGGGATCTCCATCTTCATCGATTCCAGTACCAGCAGTGTCTGCCCGGCCTCGACCCGGTCGCCCTCATTCACCTCCAGCGCCCACAGGCTGCCGGCCACGTGGCCCGTGACCGCCTGCTCGCCCTCGGCCAGCTCGAGGCCATCAGAATCCGCCGGGGGGGCGTCGGGCTCGGCCACGTAATCCGCCTGCCCGGCCTCGGCCCACCGCTGGCGCTCGGCCTCGAAGGCGGAGCGCTGCTTGCGCTGAAACGTCTCGATGCCCTCGCGGTTCTCATCGAGAAAGCGGTTGTACTCTGCCAGTGCGAACCCCGTCTCCTCGATCTCCAGGCGCAGTCCGCCGCGCGGGAAGGCCTCGCGCATCTCCAGCAGTTCGGGTTCGGAGACCTCGTAAAAGCGGATCTGGTCGAAGAACCGCAGCAGCCAGGGTTGCTCGAACTCGGGGGTCGTCTTGTACCGGTTCCAGATCGGCAGGGTGCGGCCGACGAATTGATAGCCGCCTGGACCCTCCATGCCGTAGATGCACATGTAGGCGCCGCCGATGCCGACCGCGTTCTCGGGGGTCCAGGTGCGTGCGGGGTTGTACTTGGTGGTGACGAGTCGGTGGCGCGGGTCCACGGGCGTGGCCACCGGCGCGGACAGATACACGTCACCCAGGCCCATCACCAGGTAGGAGGCGTCGTAGACGATACGCTTGACCTCCTCCTCACTGTCCAGCCCGTTGATACGGCGGATGAACTCGATATTGCGCGGGCACCAGGGTGCATCGGGGCGCACCGATTGCATGTACTTGCGGGTGGCGAGTTGCGTCTGGCTGTCGTCCCAGGCCAGCGGCAGGTGCACGATACGCGAGGGCATCTCCGCCTCGGACAGGTCCAGCAGCTCGGTCTCGGCCTGCTCCAGCAGTCCCAGCAGGCGCTCCACCGGAAGTTCTCGCGGCTCGTAGTGGATCTGCAGGCTGCGCACGCCGGGGGTCATTTCCCGGATGCCCGGAATCTGTTGCTCGGTCAGCCAGTCGAGCAGCGCCTGCACCCGGAAGCGCAGGGCGAGGTCGAGCACCATCGGACCGTACTCGACCAGCAGGTAACGGTCGCCGGCAGGCCGGTAGGTTACCCCGACCGGGTGTCCTTCGGGCACCAGGGTTCGGCTGCCGCCCCCGGAAACACGACCGCTGACGCTCGGGATCGCCCGATCGGCCGTCGGCAGGGGCGCATCCAGGTCATCGCTGCCACCACTGCCCTGCACCCCGCCACCTGCCGGAAGTTCACGCAGCACCGGGCTGACGGCCGCAATCTCACCCGGCGCCACCGACGTGAGGTCGGGCTCCGGCAGGGCAGCGAGGTTCTTCACCGCCGTGTCCACCTCCGCCGCCAACCGGCGGGCCGTGGCCAGATCCACCGCCTCGAAGCGCAGGGTGTCACCGGGCCGCAGTTGTCCGAGCTTCCAGAGATCCGCCTCGATCACCGTCGCCGGACAGACGAAGCCACCCAGGCTGGGGCCATCGGGACCCAGGATCACCGGCATGTCGCCGGTGAAGTCCACGGTGCCGATGGCGTAGGCATTGTCGTGGATGTTCGAAGGATGCAGACCGGCCTCGCCACCGTCGGCGCGGGCCCACTGCGGGCGCGGACCGATCAGGCGCACGCCGGTGCGGCTGGAGTTGTAATGCACCTCCCAGTCGGTGGCGAAGAAGGTCTCGATGTCCTGCCGGGTGAAGAAGTCCGGGGCGCCGTGCGGCCCATAGACGGTTCGCAGCCGCCATTCGTGGCCGTATTCCGGAGTCGCCTCGGGCGCGAGGACGCCGGTGCCGGCGGCCGGTTCACCGGCCAGGTGCAGCACGTCGCCCGGCCGGAGCACCCGGCCTCCATGGCCGCCGATGCGCCCCAGCGTGAAGGTCGCGCGGCTGCCCATTACGGCCGGCGCGTCGAGTCCGCCGCGCAGCAGCAAATAGCTACGCACGCCGGCCCCATGGATATTGCCCAGTTCCAGCACCTGGCCACGCCGGACCGGCAGCGCCGTCCAGTGCGCGACGGGCTCGCCGTCCAGGTGTGCCGACATCCGTGCGCCGGTCAGCGCGATCACGGCATCGCTGTTGAAGCGCAGGGTCGGGCCGGTCACGGTCAGCTCCAGCCCGGCGGCACCCTCGGGGTTGCCGAGTAGCCGGTTGCCCAGCCGGAATGCGAGGCTGTCCATCGGTCCCGACGGCGGCACGCCGATATCCCAGTGGCCCACGCGGCCCGGCCAGTCCTGCAGCATGGTCTGGGTACCCGGATCGAGCACGTCGATGCTGTGGGCACGATACTCGAGCCCTCCCAGCGTGCGCGTCGTCTGTTCTCCGCGGAGAAACGCCGGGTCGGTGGCAATCTGTCGCAGGTAGCGCAGGTTGGTCTCCAGACCCTGCAGATCGGTGACCCCCAATGCCTCCTGCAGGCGGACGCAGGCGGCATCGCGGTCATTCGCGTGCACGATCAGCTTGGCGATCATGGGATCGTAGAAGGCCGAGATCTCGCTGCCGCGCTCGACCCAGGTGTCCACCCGCACGCCTTCCGGGAACCGGACCGCAGTCAGCAAACCGGCAGAGGGCTGAAAGTGCTTGCCCGGATCCTCGGCATAGATCCGTGCCTGGATGGCGTGCCCCCGCGCGGGACCCGGACGCAGGGTCTCCAGGGGGGGCAGTTCGCCGGCCGCCGCGCGCAGCATCCACTCGACGAGATCCACACCGGTGACCGCTTCCGTGACGCCGTGCTCCACCTGCAGCCGGGTATTCACCTCGAGGAAATAGAAGGCGCCGGTCTCGGCGTCGTAGAGGTATTCCACGGTCCCTGCGCTACGGTATCCGACCCGTTTGCCCAGGGCCTCGGCGTCGGTCAGCAAACGGGCTCGGGCGGTTCCGGGGAGGTTGGGTGCAGGCGCCTCCTCGACCACCTTCTGGTTGCGCCGCTGCAGCGAACAGTCGCGCTCGCCCAGCGCGATCACTTCGCCGTGGCCGTCGCCGAAGATCTGCACCTCGATGTGCCGGGCGTGCTCCACGTATTTTTCCAGGAACATGCCGGCGTTCGCGAAGTTGTTCTTCGCGAGGCGCTGCACAGAATCCCATGCGTTGCGCAGGCCGACCTCGTCGCGGCACAGCTGCATGCCAATGCCGCCGCCGCCGGCGGTGCTCTTCAGCATCACCGGAAAACCGATCCGGCGGGCCTCCACCAGCGCCTGGTCCGGGCTCTGCAGCAAATCGGTGCCGGGCAGCATGGGCAGGCCGGCCGCCCGGGCCAGGGCGCGGGCGCGGTGCTTCAACCCGAAGTCGCGCATCTGATCCGGCGTCGGTCCGGCGAAGGCGATGCCGGCGGCCTCGCAGGCCTCGGCGAAGCCTGCGTTCTCGGACAGGAATCCGTACCCGGGATGCACCGCCCCTGCGCCCGTCTCGCGGGCCACCCGGAGGATGCGTTCGGCGTCCAGGTAGGAGTGCGTGGCTGCGGCGGGGCCGATCTGCACCGCCTCGTCGGCCTCGCGCACGTGCAACGAGTGCCGGTCCGCCTCCGAATACACGGCCACCGCCCCGATGCCCATGCGTTTCAGCGTGCGGATGATGCGGCAGGCGATGGCGCCGCGGTTCGCGATCAATACCTTGTCAAACATCTCAGTACCGCTCCCGGCAGGGCCCCCGGCCCCAGGGTCCGCAGGCCGTCCCGCGGGAATACCGTTCCACCGGGGCCGTCCCCGGCGCTGCCGCCTTGGTGGCGGATGTATCGTCCTTCGCAACCCCGGCCGCGGCGAAGTTCTCTCCGCTCATTGCTCCCTGCGCGGTTGCGTCCCCTCAGGCCAAAAAAATCGAAATCTTCGTGCCCTTCGTGGCAAACAAGCCCTTCGCCCTCAAATGGGGAGGCCATCCCAGATGATCATTTCCACCGGCGTGGGGTTATAGGCATTGCAGGGGTTGTTCAGCTGTGGGCAATTCGAGACCAGCACCAGCACGTCCATCTCGGCGCGCATTTCCACGTACTTGCCGGCATCGGAGATGCCGTCCTCGAAGGTCAGGCCACCTTCGGGGGTCAGGGGCACGTTCATGAAGAAGTTGATGTTGCTGGCCAGGTCGCGCTTGCCGAGACCGTAGTCGCTGTCGGCCAGCGCGCGCAGGAAGCTGTCGCGGCAGGAGTGCATGGGCTTCTTCTCGAGGCCGTAGCGCACCTGGTTGGACTCCGCCGCACAGGCGCCGCCGAGCGTGTCGTGGCGGCCGCAGGTGTCGGCGGTAATGGTCAGCATCACGTTGCCCTCGTTCGACATCAGCTGCGTGCCGGTGGTCAGGTACACGTTGCCCTGCGCCTGCACGGTGTCGATCGCGCTGTAGCGCTCCACGGTGGGGTGTTCCAGGCTGTAGAACAGCGTATCCACGGCCTGGTTGCCCTCGAGATCCAGGATGCGCAGGGTCTGGCCCTGGCGCAGGGCCCGCAGCCAGGGCTCGCCGGCCGGAACGATCTCCCGGTACACGGCATCGGCCGGATCCAGTGGGCTTTCCACAAGGTTGATTCCACTCATCTCCTCACCCCTGGCAGTTATGGATCGCGGTGTTGGCAAAGGCGCGCGCGTTCTCGGGACGGAAATTCACGCACACGTCGTCGTCGGCCACTGGCGGCGAGCGGTAGATCACCAGGTCCACGGCCCCCGGCGCATAGGCCGGCGCCGGGTCCATCGGATGCGGCGCGGTGTTCAGCACCACCAGCGTGTCCATCTCCGCGCGCAGGTCGACGTGATCGCCGGATTCGCTGTGGTCGGGGTCGAAGTGCAGGATCCCGTCCGCCCCGGCGTAGACCTTGCTGAAGAGGTTCAGGTTGGCGACCAGGTCGCGCTTGCCCAGGCCCCACTTGGCCAGTTCGATCAGGAACAGTTCGCGGCCGCTGCGGTAGAAGTCGTTGCGGACCTGCTGGTAGCGGTGCTCGCCATACTTGCGCAGGATGTCGGCATCGCGGGTGATGCCGCCGATGGTGTCGTGCCAGCCGGCCGTGTCCTCGACGATGGACAGCATCACGCGGCCCATGTCCGAGTACAGCATGTTGCCGCGGGTCAGCTTGGAGGTGTGCTGGCCCTTCAGCGTATCGGCCATGTTGTAGCGCTCGAGGAGGTTCTGCGGGTTGTACAGCAGCGCCGACACGTTGGCCTTGCCGTCGCGGTCGACCAGGCGCAGGGTGTAGCCGCGCCGGATCACCATCGACCAGTAGCGGCCGCCGGGAACGCCATCCCGGTGCACCACTGCCCCCGGCGTCGTATCCGGTTGTTTCATCGTCCGTTCTCCCAAGTCCTGTGGGCAGCGCACTGGTGACGCTGCCCGCGATTGTCGACCGCAGCCCTGACCAGCGCGGCATCATGCACCGCAAGCCGCGTGACCGGGCCCCAGCGTTCTTCTGCGCTCCGGAATAACGGCGGACCAAGGCCTTCGGAGGTCTTCGCGCTACACACCGGGGTTCGCCTCGACACCGAGGGGAAGACCCGTTTGGTCGCGGATCTCGTCCAGCAGTTCAGGCTCCACGCGGCCCACGGGGATGTCGTAGGTGATGTTCGCGCCGTAGGCATTCGGGGCCTGCGGGTCGTGGCGTACCTTGTCGAAGACCAACAGGCGCGTGCCCAGGTAGAAGCCTTCCTTCAGGTCGTGGGTGACCATGAAGATGGTCAGTCCGCGACGCTGCCAGAGATCCAGGATCAGCGCATGCATGTCCCTGCGGATCCCCGGATCCAGCGCGCCGAAGGGTTCGTCCAGCAGCAGGATCCTGGGATCCTTCATCAGCGCCTGCGCGATCGCCAGACGCTGCTGCATGCCCCCGGAAAGTTCATGCGGGTACTTCTTCAATGCGTGACCGAGACCCACGGCCTCCAGCATGTCCACCGCCTTGGCACGGGCCGCGCGCCGGGCGGCCCCGAACAGATGCCCGATCAAGGGGGCGCGCCCGAATTCCTCCGCGACCAGGACGTTGTGCAGCGCGTTCAGGTGCGGGAAGACCGAATACTTCTGGAACACCACACCGCGATCGGGACCGGGCTCGGCGGGCATCGGCACGCCATCCATCAGCAACTCGCCCCGGCTCGGCGTCTCCTCGCCCAGCAGCATGCGCAGGAAGGTGGTCTTGCCGCACCCGGAGGCCCCTACGATGGTGACGAACTCGCCGGACTTCACGTGCAGATTCACGCGTTCCAGCACGATGTCGCGGCCGTAGGTCTTCCAGACATTCTTCAGGGTGACCGTGGCCATCAGCCTCTCCGCCCCCCATACCAGGGGAACAGCAGCCGATTCGTCGTGCGCAGCAGCAGATCGGCCAGGAAGGCCAGCAGCGTGATCCACACGACGTAGGGCAGGATGGTGGCCATGTCCATGAAGCGGCGGACCAGGAAGATGCGGTAGCCCAGCCCTTCCGTGGACGCGATGGCCTCCGAGGCGATCAGGAACAGCCAGGCCGCCCCCAGCGCGAGCCGGGTGGCGTCGAGCAGACGCGGGAAGACCTGCGGGAGCACCACGCGCAGGATGATCAGCCAGCTGGACGCGCCCAGCGTCTGCGCCTTGATCAACTGTTCCGTGGGCAATTCCGACACGCGCTGCTGCACGTCGCGGAGGATGAATGGAGCGATGCCGAACACGATGAGCACCACCTTCGCGAGTTCACCGACCCCGAAGGTGATGAACAGGATCGGCAGCACCGCCAGGGGCGGGATCATCGCCACCGCAGTGATCAACGGGGACAGGGTGCGGCCGGCATAGGGGATCAGTCCGGCCAGGATACCGACGACAAGCCCCATGGCCATGCTGATGCCGACGCCCAGACCCAGCCGGGTCAGGCTGGCCGCGGTATCCACCCAGAGCACCAGTTCGCCGGTACGCCGGCTGGGCTCGGTGGCGAGTCGCCAGAAGGTGTCGAACAGGGTGGCCAGCGAGGGCAGCAGCGGGTCATTCGGATTCTCCGCGAGCCGCGCCGCCGATACCGCCATGTAGACGAGCAGCAGCAGCACGAACGGCAGCAGTCCGAGCAGGTATCCCACCGCACGCGGCGGACGCTGGTTGATGAATCGCTTCATGGATGCAGTGACGTCCTGGATCCCGCCCGGCGGATGACCGTCTCTCGCCGCTTCCGCCCCGCATCGGCCATGGGGTCAAGCGCAGGGCGGAAGGCCACGGCGGTCCGGGTCAATGGACACCGGTCGAGATGCGCCAGTATTGGCCGGATCCTGTCCATATCGGGGCTATCCGCAGGCACCAGAGGCTCAGCGGATCAGAGCTCCCCGTCCGCGGCCATCTGCATGTACGCGGCGTCGAAACGGAACTGCACATTGTCCGGGCTCCCGAGAACGGAGCCGTCGGCGAATTCAATGCCGACGAAGTCCGGGTTGGGCGCCCGCTCACCGAGCAGGCCGTGTTCGAAGGCGAACTGGCGCACCTTGTCCATGGTCTCGATCGGCCCCTCGCTGGTGACGAAGGCCACCGCGTCGGACGCGTCGTAGAACATGCGGGTAGAGGCCAGTTGCGCCTCGTAGCCCTCGAGATCGGTGCCGCCGGCCTCGCCCATCGCTGCACGGGCCGCGCGCCCGGCCGCGTCGTCGCCGCGCATGACCTCCATGATCTCGTACCAGGCACCGGTGAGCGCCTTGCCCAGGGCCGGGTTGGCCTCCAGCACCGCCGTGTTGACCACCAGCAGGTCCATGATCTCGCCGGGGATCTGGCTTGAATCGAACACGACATGGGCATCGTCGCGGCTGCGGATCTCGCCGAGCTGAGGATTCCAGGTCACCACTGCGTCGACGTCGCGCGAGCCAAAGGCGCCGACGATGTCGGCATCGGAGGTGTTGACGACACGGATGTCGCGCTCGGTCATGCCCACCGAATCCAGTGCCCGGGCCAACAGGTAGTGGGATACGGACAGTTCGACGAGGTGCACGTCCCTGCCGCGCACGTCCTCCAGCCGATCGCTGTCCTTGAGGATCAGGCCGTCATTGCCGTCGGAGAAGTCACCGACGATCAGCGCGGTGGTATCCACGCCGCCGGCCGCAGGGATGGTAAGGGCATCCATGTTGGTGACGCTCACGCCGTCGAAGGAGCCTGCGGTGTACAGGTTGATCGACTCGATGTAGTCGTTGATCTGCACGACCTCGATGTCGATGCCGTATTTTTCGGCCCATTTGTCGACGATGCCCGACTCGGCGCCGAAGCCCCAGGGCATCCAGCCCACGTAGATGCTCCAGGCGATGCGAAAGCTGTCCTTCTGCTGGGCCTGGGCGGTACCGCTGGCCGCGACTGCAGCAAGCAGGAAACCCAGCATCAGAAGCCGGATCGGAAGATGACGGAAGGCGAAGCGGAACGGGTTCATGAGGAAATCCTCTTGTGGTTACCGGTGTCAGACCAGGGCACGGGAGCGCGGCCAACGAACGCGAATCTCCCGGGCTTTTGTCCCGCCGTGTAACCCCTCCGCTGAACCCGGGGAGGTCGGCAACTCTCGGACCAGTCATCCGCCTGCGCGGACCGGAACCCTAGTCACCTATTGGTGCTGCCTTCACTTCGGTGCGGAGACGGAGCCAACGATTGCGGCCGGATCTCCCATGCCTGCTTTAATGCCTAGCAAGTCCCCTGCCAGCATCGCAAAGGATTGGATTTCAGTGGCTTGAGTGCATCAGGCGGTAACGGGTCAGGCAGAGCCACGTCCAACGCTCGCTTTTGGTGCGAAATCACGCCTCATGACGGTGCGGCAGCGCAAGGTCGCCTGAACATTGTGCGCGGCAGATGGTCCGTTCAGGAACGACCGCACCGATCGCCTGCCTGGTGCCGGCACCGTGATGCTCCCGCTTCGCGCAGGTTCGAGATGGGATACGAGGGGATATAGACACCATGAGTAACGTGATCGCGATGCCTCGTCTGGTGATCCGCCCGGGCACCGAAACCGACCGCGATGCCGTCGTGGCCCTGGTGTCCGGGATATGGCGCGAGACCTATGCCTTGCATCTCCCGCCTGAGTCGACCCCGGCTCCGGAGGCTGCACACATTCCGGATCTCGTTGGAGATCCTGCGGAACGGGGTTGGGTAGCCACCCTCGGGGATCGTGTCATCGGCTATGGCAGCGTCACGGCCAATTGTGTCGACCAGATCTGGGTCCCAGCGCCAATGCGCCGGCGCGGAATCGGGTCTGCCATACTGGACCGGGCCATCAAGGACATCCGCGAGCGCGGTTTCACCTTCGCGCAGGCCGGCTGCGAAGACTTCAATCAGCCGGCGCGGCAATTCCTGGAGGCGAAGGGCTGGCATCTGATCGCTTCCCAACCGCAGCCATTGGGTGACGGCCGAAGCTGCAATGCGCTCGTTTTCTCGAGACCGTTGACCTGACCTGCACTCGGCGCGCGAAGTACATTCACCCGGAGGGTTTCCACGCCGGCAGCGGGAACGGCGGATTCAGGAGATCATCCAGTCCTGAAGCATCGGAACGCGGCCCAGCGCAACCTCTCTCTGCAACAGCTGCGGCTCCGGCAACCGCGTCTCGAGGAAGGCCTTGAAGGCCTCAAAGTCCCGTGCGTCCATGGATTCGAACTCGATCCCGCAACCGCGCTCGTTCTCGTGCACGACCCAGCCGTCCACGGTGATCGAAAATACCTCCTCGCCGTCGGCGAAGAGGGTCAGCACACAGCTTCGATCGGAAATCCCAGTGGGGACACGCTCCACGAAGGCGCCCTGAAGACTGACATCGCGGGTCTCCGTATCCACGTGCTCGCCGTCGTGCAGACTCATATGCCCTGACAATCGGATCGGGACGCGCACATTCTTTCGCTTTTCCATGATATCCCGTGCCTCCTGGGCCTTGCCTCACTCCCTGCGACCGCGAGACCCGGTATAAGGGCGAACGTTGTCCATATCCCTCAGAATGAGCATAGGCCCAAGAAGTTTCAGTTGCCACAATATCCGCACGGCCAGGCGGACCCTGAACCGCCGGTTCCAGAAGGCGGACACCCGAAATTTCAGACACCTAAAGGTCCAACCGTCCCTGCCCCGGCCTCAGGCGGCGAACGAGTCTGCGGCGCCGGCGCTGGGCCTCCGGGTCCTCCAGTCGGCTTGCGTACACCAGGGCTCGGGACCAGTCCCGCCGCACGTGCTCGTGGTACTTGGCCAGCCGTTCGATCGCTTCGGCACAGCCGCCTTGGGCCAACCGCTCCCAGATCGCGGTCGCCTCGCTCCAGCGTCCCGCGCGGCGCAGGGCCCAGGCAAGCTCGAGCTCACCGCGGGTGTCGAGCCGGTCGCGGCAACCGGCCAGCACGGCCAGCGCCCGCGCGCGCTCACCGCTCCGGTTCCAGGTCTCGGCGACCGCGAGGGGATCCGCAGCGAAGGCAGCGGGATCGCTCAGGGCCCGTACCAGCGCGGGACCCAGCACCAGCAGGCTGAGCACGTCGAGCACGTTGTGCCGCAGCACCCGGGCCAGATCGTCGGCGGGCGCCCCGGCCAGATAGTCACGCCAGGCGCGCGGCGCCTCCGACCCCGGCAGGTCGTCCGCGCGGATCAGGCCGAGGAGTCGCCGCTCGGCGGTCGCCAGCCGGCAATCGGGCCAGCTGTTGCGGAAGAGCCGGCGGGTCGGATGCAGCAGGTCGAGGTGTGGCGGCTCGGGTAGCGCCGACCCACGCTGGAGGCGGCGTCGGTCCCGCAGCAGGGGAAGGTCGAAGCTCTTGCCGTTATAACTGACCATGAGGTCCGTCCCCGCCAGCACGCCTGCGCACTCGGCAAGCATCGCGGCCTCTCCGGCAAAGCCCGTCAGCAGCCATTGCCGCACGCGGATCGATCCCGGCTCCGCCTGGGCAATGCCGATCATGAACGCCGTGGTACCGGTCCCGCCAGCGAGTCCGGTGGTCTCCGTGTCGATGCCGGCGACCGTTCCCGGGGTTGCCGCCAGCGGCCAGACCGGCTGGAGGGAATCGGCCAGACGCACATCGCCGTGCCGGGTATCCAGGGGCAGGCGCTTCTCCACAAGGATCAGATGGGGCGCAACCACCTCCCCGCCCAGACGCTGCGCAAGCACGGCGGTCGGTTCACGACGGCCGAAACGCTGGCGGCCCGCAGCCCGCGCTGGTCCGTACGGACCCTGGGCCGGATCGCTCCCGGGCTCACGGCTCCCGGCACAGGGGCCATGCGACTCCGCGGCGCGGCCGCCCAGGCGTTCCAGCCGTGACCGCAGGGCGCCCGGCGGCTGCGTGGCCGCGGTCTCACCCGTCCGCGCAGGGCCAGAGGGGGCCTCTGCATCTCCGGACCCTGCAGGGACGGCGGCTGCCGGGTCCGGGCGCGCCCCGGCCTGGCGCCGCAGCACCTCAAGCCGGTTCTTCAGGTTCATCGGACGGGAACTGCGCCAGCACGGTCAACGCCGCAACCTTGGGTGAGAAACCGCGCTCCTCGTCGGAGGCCAGGATCGGCCCGACACAGGCCGGGCAGCCGTGGCGGCATGCACATTCGCGGATCAGTCGGGCCGCGCCCGCGATCACCCGGCCGCGCTGATCGAACAGTGGCGCGGCCAGACCCACGCCACCGGGATAGTTGTCGTACAGAAAGACCGCGGGCCGGAAGCGGGTCTCGTGGTCGGGATCCTGCTCGCCCCCGTCGGGGCGGCGCATCTGGCCGCGTCCATCGGTGCCCACAGTGGCGAACCAACGGGCGTCGCCGTCACCCACCGCGCGCCCGATATCCTGCGGTTCCGACATCGCGATCAGCGCGGCCACATGGTGCATCGCGTAGGCCGCGCCGAGGAAGCCGTCCAGCGCCTGCTGGCGGTTCGGAAAGCACTGCGCCAGCACCTCCGGCGCCACCTCCCACCAGGCGGCGGTGGTGTGCATCTCCTGATCCGGCAGGTCGATATTGCCGTAGCCGATGTTCTCGTGGCTGTAGTAGCGGATCTTCTTGTAACCCGGGATCCGGCGGACCAGGTGCACCTCGCCATGGGCCGTCTCGGTGCGCCCATCCTGGCGATGCTCGAAGCGGTCCAGGATCTTCAGCCGGGTGTAGTCGATTGCGTCCGTGTAGTAATCGACCTCGGTCCGGGTCACGAATGCCTTGCGTCCGGGCCAGTCCAGCCGCTCCACCTGGTAGGGCTGGGCCTGCACCATGTAGATCGCGCCCTCGTAGATCGTTTCCGCGGCACTGGAGTAATCCACCTCGGCGATGATGTCCTTGCGTCCTCCCGTGCTGTCCACGACCACGAAGTTGCCCTCGGCCACCGAGCGCAGGCTCACGCTCTGGGCCGGATAGCTGTCCTCCGTCCAGTGCCAGGTATCCTCCTCCCGGTGCAGCACGCCGTGCTCCTCGAGGTACGTGAGCAGTTCCTCCAGATTCTCCTTCCCAAAGCGGTCGCCACGCCGGAAGGGCAGTTCAAAGGCCGCGCAGCGCACGTGGTCGAGCAGGATCAGCAACTGGTCCGGATCGATGCGCGCGTGCTCGGGCGAACTGCCGAGAAAGAAGTCGGGATTGCGGATGATGAACTGGTCCAGCGGCTGACTGCTCGCGACCAGCACCCCGAGCGAGGGTCGCAGGCGCCGACCTGCGCGCCCCAGGCGCTGCCAGGTGGCGGCGATGGTGCCCGGATAGCCGTTCAGCACGCATACGTCCAGGCTGCCGATGTCCACCCCCAGTTCCAGTGCCGAGGTCGTGATGACGCAGTCCACGTTCCCGGCGCGCAGGGCCTTCTCGGTCTCGCGCCGCTGCCCGGGCAGGTAGCCGCCGCGGTAGGCGGCAACGCGTGCGGGCCTGCGGGGATCGGCGTCGAACACGTCCTTCAGATATTTGGTGAGCACCTCGACCATCAGCCGCGACTGCGCGAACACGATGGTCTTCAGGCCGCTCTTCACTGCCGCGCGCGCGATGCGTGTGGCCTGTGAACGCGCCGAGGCACGGATGCCGAGGTCGGCGTTCACCACCGGGGGATTCCACAGCAGCAGGTGGCGTTCGCCGGTCGGCGCGCCGCTTTCGGTGATCGCGGCCACCGGCGCACCGATCAAGCCTTCGGCCAGCTCCGCCGGGTTCGCGATGGTCGCGGAACTCAGGACGAACACCGGGTCGGAACCGTAAAAATGACAGACACGCCGCAGGCGCCGGATCACGTTCGCCACGTGTGAGCCGAACACGCCGCGGTAACTGTGCATCTCGTCGATGACCACGAAGCGCAGGTTCTCGAAGAACTGCGCCCACTTGGTGTGATGCGGCAGCACGCCCTGGTGCAGCATGTCCGGGTTCGAGACCACGATGTCGCCCTTGGTGC
>JAWLFM010000264.1:0-3656 GCA_041685565.1 Thioalkalivibrio sp.
TGGCCTATGTGCGCGTGATCGGGCAGTACCCGGATCTCGTTGCGCAGGCCGCCGCCTCCTGAAGCAGGCCGTTACCGCCGGCATGGCGCTGCCGGGGCGCGGCAGGGTGGAGGCCGTTCGCGTAGCGGCGCGAAGCACGGCTTCGCGAGGCCGGAACGCCCTGCACCGGGAGGTGCAGGGCTGGGATAGTCCGCCGAGGTCCAGCGCGACCGAAGGGAGTGGTGGGCCCGGCAGGACTCGAACCTGCAACCAAAAGATTATGAGTCTTCTGCTCTAACCATTGAGCTACAGGCCCGGAAAGCTGCAGCAGAACGCAGGCCGCTATTCGAGATCCATGTAGGTCCGCAGGAGTTCCGCCCGCGTCGGGTGCCGCAGCTTGCGCAGGGCCTTGGCCTCGATCTGGCGGATGCGCTCGCGGGTCACGTCGAACTGCTTGCCGACCTCCTCCAGGGTATGGTCGGTATTCATGTCGATCCCGAAGCGCATGCGCAGCACCTTGGCCTCGCGCGGAGTCAGCGTGGACAGGATCTCGCGGGTGGCCTCGGACAGGCTCTCGCGGGCGGCCGAGTCGACCGGGGTCATCACCTTCTCGTCCTCGATGAAATCGCCCAGGTGCGAGTCCTCGTCGTCGCCGATCGGGGTCTCCATGGAGATCGGCTCCTTGGAGATCTTCATCACCTTGCGGATCTTGTCCTCGGGCATCTCCATCCGCTCGGCCAGTTCCTCGGGCGTCGCCTCGCGGCCCATCTCCTGCAACATCTGGCGCGACACCCGGTTCAGCTTGTTGATGGTCTCGATCATGTGTACCGGGATGCGGATGGTCCGCGCCTGATCCGCGATCGAGCGGGTGATGGCCTGTCGGATCCACCAGGTCGCATAGGTCGAAAACTTGTAGCCGCGCCGGTACTCGAACTTGTCCACCGCCTTCATCAGTCCGATGTTGCCCTCCTGGATCAGGTCCAGGAACTGCAGCCCGCGATTGGTGTACTTCTTCGCGATGGAGATCACCAGACGCAGGTTTGCCTCGACCATCTCCTTCTTGGCGCGGCGCGCCTTGGCCTCGCCGATCGACATGCGCCGGTTGATGTCCTTGATCTCGGCAATGCTCAGGTTGGCCTGCCGTTCGATTTCGCGGAGCCTTTTCTGCAGCCGCACCACGTCGTCCGCGATCAGTGCCAGCTGGTCGGTGTACTTGCCCTTCGCCTTCTGCGCCTCGCTGATCCAGTCGAGATTGGTTTCGTTCTTGGGGAACGAGTCGATGAAGATCTTCCGGGGCATGTGCGACTGCACGACCACCAGGTTCATGATCTGGCGCTCGTGACGGCGGATGTGGTCGATGGTCCTGTGCAGGTTGGAGGTCAGCTCGTCGACCACGCGCGGAACCAGCTTGAATTCCATGAAGTAGCGCGCCGTCTCCTCGCGGGCCACGGCATACGCCTCGCTGTCACCGCGCTCGCAGGCCTCCTGAGCCGTCCGGTGCAATTCGGCAAGGTGCCCGAACCGTACCCGTGCCTCTTCGGGATCGGGGCCGGTGTCTTCCACCTCTTCATCGTCCGAGTCGTCGTCCGAGTCATCCCCGCTGTCATCGTTGGCATCGGCCGCGGCCGGTGCCGCGGGCGCCGGAGTCTCGGGGATGTCGGCCGGGTCGGCAAGACCGCGCGCGACCGCCTCGCCGTCGGCGACATCGGGGTTGATGAAGGAGACCACCAGATCCGTCAGGCGGCTGTTGTTCGCCACCAGCCGTTCGTACTGCTCGAGCAGCTGGCTGATCGCGGTGGGGTGGTGGGCCAGCGCGAACAGGACCTGCATCAGGCCCTCCTCGATGCGCTTGGCGATGCGGATCTCACCCTCGCGGGTCAGGAGTTCCACCGTCCCCATTTCGCGCATGTACATGCGTACCGGATCGGTCGTGCGTCCGAAGTCGCTGTCCACGGCAGCCAAGGCCGCCACGGCATCCTCGGCATCTTCGTCGCTGGAGACACTGCCGTCGGAAAGGAGTAGCGTATCGGCATCGGGGGCCTGTTCGTGTACCGCGATGCCCATGTCGTTGATCATCGCGATGATGTCTTCGATCTGCTCGGAATCGATGATCGAGTCCGGCAGATGATCGTTCACCTCGGTATACGTGAGGTAGCCCTGCTCCTTGCCCTTGGCAATGAGCTCCTTGAGCTGTGACTGCTGCTCTTCCCGATTCATCGCGTATGTACTCCGAGGTCATTCGTCTGAAACCAAGCCAGACAGTATAGCAGAGAATGCTGATTTTGCAGTTGCGTTGCGTTGTGGTAAGAAGAGGCTAGGGGGCGTGTCAGTTGCCCATCAGACGCGACCCCTTGCGAGAGGCCGTTTCCGGAGATTGACCATCGGGACACTGCCCGCGTGATCCCCGACCTGCCAAGGATATGGGGGTGATGGGGCGGATTTTCAATCTCTCCCGATGGCATGTGTGAGACGCACCTGCCAAACGCTTATTCCCCGTGCTGCTCCCTGCCTTCGCCCTGTGCCAGCAATGCCTGCAGACGCCGCAGTTCCTCGATCTCTTCCGGCCCAAGCGGGCGGTCCCCCTGCGACGACAGACTGCGCATGCGCTCCCTGCAGTGCTCACGGAACAGCCGGTCGGCGCTGTCCAGCGCAATGCGCCGGGAGAGTTCGGGCGCCTCGTCACCCAGAGGCAGGCTGGCGAGCCGCATCAGGCGGGGGAAGAAGCTGGCGTCCCGGAACTGCTCGAGCAGGCGCGCCGTGGAGATCCCGGGGCTGGCCTCGATCCTGTCCAGGATGGAGCCGAGGATCTCCGGGGCGCGGCCGCCCGCCGCCACCAGGCGCATGATGCCGGGATCCCGCCAGTTCGCCTGTGGCAACTGCAGCACCCGCGTGAGCAGCGCGGACCACAGCTGATTGGGTGCCCTGGGTGTGTCACCGCCGGTGCCGCCGGACGAGGCATCGGCCCCCCGGGGAGGTGCGACAGCGGGTTGTGAATCGGCTTCAGGCTGCCCAAGCATCGCCTCGATCCGTGGGCGCGGGGTGTGGGTGCGCTCCGCGACCAGGTCGCAGAGTTGGCCGCGGAACAGCGGGTCGTTCACGGTGTTGACCAGGGCCACGGCAGCATGCGCGCACTGGCTGCGGCCTTCGGCGGTATCCAGCGGGTAGCGCTCTGCGAGCAGCCGTATGAACGTCTCCGAAAGGACGGCGCTTGCGCTGAGACGCCGCTGCCAGCCATCCAGTCCCTCCCGGCGGACAAGGCTGTCCGGGTCATCGCCCTCCGGCAGGAACAGGACCCGAATCTCGCGCATGCCCTGGACCAGGGGAAGCGCCTGCTCCATGGCTCGCCAGGCGGCACGCCGTCCGGCCTCGTCGCCGTCGAAGCAGAGAACCAGCCGCGGTACCTGACGGAACAGCAGGTCCAGGTGGCTGCGGGTGAGGGCGGTGCCCATGCAGGCGACCGCGCGCCGGAAGCCCGCCTGGGCCAGTCCGACGACATCCATGTAGCCCTCGGTCACCACGAGTTCGCCCAGCCGGGTCTCGGCCCGCCGTGCCTCGAACAGCCCGTAGATGGTCTGGCTCTTGTGAAAGACCGCCGATTCAGGGCTGTTCAGGTACTTGGGCTCGCCGGGTTCGATCAGGCGTCCGCCGAAACCGGTCACGCGGCCGCGCCGGTCGCG
>JAWLFM010000265.1:0-3655 GCA_041685565.1 Thioalkalivibrio sp.
TTGGTGCCACATGACGAATCATGATCGATTCCTCTCGGACAAGACCAAGACTGATAGCTGAATCAATTCACCGCACCAGACTTGTGGGTAACTGCAAGTGTCTTGAATCCCATACCAGCCATGACGACCCGCTGGTCTATCCCGGGCAACCCGGGGCCGCGCATTACCACGTGTTCTTCGGCAATCCGATCGTCGATGCACATACGACCGTGGCGGATCTGAACGACGCGGGCCGCACGACCTGCGATGGCAAGACGCTCAACCGTTCGGCCTATTGGGTGCCGGCGTTGTATGATGGGCGGGGCGCGCGGATCGAGTATGTCGACCCGCTGTTCTATTACAAGACCGGGTATCATGTCCCCGCCGCATCGATACAGCCGCCGCCAGAGGGTCTTCGGATGATCGCGGGGAATGCCCATGCGACCGCGCCCCAAGGCACCCACGTGGTCAAATTCCGCTGCGCAAGCTGGCAATCGGAACAGGATTGGTTCGACCCCGGCGATCCGCTGGATCACGTGGATGTCCTGCCCGATTGCGCGCCGGACGATCTGCTGGAGGTGCGTGTGGTCTTTCCGCAATGCTGGGACGGGCGAAACCTGTCCGCGCCCGACAACCAAAGCCACATGGCCTATCCCCGCGAAGCGGAGCCGCCCGTGGCCGGAACCCGTGCCTGCCCCACGTCCCACCCGGTGGTCATTCCGGAAATCTCCTACAATTTCGCGATCTACGTGACCGCCGAGACCGGGCCGCCGTCAACCTGGCGCTTTTCGTCGGACCAGCCGGATGCCACGGCGCCCGGGGTAAGCCTGCACGCCGACTGGATGAACGGCTGGGACCCCGAGATCATGGTGGCCATCATCGAGAATTGTCTCAGGCCCGCGCGGGACTGCGGGGTCGGCCTGCTTGGCGACGGGACGCGCCTGCGGCCTGTCGTGCGGGACTAGGTGGCCGGAGTTATCCCGCGCGCGGCCTGCGCGCCTGCGCCGGAAACGAGATATGACATTCACATTCTCCTGTCATGCTGCGGGATGTTGATGAGATAACGTCGATCAGACGGGGGCTTTCATGATCATTCGCACTGCCGCGCTGAGCCTTTCCCTGCTGCTGGCAGCGCCGGTGCAGGCGCAGGACATCATCGCCATCGGCGACAGCATCATGGACTGGAACGGCGCGCAGTCGATCCCGGCCCAACTGTCGCGGGAACTGGGCGTTCCCGTCGATGACCGGTCCCTTTCCGGGTCGCAGGTCCGCGCCGGGTTCTGGAACCGTAGACAAGGGCTCGATATCCGGGCCCAGCTGGGCGGTGACCGCCCCGATATCGTCGTGATGACGGGGGGCGGCAACGATCTGGGCGAGGGGTGCGGGTGCCGCGAGGGCTGCGCCGAGGAGGTCGAGGCGCTGCTGACCGACGACGGAGGCGGCGCATTCGGCGATTTCCTGAGCGATGTCGTGGCGGATGGCACGCAGGTCTTCGTGCTGGGCTATCCGGACCCGCCGGTCGGGGGGAACGATTTTTCCGGCTGCGTCGCCGATCTTCGGGTGCTGGCAGACAGGCTGGATGCGATGGAGGGAGTGACCCTCGTACCGGTGCATCAGGTGATCGATCCGGCGGACATGTCGTTCTACGATGCGGACCGGGTGCATCCGTCAATCAGGGGATCGTCGGTCATGGCTGAACTGCTGGCTTCCGCCATCGAGGCGTCGCGATAACCCATGGGCGGGGCCGCGGCGAGACGGTGCCCTACCCGGCCAACATGGCGCGCCCCACCCGATCAGTTGGAAACCGGACATCGTGACAAATTCCTCTGCCACTGCGGGGGCATCCACGAACAGCGATACCGCGTCCAATCCAGACAAACGTCTGAAGTCGTGACGGGTCCGCGCTAGGATAGAGCGGGCCTTGGCGCAAACGCAGCGAAAGCTCACTTCGTCCGCTCCACCGACCTTCACCCGCCGAGAATGCTGCACCCTGCGTGAATGGCCGGTCTGGTGAAGCTGCGCTGCAGCGCCGATCACCTTGCCGAGCGGCCGCTTTGGGCCGGTCGCGTTCCCAAGTCCGAACACCATTCGTAGCTTGGCCGCAAGCGAGGCCTGCTTGTTACCGTCATCTATTTGTTGTCCATCCCGCTCCCTTAAGTTCTCAACCACTCATCCTGCTTCGACCACCGCAGCCGCCCAACGATGTTCTTGACGGAGATCGCCCTGGCCTTCTTCTGGCCTACAAGCACGACGAGCTTCTTGCCCCCGGCTTGCCTGCGCGCTGACCGCAGCGCCACCGTTCGTTCGCGGCGTCAAAGCAAAGCTGACGGCTTTCCGGTGCGTCGAGCCCGTGCAGACGGGTTTTCGAGGACGGCTTGCCCGCGTCTCAGGCCGAATGGATCCGCGAACTGCAGGACTGGTTCGCCGCGCGATCCGAAGATGGGACCTTCCCCGATGAACGCTCGATCCGGCGCCGCCTCAAACCCATTCTGGAGGCCCTGCAGTTCAAGAGGCGGGTGAGGTGATCTGGTCGGGTCCGCGGCGCGGCGCCTCTTCCTTCGCAGGGGCACTATCGGGAACCAGCCGAGGTTTGGGCGAGAAGGCGCTGGCCACCGCATCAACGCCTGCGCGCAGCGGCGAGTCCATCAGATGCGCATAGCGTTGGGTTGTTTGCATCTGGCTGTGGCCCAGCAGCTTGCCGATCATCTCGAGCGACGCTCCGCCGCTGACCAGCAGGGATGCGAAGGTGTGGCGCAGGTCATGAATGCGGACATCCTCGATCCCGGCCTCCTTCTGGATGCGCCGCCAGAACCGGCGGATTTCCTGAACGGGCTGGCCGGGGGTGTCGCCGGGAAACAGCCAAGGCGATCCCGACACCACCGCAAGGCGCCGCTGGCGCACGATTGCGGCGGCCTCATCCGAGATCGGGATCCGGTGAACCCGGCGCTGCTTGGTCGTCGTGGCAGGCTTGGTCCAGCTCAGATGCTCGAGGTTGAAATCCTCGAACCGGGCCTGACGCACCTCGCCCACGCGCGCACCGGTCAGCATGCACAGCCGGATGATGTCCGCCGCGCGTTTGTCCTCGGCTGCATCAAGTGCGGCGGCGAGGCGCGCGATTTCGTCCTGTGACAGGTACCGCTCCCGCGGCGTCTCCATCCGGCGGCGAAACCCCATGGCCGGATTGTCCTCACGCCAGCCCCATTTGACGGCATAGGCAAACATCTTGCGGACCACCTCACCGACGCGGTTGGCGCGCACCGGCGTCGGCTTCGCACCCTGCAGCTTGCGCGCGCGGTTGTTGGGCTTGGCCTTGGCGGGCCGCGCGCGCCCCTCGGCAACCTTGCTCAGCAGCAGTTCTACATCGTAGGCGCTGACCTCGGCCACCAGCATTCGACCCCAAGCGGGTGCGATGAACTTCTGCATCATCGCCCGCTGATCAGCCGCGTTCCGCGCGGCCAGATGCGTCAGGTGCACCTCGACATAGCGCGCAATCAGATCGGCGACGCGGGGCGCCTCGCGGACGGCATCGCGGTTTGCCAATGGATCACCCCCGGCATCGATCTCCCGGCGCAGTTCCTTGGCGCGGGTGCGCGCCGCCGACACGCTCCAGTCCGGCCAGCGACCAAAGGTCATCCGGCGCTGGCGTCCGGCGTAGCGGTAGTCCAGCGTGAAGGCC
>JAWLFM010000055.1:0-14997 GCA_041685565.1 Thioalkalivibrio sp.
CTCGTCCAGGAAGCGGCGGTTGATCTCGAACACGATCTCCAGGTGACGTGGAAGCGCATCGCCGAACAGTGGCAGTGGCCAGCGCTCCAGTGCCTCCGGCAACAGGGTGTGGTTGGTGTACGCGAAGGTCCGCGTGGTCACACTCCAGGCGGTGTCCCAGTCCATCCCGTGGTCGTCGATCAACAGGCGCATCAGTTCGGCGACGGCGATCGCCGGGTGGGTATCGTTGAGCTGCACGGAAAACTTCCGGTGGAAATGTTCCAGGCCGGAGCCCGTCTGCGCGTAGAGGCGCAGCATGTCGCGCAGCGAACAGGACACGAACAGGTAGCCCTGAATCAGGCGCAGCCGCTTGCCGGTCTCCGGCTCGTCGTTGGGGTAGAGCACCTTGCTGATGGTCTCGGAGCGGATCTTGCGGCCGACGGCGCCGTAGTAATCCCCCGTGTTGAAGACCTCGAAATCGAAGGATTCGGTCGCCTCCGCGGCCCAAAGGCGAAGCAGGTTGGTGTTGTAGACGCCATATCCGGGAATGGGCGTGTCATAGGCGACTCCGCGAATGGTTTCGGCCGGTACCCAGCGTACGCGGCGCTGCCCCTCATCGTCGGTGTAGTGTTCGGTGTGTCCGCCGAGCTTGAGGTCGAAGGTGATATGGGTGCGGCGCAGCTCCCAGGGGTTGCCTTCGCGCAACCAGCTGTCCGCCTCCTCGACCTGCCAGCCATCCTCGATGCCCTGGCGGAAGATGCCGAACTCGTAGCGCAGGCCGTAGCCGATCGCGGGAATCTGCAGGGTTGCGAGGGAGTCGAGGTAGCAGGCAGCCAGCCGTCCGAGACCGCCATTTCCGAGACCCGGTTCTTCTTCCTCCTCGATCAGCTCCTCGAGGTCGAATCCGGCCCTTTGCACCGCCTCGCGGGTGTTGTCCAGGATACCCAGCGCCAACAGGTTGTTCCCCAGTTGCGGACCGGGCAGGTACTCCGCCGACAGGTAGCAGACCGTGCGGCTCTGCAAGGACTGGTAGGTCTGCGCGGTGCGCAGCCAGCGGTGCAGCAGGCGGTCGCGCACCGTGTACGCCAGGGCCTGGTAGTAGTCCTGCCGCGTCGCCATTTCGGGAACCCGCCCGCGTACGTAGAACAGATTGTCGAGCAGTGCCCGATAGAGCGTGTCCACCGTTCGCCCGGTACGGGTGTGTTCCTGTTGCGTGGAATCCTCTTGCTTTGCCATCTTTCCCGGCTCATGTGGTTGTACCGGCCTGCGTGTAGGGGCCGAATGCGGTTCTTCCGTTGCCCGCCGTGCAGGTGCTGATCCGTCGCCTGTGACAGCCTCGGAACGAACGGCAAGCGCATGGATTCCGCGCGCGGTGGGTTGGTCCGACCGTGAACGGAATCGACTGGATGCGACTGCTTCCTGGCGGGTCCAGTGGCGGAGCATAGTCGCTATGCAGGAATTCTTCTTGTCCAGCCGGCGCGCGCATGTCCGATGATTGCGGACACTGCAGCGAGGGACTGACCGGGACGGCCCTCGCCGCAACGGAACCTTCGGGGAGAATCTCGCGGTGGAGGTGGATCATGGCGGCGTATTCCCCTATTCTACGTACCTGATCTGCGCGCCAGGTTCACTGGCGCGCTCCATTTCGGGTCCGTTGGGGCGGTCCGGGTGGATCCACACAGGGATGGGGGCCTGTCGTTCGTCGTGAATCCTTACGCCATCTTTTTGCTCTACCTGCTGGCCATTCTCGGCTTCGTTGCGATAACGCTGCTGATGAATCGTGTGCTCGGGCCGAAGCCGGTGGCGTCGGCGATGAAGCTCGATCCATTCGAGTGCGGTGCCGCGCCGGTGGACCCGATGAACGTGAAGGCGGTGCCGGTGAAGTACTACGGCATTGCCGTGGTGTTCATCCTGTTCGAACTGGAGACGGTGTTCCTGTTTCTCTGGGCCCTGGGCGCGCAACCCCTTACCGGGACCCTGTTGCTGGTGTTCGGCTTCTTCCTGGTGTTGCTGGTGTTGCTGGTGCTCTATGTCTGGAAGTCCGGTTTGCTGGAGGACGTGCGCACATGACGACATCCCCTCGTAGGGCCGTAGGACGATGAATCAGGCCAATGAAAAATCGGGTGCCTTCGAGTACCTGACCACCCGAAAGGACGAGCTGGTCGGGTGGGCGCGGAAATTTTCGATCTTTCCCTACCCCTTCGTCACCGCCTGCTGTGCGATGGAATTCATGTCCGTCAGTTCCACCATGTACGACACCGACCGCTTCGGTGCCGCGCTGCCGCGATTCTCCCCGCGCCAGTCCGACCTGCTGATGGTGGTCGGCACCATCACCCACAAGCAGGCGCCGATCCTGAAGAAGGTCTACGAGCAGATGTGCGAGCCGAAGTGGGTGATGGCCTTTGGTGTCTGTGCCAGCAGCGGGGGGTTCTACCGCAACTACGCGGCATTGCAGGGCATCGACAAGATCATCCCGGTGGACGTCTACATTCCCGGCTGCCCGCCGCGTCCGGAATCGGTGATCGACGGCATCATGCAGTTGCAGGACAAGATCGCCAACGCCAGCCACCCCATCATCAACGAGAAATTCTGAACATGGATCAGGGGCTTCTGGAACGACTGCGGGAACGGTTGGACGCCGAGGGGCGCGAGCCCGTCTTTGCGCACGGTCTGCTCGCGGTGCCGCTGCCACGCGAGGCGCTGCTGGATACGGTGAACCTGCTCAAGAACGACTTCGGCTTCGACCTGTTCCTGGACGTGACCGCGGTGGACTGGCCGGAACGCGAGCCCCGGTTCGACGTGGTCTACCACTTCTATTCGACGCGTGAGCACGTGCGGGTGCGCCTGAAGACGGCCGTGACCGCGGCCGAGCCGGTGGTGGATTCACTGGTGGGCCACTACGGATCGGCGCACTTCATGGAACGCGAGTGTCACGACATGTACGGTATCGTCTTCCGCGGCAACGCCGATCTGCGCCCGATCCTGCTCTACGAGGGCTTCGAGGGCCACCCGCTGCGCAAGGATTATCCCAAGGAACGTGAGCAGCCCCTGGTCAGGTACCGCGAATGAACGAGGCCATGGAATCCGCCAGCACCGGGCATTGCGTGGGTTGGAAGCGGGCGCAGCCGGTCATCCGCCATCCGGCGTATGTCACAACCCCGTGCCCCGGAAGCCGTGTCCAGCGCTGCGTGGTGGAGGGCGCTGCGCGCTTCCGCTCTGCAGCGGGCTGTGGGTATTCGGTGTCATGACCATGCGGGACGAAGAGCAGACGCTGCCGAATCCGGTCCGGCCGGCATTCGACACTCCCTCCACCCAGGATGGGGTGATCGTGAGCGTCGGGCCGTCGCATCCCGCGACCCACGGCACGCTGCAGATCATCGCCGAGCTCAGCGGCGAGCGGGTGGTGCGCGCCGACGTCCATTGCGGCTACCTGCACCGCGGCTTCGAGAAGGAGTGCGAGGCCCACACCTGGCACACCCTGATCCCCTTTGTGGACCGGCTGAACTATTGCTCGGCCCTGATGAACAATTTCGCCTATTGCGATGCGGTGGAGACCCTGATGGGGGTGGAGATCACGCCCCGCACCCGCTATCTGCGCACCCTGCTGTCCGAATATTCCCGCATTGCCGATCACATCACCTGCATCGCGGCCTCGGTGATGGAGATGGGGGCGATGACCGCCTTCCTCTATCTGATGACCATACGCGACTACATCTATGAGCATCTCGCCGATCTGACCGGCGCGCGCGTCACCTACAGCTATGGACGCATCGGGGGGTTGGCGAACGACCTTCCCGAGGGCTGGATCAAGCGTCTGGAGGAGATCCTCGACGAGTACGAGGTCTACGTCGGTCGCATTCACGGGCTGCTGGACCGCAACCGCATCTTCATCGATCGAACCCGGGATGTCGGGGTGCTGACCACCGAGGAGGCCATCCACTGGGGCTTCACCGGGCCAATCCTGCGTTCCACCGGCGCCCCCCGCGACCTGCGCAAGGACACGCCCTACCTCGCCTACGAGGAACTCGACTTCGAGGTGCCGGTAGGCATCAAGGGCGACAACTATGACCGTTACTTCGTGCGCATGCGGGAGATGGACGAGTCGGTGTACATGATCCGGCAACTGATCGAACTGCTGCCCGACGGCCCCATCAACGTCGACGACCGCCGTTGCACCTTCCCCGAGAAGGGTCTGGTCTATTCCGAGATCGAGTCGCTGATCAACCACTTCAAGCTGGTGATCGACGGTCCCCAGGTGCCTGCCGGCGAGGTCTATCGCGCCCACGAGGTGGCCAACGGGGAACTGGGCTTCTTCCTGGTCAGCGACGGCAGTGGCACGCCTTACCGGGTGCACGCACGCGCCCCCAGCTTCGTGCACATGGGTGGGCTGCACCGGTTGCTGGAGGGCTACCAGCTCGCGGACATCGTATCCACCTTCGGCACCGTGAACATGATCGGTGGGGAGTGCGACCGGTGAAGCACCTGATCCCTGAATTCGAGCGCCTGAAGACCCGGCTTCCGCCGAATCACGATGCCACGCTGCTGGTGCCCTGCCTGCGCCGCATCCAGGAGGATCGCGGTTTCATCGACGACAGTGACATCGACGGGCTGGGGGAGTATCTGGGCATCCCACGCATCCAGATCGAGGAGGTCCTGTCCTTCTACGGCATGCTGCGGCGCAAGCCGATCGGGCGCTGGCACCTCCAGGTCTGCCGCAACGTGTCCTGCTCGATGCGCGGTGCCGAGCGGCTGATCGATCAGCTGGTCGGGAAACTCGGTGTGCAGCCCGGCGAGACCACTTCCGACGGCCGCTTCACCCTGTCGACGGTGGAGTGCCTGGGCTCCTGTGGCACCGCACCGGTGGTGATGGTGAACGAGGCCTACCACGAGAACCTGAGCGCCGCGGATCTGGACGCCCTGCTCGAGAGGCTGGACTGAGATGACCGGGCGCAAGATATTGATGGACTTCGAGATCACGGCGACCTCGCACTCGCTGGACGATTACCGTGCGCGCGGTGGGTACGAGGCGCTGGCAAAGGCCCTGCGTACGATGAAGCCGCGGGAGGTGACCCAGGAGATCGTCGATTCGGGCCTGCAGGGGCGGGGTGGGGCGGCCTTCCCGGCCGGGCGCAAGTGGCAGGGGATCGATCCTGATGACGGCCAGCCGCATTACCTGATCGCCAACGCCGACGAAGGCGAACCCGGCACCTTCAAGGACCGCTGGGTGCTGGAGTACACCCCGCACACCCTGCTCGAGTCCATGCTGCTCAGCTGCTACGCGCTGGGTGTACGGCACTGCTTCGTGTACATCCGCGGCGAATACGATGTCCCCTGGCGGCGTCTCGACGCCGCGGTGGAGGAGGCCTATGCCGCGGGCTACTTCGGCGAGAACATCCTGGGCAGCGATTTCTCCTGCGACCTGTTCGTGTTCCGCGGCGCCGGGGCCTATGTCTGCGGAGAGGCCTCGTCCCTGCTCGGTTCCATCGAGGGCACGCGCGCCTTTCCGCGCAACCGGCCCCCGCGCATGACCGTTCGCGGTCTCTACCAGGCGCCGACCGTGGTGAACAACGTCGAGACCCTGTCGACCATCGCCTGGATTCTCCGCAACGGCGCCAAGGCCTTTCGGGAGGTGGGTACCGAAAAGAGCCCCGGAACGCGCCTGATCTCGATCTCCGGACATATTGCCCGCCCCGGCGTCTATGAGGTGGAACTGGGATATTCCTGGGCCCGGTTCCTGCACGAGGACTGCGGCGGCGTGCTGGACGGACGGCCCCTGAAGGCGGTGATCCCCGGTGGCATCTCCTCGCAGGTGCTGACCGGCAAGGACGCCAAGGTGCTGACCGCCGGCGAGGTGGAGGGGCTGACGCTGGATCACGAGAAGCTGCGTTCGGCCGGTTCCTCGCTGGGTTCGGGCGGGATGATCGTGATTGCCGAGGGGACCTGCATGGTCCGGCTCCTGCAGATCATGCTCCGGTTCTATCATCACGAGTCCTGCGGCCAGTGCACGCCCTGCCGGGAGGGCACCGGCTGGATGCATCGGATCATCGACCGCATCGTGGCCGGCGACGGGCGGTCCGAGGATCTCGAACGATTGAACTACATCGCCGGCTTCAATGACGGCACCACCATCTGTGGCCTCGGCGATGCGGCGGGCTACGCGGCGACCGCCATGCTGGCCAATTTCCGCGACGAGTTCGAGTACTTCATCGAGCACAGGCGCTCCAAGTTCGCGGGGAACCTGGAATGACCGCGATCTTCATCAACGGCCAGCCGGTGGAAACGGGGGAGCACACCACCGTACTGCAGGTGGCGCTGGCGAACGGGTTCTACATCCCCCATTTCTGCTGGCACCCGGAGCTGTCGATCGTCGGCAACTGCCGGGTCTGCGTGGTGGAGCAGGAGGGTCGCGGGGTCGGCATCGCCTGCAACATGCCGATCAGCGATGGCATGCGGGTCCTCACCGACTCCGAGCCGGTGCGCGCCCAGCGCAAGGCCATGCTGCAGTTCATCCTGTTGAACCATCCGGTCGATTGCGGAATCTGCGACAAGGCGGGCGAATGCGCGCTGCAGGATTACCACTACGCCTACAACGGCGAGCCGGCCCTCTCCAGCGATCCGAAGCTGCATTCGACCAAGTTCTTCCCGCTGTCCGAGCGGATCATCCTCGACAACGAGCGCTGCATCCTCTGTTCGCGCTGTGTGCGCTTCACCCGCGAGGTCTCGAAGTCCAACGTACTCGGACTCGAACACCGCGGCGACCACATGCTGGTGCGGCCGGCCGAGGGGCGCACGCTGGACGACGATCCCTATTCCGACAACGTGATCGACATCTGCCCGGTCGGTGCGCTGCTGTCGCGGTCCTTCCTGTATCAGTCCCGGGTCTGGTACCTGGAGCCGACGCCCTCGGTGTGTCCGGGCTGCGCCCGCGGCTGCACCGTGCAACTCTGGCACCGCAAGCCGGAGTGGCGTCTCAAGGGGCTGGACGAGCGGCACAACACCCGCATTCAGCGCGTCACACCGCTGGAAAATCCGCGCGTCAACGGGCCTTGGATCTGCAACAAGGGTCGTGATCTGCCGACCCTGCTGGATCGTCCCCGCGCCGAACAGGCGCTCCTGAAGGGTGCGCCGGTCGCGATGACGCAGGCGATCGAGGCCGGGCGAACCCTGCTCGATCAGGCCGGGAAGCGGGTGGCGCTGGTGTCGAGCTGGGGATCCAACGAGGAACTGCGTGCCTTCCGCAACTCGCTGGGTGACTATTTCAGCTGCTTCGTGAAGGCGGATCACCAGCCCGCGGAAGGCGAGGTGGTGGAGGACGATCTGCTGATCCGGGCCGACAAGAATCCGAATACCCGCGCCGGGCAGGACCTGTTCGGGACGGCGGCTGCCGCGATTCCCGAGGACACGGACCTGGTCCTGGTCTGGGGCGAGGGCGTCGACTTTGGGACGCTGCCGCGCGGCGTGAAGATCCTCTTCCTGGGATCCTGGCTGCTGCCGGAGAATGGCCATGCCGATGTCTTCATCCCCATCAGCATCCAGACCGAGCGGCGCGGTCATTACACCAACTTCGAAGGCGTGGTCAGCGCCTTCGAACCCTGCCAGCCGCGCCGGGACGGCGTGATTGACGCCGAGACGCTGTTTCCGCTGCTGTCCGCGCCGGGCGGATCCGCATCGGGCGGGGGTGCCGCATGATCCAGGATCTGGTCGTGCATGGCGTGTTCATCGTCTACGCCGTTCTGATGCTGATGACCGTCGGTCTCGTCCTGACCTGGGTGGAGCGCAAGCAGGCGGCGATCATGTCCGACCGCATCGGCGCCAACCGTGCCTACCTGCGCATCCCCTTCACCCAGGTCAAGCTGATCTGGTGGGGGCTGTTCCACGGTCTTGCCGACGGCCTGAAGATGCTGCTGAAGGAGGACTGGCGCCCGAACTCCTATGACCGCATGGCCTACGCCGTCGCGCCCTGGTTCGCCTTCGTGCCGGTGATGGCGGTCTTCGCGGTGATCCCCTTTGGCGGGGAACTGGTCCCGGGCACCTTCTTCGGCTGGTTCGATGGGCCCGCGGAGTGGTTCGGGGACCGCAGTTACGCGATGCAGGTGGCGCCGCTGGACGCGGGCCTGCTGATCGTGTTCGCACTGGGCGGCATCGCGGTGATTGGCGCGATGCTGGCCGGCTGGTCCTCGAACAACAAGTTCTCGCTGCTCGGCGCGGTGCGTGCCGGTTCGCAGATGATCTCCTACGAACTGGTGATCGGCCTGACCGTGGTGGGCCTGATCCTGATCTACGGGACGGTGAACCTGGTCAGCATCGTCGAGCTGCAGTCCGGGGTCCTGTTCGGTTTCATTCCGGCCTGGGGCATCTTCCTGCAGCCCTTTGCGGCGATCCTGTTCCTGGTTGCGGCGCAGGCCGAGAACCAGCGCATCCCCTTCGACCTTCCCGAGGCGGAGTCGGAGTTGATCGCCGGTTACTTCACCGAATACAGCGCCATGAAGATGGGCCTGTTCATGTTCGCGGAGTTCATCCACATCGCGATCATTGCAGCGCTGTTCACCACCCTGTTTCTCGGCGGCTACAACCTTCCGTACATGACCGACGCCGGCTTCCTGCTGCCCGGCGGCCTCGAGATCGCCCTGCCGCACGTGCTGGTGGTGTTGCTGCAGATCACCATATTCTGGGTGAAGGTCTTCCTCATGTGCGGCTTTCTGATCCTGGTCCGCTGGTCCCTGCCGCGCTTCCGCTACGACCAGTTGCTCAGCTTCGCCTGGCGCTTCCTGCTCCCGCTGGCCTTGATCAACCTCGCCATCACCGCCGTCGCGGTGTGGGCGATCGGGGGGATGGGCGCATGAAGAAGGTCATCGATCGGCGCCGCAAATACTGGAATGAACCCACCCTCGGTTGGTGGGAGCGTTTCTATCTCTTCGAGGTGCTGCGGGGGTTCTCCATCACCGGCGGCGTCTTCCTGCGCAACATGAAGCGCTGGATCACCGGCGGCAAGGGCGCGCTGACCGCCTACTATCCCGAGGAGATTCGGGCCGACTACGCGGCCCACAACCGGGGCAAGCACGTGCTCACCCAGCGCCCTGACGGCCGCCCGCAGTGCATCGCCTGCAACCTCTGCGCGACGGTGTGCCCGGCTCGGGTGATCGAGATCGAGGCCGGTTTCGACCCCGACGACCCGGCACATCCGAAATATCCCAGACGCTTCGAGATCGACTACTCGCGCTGCATCTTCTGCGGCTTCTGCGTGGAGGTCTGCCCCGAAGACGCGATCCGCATGGTCCGCCAGGTTCCCGGGCTGCCGGTACCCGACCGGGATCAGGGCATGTGGCTGGGTCGGGAGGAACTGCTGAACTGGCAGCCGGCCCGCGATCCGGCCAAGCCCTATCCGCCGAAGGAGGGTGCGCAGTGACCATCGAGACCGTCTTCCTGCTGGTGTTTGCCCTGGGTGCGCTGACGGGCGCGGTGGCCATGTTCTTCCTGCGCCATCCGATGCGCGTGGCGCTGGCCCTGATCGGCACCATGGTCTCGCTCGCCGCGATCTACGCCCAGCTCGGCATGCACGTGATCGCGGTGTTCCAGATCCTGATCTATGTGGGCGCGGTGATGGTCTTCATGATCTACGCCATCATGCTGCTGGACGTGCGCGACCGTTCCTTCACCGAGCGCTTCTCGCCGCTGCTGTTGGCCGGGATTGCGGGTCTGCTGCTGCTCCTTGGGGTGCTGGTCGACGGCCTGCTGCGCGGCCAGCCGTTCCCGGCCGTGGACGTGCCGCCGGACGTCTTTGGCGTGGGTGCCTTCGCCATCGCCTTCATGGACCAGTTCTGGGTCTACTTCGCCCTGACTGCGGTACTGCTGCTGGTCGCGGAAATCGCGGCCAGCGCGGTCATCGACATTCGCCGTCGGGGTCAGGATGTTGCGGCCGGCCAGGCCGAAAGGGAGAACGGACATGGATGACACCACCCTTCTGCTGGCGCTGTCGGGCCTGCTGTTCGTCCTCGGACTGGTCGGCGTCATCGTGCGGCGCAATCTGCTGGTGATGCTGATGTTCCTGGAACTGATGCTCAACGGCGTGATCCTGAGCCTCGTGGTGTTTACCCAGCTTCTCGGGGCGGAGGCTGGCGCGGTCCTGGTCTTCCTGGTCTTCGTGGTCGCGGCCGCGGAGATTGCGATCGCCGTGCCGATCCTGCTTTTGCTGGTGCGCACCGGGCACACTCTGGATCCCGGCGCCTACGCCGGCCTGAAGGGATAACGGGCGATGAACGGACTCCTGACCCTGCTCGTCCTGCTGCCGCTCGCCGGCTTCCTGGTCAACGGCCTTCTCGGCCGCCGCCTGGGACCGGTCTTCGTGAACATCGTCGGCGTAGGTCTGCCGCTGGCCGCCTTCGGTGTCGCGGTCTGGGCCTGGCGGATCCTCGAGACCGGGGGCGCTGAGCCGCTGATCGAGACCGTCTTCACCTGGGCGCTGATCGGGGACCATGCCTTCGAGGTGTCGTTCTACCTGGATCGCCTGAGTGCCGTGATGGCCCTGATCGTCACCGGCGTCGGCGCGCTGATCCACATCTACTCCATCGGGTACATGAAGGGTGACGAGAGCTACGCGCGTTACTTCGCGTATCTGAACCTGTTCCTGTTCTTCATGCTCCTGCTGGTGCTGGGGCGCTCGCTGCTGGTGCTGTTCGTCGGCTGGGAGGGCGTGGGGCTGGCCTCCTACCTGCTGATCGGCTTCTGGTTCCAGGACGTGGACAAGGCCCGCGCCGGGCGCAAGGCCTTCATCACCAACCGCGTCGGCGATGCCGGCTTCCTGTTGGGCATGTTCCTGATCTTCACCGCCGTGGGCACGCTGGAGATGGACCAGATCAACCAGGCCTTTGCCGGCGGGCTGATCCCCGCGGGCATTGCCACGGCCGTCGGCATCCTGCTGTTCATCGGCGCCACCGGCAAGTCCGCGCAGATTCCGCTGCACGTGTGGCTGCCGGATGCGATGGCCGGCCCCACCCCGGTCTCGGCGCTGATCCATGCCGCGACCATGGTCACCGCCGGGGTCTACCTGATCGCGCGCATGTCGGGGGTCTACCTGGAGGCCCCGGCGGCCTCGACGCTGATCGCCGTCATCGGACTCCTGACGGCCTTCCTGGCCGCCACCATCGCGCTGGTCCAGACCGACATCAAGAAGGTGCTGGCCTACTCGACCATCTCCCAGCTCGGGTTCATGTTCCTGGCCCTGGGTGTGGGCGCCTACGCGGTCGCCGTCTTCCACCTGTTCACCCATGCCTTCTTCAAGGCCGCGCTGTTCCTGGGCGCCGGCAGCGTGATCCACGCCCTCAGCGGGGAGCAGGACATCCGCCGCATGGGCGGGCTTGCGCGGCGTATTCCCTGGACCTCCGGGACCTTCCTGGTCGCGACCGCCGCGATTGCGGGGCTGCCGCCGCTCGCCGGGTTCTTTTCCAAGGACGAGATTCTCTGGTTCGCGCTGGCGAGCGGGCAGGGCGGATCGGTCTGGCTGTGGCTGCTGGGCTCCCTGACCGCCTTCCTGACGGCGCTGTACATGTTCCGTCTGTACTGGCTGGTCTTCCTGGGTCGTTCGCGCATGGCCCCCGAGGTGGCGGAGCATGTACATGAATCGCCGTGGCCGATGACGTCCGTGCTGGTCGTCCTGGCCCTGTTCTCGGTGATCGCCGGCTGGTTCGCGCTTCCTCATTACCTCGAAGGGGCTTTGCCCGCGCCCGATTTGCGCTTCGCATGGCCCATCCTGCACTGGGCATTGATCCTCTTCGCGGTGCTCATTGCGGTCGCGGGGGTGTTCGCCGCCAGGCATCTGTACGGGAACGGGGGCCAGCGGGCAGAGGCGATCGAACAGCGGTTCGCGCGGATCCACCGCCTCCTCGCGGGCAAGTATTTCGTCGACGAAGTCTACGACCGGCTCCTGCAGCGGCCCTGGCGCTGGGTCTCCGACCGTATCTTCCTGCGCCTCGGCGACCGGCTGCTGCTCGACGGCTCGCTGCACGGCCTTGCCGCCCTGGCGCGTCGTGGCGCCGCGGGGCTGGCCCGGGTGCAGAGCGGCAGCCTGCACTGGTATGCATGGATGACGCTCCTGGGGCTGGTGGCGGTGCTGATCTGGATGTGGCGCTATGTCTGAGGCCCTCGCGCTGAACCTGCTCCTGTTCCTGCCGGTGGTCGGCGGGATCCTGCTTCTGATGTTGCCCGAGCGCCGGCCGAATCTGGTGCGGGGGCTGGCGATGGTGGTGTTGCTGGCGCAGCTGGCACTGGCCGCCTGGCTCTACCTGCGCTTCCAGGCCGGCGTGCCGGGGCTGCAGTTCGAGACCAGGCTGCCCTGGATTCCCGCCTGGGGTGTGCACTATCACATCGCGCTGGACGGCCTGAACCTGCTGCTGGTGCTGCTCACGGCCTTCCTCGGGCCGATTGTCGTCGCCGGTGCCTTCACCTCGATCACCAGGGACGTGAAACTGTTCCATGGCATGGTGATGTTCATCCAGTTCACCATGCTCGGGACCTTCCTGGCCCAGGACCTGTTCCTGTTCTACGTGTTCTGGGAGGCGATGCTCATCCCGATGTTCCTGATCATCGGGATCTGGGGTGGCGAACGGCGCATCTATGCAACGCTGAAGTTCTTCCTGTACACCGCGTTTGGCAGCATCCTGATGCTGGCGGCGGTGATCTATCTCGCGCATACCGTGCTGACGGCCGACGGTACGCCCTCGTTCGCCTTCGCCGATCTTTATGAATTGGGCCTCGGGGTGCAGGTCCAGACGCTGCTGCTGGCCGCGTTCGCCCTCTCCTTCGCCATCAAGGTGCCGATGGTCCCGTTGCACACCTGGCTCCCGGATGCCCATGTCGAGGCCCCGACCGCCGGCTCGGTGATCCTCGCGGGCGTGCTGCTGAAGATGGGGACCTACGGCTTCGTGAAGCTCGGCTTTCCGTTGTTTCCCGACGCAGCACTGCTGGCGACCCCGCTGATCATGACCCTGGCCGTGATCAGCATCATCTATGGTGCCGGCCTCGCGCTGGTGCAGGATGACATCAAGAAGATCATCGCCTATTCCTCGGTCAGTCACCTGGGCTACGTGATGCTGGGGCTGGTCAGTTACAACCTCCTCGGCGTGCAGGGCGCGATCATCCAGATGGTCAGCCACGGCCTGGTCGCCGGGGGGCTGTTCCTAATGGTGGGGATGATCTACGAGCGCTGCCACAGCCGCGACCTGGCGAAGTACGGGGGCCTGGCCAAGCTGCTGCCGGCGTACTCGGTGTTCTTCATGATCCTGACCCTGGCGGCCATCGGCCTGCCCACCACCAGCGGCTTCACCGGCGAGTTCCTGGTGCTGCTGGGCGCCTTTAACGGAGCCTGGCCGCAGTTCGAGCAGGGCGTCAGCCATCCGCTGGTGCTGGCGTCACTGGCGGTGCTGGGCATCGTGCTCGGCGCGCTGTACATGCTGCGGCTTGCCCGGCGCCTGCTGTTCGGAGAGACCCGGGCGCCGGTATCGGGCCTGCGTGATCTCAGCCTGCGGGAGGCGGGCATCCTGGGGGTGCTGGTGCTGGCGGTGTTCTACATCGGCCTGTTTCCGAACGACCTTCTGCAGAAGACCGAGCAGGCAGCGATGGAGTACCAGGAACGGATGCTTGCGGTACGTGACGGGGAGATTGAGCGATGACTGCGGAAGGTCTGTTCGTCGCTGCATTGCCCGAGCACCTGCTGCTGCTCGGGATCCTGGTGATCCTGGTCATCGACCTGCTCTCCGATCGGCCGCGGGAGCCCTTTCTGCCGGCCCTGGTCACCGTGCTGGCAGCCGCCGGCGCCGCCTTCTGGCTGCACCGGAGCGGTTATATCGGGGCGCCGTTCCCAGGCCAGTTCTCGGTGGGGCCCGATGCGTTGGCCGCCAAGGCGGTGCTGTTCGTCCTGACCGTGCCCGTGCTCTTCCTGGCGCGCGCCGAGCGCCTGGACAGCCGGGTCGCGATGCTGCTGCTGGCCTCGCTGTACGGGGCCGGCCTGTTGCTCTCGGCGGACAGCCTGCTGATGCTGTTCTTCGGTCTGGAATTGCTGTCCCTGCCGCTTTATGCGCTGGTGGTGCTGGCCTTCCGGCGCCCGGAGAGCGCCGAAGCAGCGATGAAGTATCTCGTGTTGGGGGGGGTCGGAACCGCGGTCCTGCTGATGGGTATCTCCTTTACCCTCGGGTCTACCGGCGGCCTGTCCGTCGAGGACTTCCGTGTCGCGCTGGTCAGCGACGACCTCCTGGCGCGCGGCGCGGTGGTGCTGGTGGTCGCTGCCTTCATGCTGAAGGCGGCAGTGGTGCCCTTCCACGCCTGGGCGCCTGATGCCTACGAGGGCGCCAGCATCCCGGTGACGGCCTACATGGCGACGATCGTGAAGGGTGCGGTGATCCTCGCCCTGGTGCGGCTCTTCGGAGATGCGGGTGCCGAGCCGGAACTGATCGCGGTGCTGGTGGCACTTCCGCTTCTGTCCATGGTCTGGGGCAACCTCGCGGCCATGCGCCAGCAGGGTTTCCGACGCCTGATTGCCTACTCCTCCATCGCGCACGCAGGGTATCTCTTCTTCGCCTTGCTGGGCGCGCCCGAGGGACGCTTCGAGGCGGTGACCTTCTATGTGATCGTCTACGGGCTGACCAACATGCTGGCGCTTGCCTGCCTGCCGCAAGGCGAGGACTGGCTGCGCGATCGGCTGGAAGGCCTGAAGGGCCTCTATCACCGGGACCCGCGCGCCGCCATTCTGATCGCGATTGCGATGCTGTCGCTGGCTGGTATTCCGCCGTTCCCCGGCTTCGTCGCCAAGTTTCTGATCTTCCGAACCGTGATGGAGGCCGGTCTGGTCGCCGTCGCCGTGATGGGTCTGATCGCGAGTTATCTGGGCATCTATCTCTACCTGCGCGTGATCCAATACATGTTCATGAGTCCAGCGCCGGCCCAGGTTCGGACAGAGCCGGCGACCGGCCTTGCGGCCACGGCTGCTCTGCTCACCCTGGCGGCGGTGCTGCTGGTCGGGGTGTTCCC
>JAWLFM010000056.1:0-14988 GCA_041685565.1 Thioalkalivibrio sp.
CTCCGATCTGCACCTCGTCGAGCACGACCCGCCGGCCCACGACCCGACCCGAGGCGGTCTCCACCGGCACCTCCATGCCCGCAGAGACCGGCAGCCGCAAACGTTCCGCCTCCGCCTCACTGAAGGTGATCATGGTCGCACCCGTGTCGATCACGAAGGGAACCGACCGCCCGTTGATCAGACCCCTGACGAAATAGCCGCCCTGGCTATCGGGCTGTATGCGCAGTTCGGCCCGGGCACGGGGCTGATACACGCCCCCGAAGCGCCCCCGTTCCAACGTCAGTTCCCGACGTTGCCCCTGGTAGTCCACCAGGGCGGACTGGCTCGTCGCGCGAAGCAGATGCAGGCCCTCCGGCCCAGTCTCGCCGTCCCGGAGGAGAAAGCGTTCCCCGTCCATGGAAAACAGCGCCTTGCCGTTGAACAGGCCGTGGACCCGAACCTCGGCCCCGGCCGATCCGGAGATCAGCAACATTAGCAGAAACCACGCCATTCCCCGGCTCCAGCAGATCAAGGCCCTCATCGACACGGCTCCCGCGATTGCGTTCCCAGCGCCATGAATCCACAAACCGGCGACCGGCGCAAGCGCCCGTCCCTGGAGCGAAGACCGCAGCAACCGACCAGGCCGCCGTCGCATCGGTGGTATTGAACCGGCGTAGGGGCCTTCCGGCCCGGCACCGACCTGGCGCGCACTGCCCTGAACCGCGGCAACCCGCCATCGCCCGCGTGAGCTGGCAGCCGCGTCCGTTTCCCGTCGGAAATGTGGGGAACGGGACGGCCAGAGCCGCCAGCGAGTAAAGTGAATGGGTATCGGAAAGCCATCACAGGCCGTGGGTCAGAGCCCCGGAAAAAGGAACCCCGATGAACATCCTCTTCAATGAACGTCTCGACGGACCGCTGCCGACGGTGGATCGGGAAGCGACGCTGCAGCGCCTGCGCCACGACCTCCCGGACATGACGCTGCTGCACACGGAGGAGGATCGCCGCCCGTTCGAGTGCGACGGCCTGTCCGCGTACCGGGTCCTGCCGATGCTGGTCGCGCTGCCGGAGACCCTCGAACAGGTGACCACGCTGCTGCAGATCTGCCACGAAATGCGCGTGCCGGTGGTCACCCGCGGCGCGGGAACCGGGCTCTCCGGCGGGGCCCTGCCGCTGGAAAGAGGCGTGCTGCTGGTGATGTCGCGGTTCAACCGCATCCTGGAACTGGATCCCGACGCCCGCATTGCCCGCGTGCAGCCCGGCGTCCGTAACCTCGCCATCTCCGAGGCCGCCGCGCCGCACGGGCTCTACTATGCCCCCGACCCCTCGTCCCAGATCGCCTGTTCCATCGGCGGCAACGTCGCCGAGAACGCCGGGGGTGTGCACTGCCTGAAGTACGGCCTGACCGTGCACAACGTGCTTGCCCTGGAGGTGATCACCATCGAGGGCGAGCGGATGACCCTCGGCTCCGAGGCACTGGATGCCCCCGGCTTCGATCTGCTGGCCCTGTTCAACGGCTCCGAGGGCATGCTGGGCATCATCACCGAGGTCACGGTGAAGCTCCTGCCCCGCCCCCAGAGCGCCAAGGTCATCATGGCCAGCTTCGATGACCTGGGGAAGGCCGGTCAGGCGGTGGGCGACATCATCGCGGCCGGCATCGTGCCGGGCGGCCTGGAGATGATGGACAACCTCGCGATACGGGCCGCCGAGGACTTCATCCACGCCGGTTACCCGGTGGAGGCCGAGGCCATCCTGCTCTGCGAACTCGACGGCGTCGAGGCCGACGTGGCGGACGACTGCCAGCGCGTGCGCGAGGTACTGGCCGGGGCCGGGGCGACCGCGATCACCCTGGCCCGCGACGACGCCGAAAGGGCGCGCTTCTGGGCCGGGCGCAAGAACGCCTTCCCGGCCGTGGGTCGCCTGTCGCCGGACTATTACTGCATGGACGGCACCATTCCCCGGCGGGAACTGCCGCGGGTATTGCAGGGCATCGCCGAACTGTCCCAAGAGTCCGGTCTGCGCGTGGCCAACGTCTTCCACGCCGGCGACGGCAACCTGCATCCGCTGATCCTGTTCGATGCGAACCGCTCCGGGGAACTCGCGCTGGCCGAGAGCGTCGGCGGACGCATCCTGGAGCTCTGCGTGGAGGTCGGCGGCACCATCACCGGGGAACACGGGGTGGGCCGGGAGAAGATCAACCAGATGTGCGCCCAGTTCCAGGATGCCGAGATCACCGTCTTCCATGCGGTGAAGGCGGCCTTCGACCCGAAGAGTCTGCTCAACCCCGGCAAGAACATCCCCACACTGGCCCGCTGCGCCGAATTCGGAGCGATGCACGTGCACGACAATCAGCTGCCACACCCCGAACTGCCACGGTTTTGAGCGACACCATGGATTCAGACGCCGCACCCGGCCCCGGCTCCAGGGATCAGGACATTGCCACGGAACTCTGTGCGCGGGTCGCCGACGCCCACAGCGCGGGAACGCCTCTGCGCATTGCCGGCGGAAATACCAAGGCCTTCTTCGGGCACCCCGTGGACGGGGCCGTGCTCGACCTGACGGGTCACTGCGGCATCACCCACTACGATCCGGTGGAACTGATCGTGTCGGTGCGCGCGGGAACCCCGTTGACGGAACTGGAACGGACCCTGGCGGCGTCGGGTCAGCAGCTGCCGTTCGAGCCACCCCACTTCGGGCCCGCGGCGACCGTGGGCGGCATGGTATCGACCGGCCTGTCCGGCCCGCGCCGCCCCTGGAGCGGTGCGGTGCGCGACTTCGTGCTGGGGACACGACTGATCAGCCATGACGGCCAGCACCTGCGCTTCGGCGGCGAGGTGATGAAGAATGTCGCGGGCTACGACCTCTCGCGCCTGGTGACCGGCGCCCAGGGCACCCTTGGCGTGATCACCGAGGCCTCGTTGAAGGTGCTGCCGCTGGCGGGAGCCACCCACAGCCTGCGGCTGCAGCTGCCTCTGGAGGCCGCAATGGCCAAGCTTGCCAAGTGGGGCCGCCAGCCCGTCCCGCTGACCGGTGCCGCCTGGCGGGACGGCACGCTGTACCTGCGCCTGGAGGGCGGCAGCCGCTCGGTCGATGCCAACCGGGCGCGCCTGGGTGGCGAGACCCTGGATCCGGACTTCTGGCGCCAGCTGCGGGAACAGGAGCTCCCCTTCTTCGATCCGGCGGACCCGCGTCCGCTCTGGCGCCTCTCGGTCCCGCACACGACGCCGCCCCTGGCCCTGGAGGGCGACTGGCTGCACGACTGGGCCGGGGCGCAGCGCTGGCTGCGCAGCGCCATGCCGGCGACCGCCATCCGCGACCTCGCAGGCCGCGCCGGCGGTCACGCGACCTGCTACACGCCCGGCGCCGCCGAGCCCTTCACGCCGCTGACCCCGACGCTTGCGAAGTATCATCGCCAGCTCAAGGCGCAGCTGGACCCGAAGGGCATCCTCAACCCCGGCCGCCTGTACGGGGATCTTTGAGATGCAGACCCGATTCAGCCCGGAGGCCCTGGAACAGCCCCAAATCCGCGAGGCCGACCGCATCCTGCGCAGCTGCGTCCACTGCGGCTTCTGCAACGCCACCTGCCCCACCTACCAGTTGCTGGGCGACGAACGCGACGGCCCGCGGGGGCGCATCTACCTGATGAAGGCCCTGCTGGAAAACCCGGATACCCCCGACGTCGCGACCGCCGAGACCCGGTTGCACCTCGACCGTTGCCTGACCTGCCGCAACTGCGAGACCACCTGCCCCTCGGGGGTGGAATACGGCAAACTGCTGGACATCGGTCGTGCGGAAATCGAGGCGCGCGTCCCCCGCCGACTTCCGGAACGCCTGTTCCGACGGCTGCTGCGACGGACCATGGCCCGGCCGCAGATCGCCTCGGTCCTGTTCGGCCTCGGGCGTGCGGTACGACCGCTGATGCCCGGCGCCCTGCGCGAGAAGATCCCCGCCCGCCCGCCCGGCCCCGGCGCCCGGCCCGACACCGGCAGGCATCCCCGGCGCATGCTGATGCTCGAGGGCTGCGTGCAGCCGGGCCTGTCTCCGAACACCAATGCCGCCGCGGCGCGCGTGCTGGACCGCCTGGGCATCAGCCTGGTGCCCGTTCCCCAGGCGGGCTGTTGCGGCGCCCTGGACTACCACCTGAATGCACAGCAGGACGGCCTGGACCGGGCGCGCGCGAACATCGACGCCTGGTGGCCGGCGATCGAGGCCGGCGCCGAGGCCATTGTGCAGACGGCGAGCGGCTGCGGTGCCTTCGTCAAGGAATACGGCCACCTGCTCGCCGGGGATCCCGTCTATGCGGAACGGGCCGCGGTGGTCAGCCGCCTCGCCCGGGATCTGGTCGAGGTGCTTCGCGATGAACCCCTGGAACCACTGCAGGTTCGCGGCAACCGGCAACTGGCCTTCCACAGCCCCTGTACGATGCAGCACGGGCAGCGCCTGGGTGGCGCGGTCGAGGCCGTCCTGAGCCGGTTGGATTTTCGCCTGACCCCGGTCGCCGACGGTCATCTCTGCTGCGGGTCGTCGGGAACCTATTCCATCACCCAGCCGGAACTTTCGCGCCGGCTGCGTGACCAGAAACTGAGGGCGCTGGAGGCCGGCGGCCCGGAGGTCATCGTCACCGCCAACATCGGTTGCCAGACTCACCTCGCCGGTGCCGGCCGTACGCCGGTACGGCACTGGATCGAGATCGTCGACGAGGCCATGGCGCCCGCGACCGCATCGTCCGCATAGACTTAGGAGCCGTTCCCCATGCAGCAGAAGGCCGTTCTCTCCCTTGAGCAGGTCAACCACATCCTCGACGCCGCCCAACGGGAGGCAGAGGCCAACGGCTGGCTGGTCACCATCGCCGTCACCGACGACGGGGGGCATCCGCTGGCCCTGCGGCGCATGGATGGCTGTGCGCCGATGGCCGCCTACGTGGCCCCGGAAAAGGCCCGTAGCGCGGCCCTGGGCCGGCGCGAGACCCAGGCCTTCGAGGACATGATCAACGGCGGTCGCACTGCCTTCCTGTCCGCACCGGTGCTGCAGGGGCTGCTGACCGGAGGCATTCCGGTCCTGCACGAAGGCCAGGTGATCGCCGCGGTCGGCGTCTCGGGCGTCAAGCCCGAACAGGATGCCCATGTCGCCCGGGCGGGCATCGCGGCCCTGGCCGACTGAGGCCCCGAAACCAAACCGACCGGACGTGGCATCATGAAGGCAGACTGGACAACCATGGTCGGCAGGCGCCGACCCATCAGGAAGAAGAGCCAACATGACTGATTATGTGACCCGTGGACGGCTGCAGGTGGCCGCTGAACTGGACCGGTTCCTGGCCGAGGAGGCCCTTTCCGGCATCGACCTCGATGCGCAGGCCTTCTGGGCCGGTGTGGAGGCCCTGATCCAGGACCTGGCGCCGCGCAACCGGGCATTGCTGGAGAAGCGCGATGCGCTGCAGCTGAAGCTCGACGACTGGCATCGCTCGCACCCGGGGCCGATCCACGACCTTTCCAGCTACCGCGACTTCCTGAGCGAGGTCGGCTACCTCGTGGAGCGGCCCGAGAAGGTCAGGGTCAGCACCGCCAACGTCGACCCGGAGGTCGCGTTGCAGGCCGGCCCGCAGCTGGTGGTGCCGGTGAGCAATGCCCGTTACGCCCTGAATGCCGCCAACGCCCGCTGGGGCAGCCTGTACGACGCGCTCTACGGCACCGACGCGATCCCGGACGAGGATGGCGCCGAGCGCGGGGGCGCCTACAACCCCGTGCGCGGGGAACGGGTCATCGCCTATGCGCGCAGCGTGCTGGACCAGGCGGCACCCCTGGCCTCCGGCTCCCATGCGGACGCCACCGCGTACCGACTGGAGGACGGCGACCTGCTGGTGACCCTGGACAATGGGGACGAGACCAGCCTCCGGCAACGGGATCAGTTGGCCGGGTACCTGGGCGACCCCAGTCATCCCACCGCGATCCTGCTGGTGAATCACGGCCTGCACCTGGAGATCCAGTTCGACCCGCAGCATCCGATCGGCAAGACCGACGCGGCCGGGGTGAAGGACGTCCTGGTGGAGGCGGCCATCACCACCATCATGGACTGCGAGGACTCGGTCGCGGCAGTCGATGCCGAGGACAAGGTCGGCATCTACCGCAACTGGCTCGGCCTGATGAAGGGCACGCTCGAGACCTCGTTCAAGAAGGGCGACAAGGTCGTCACGCGGAGGTTGAACGCAGACCGCGAGTACACCGCCCCCGAGGGCCAGACCCTGACCCTGCCCGGCCGGTCCCTGATGTTCGTGCGCAACGTCGGGCATCTGATGACCACGCCGGCGATTCTCGACGCCGAGGGCAAGGAGACCCCGGAGGGCATGCTCGACGGCATCATGACCAGCCTCCTGGCCATGCACGACCTGCGGCGCGGCGAACGGGGCAATTCACGCACGGGCTCGGTCTACATCGTCAAGCCCAAGATGCACGGCCCCGAGGAGGTCGCCTTCGCCAGCGAGCTCTTCGCACGCATCGAGGATCTGTTGCGCCTGCCGCGCAACACCCTGAAGATGGGGATCATGGACGAGGAACGGCGGACCTCGGTGAACCTGAAGGCCTGCATCGGCGAGGCCGCCGCCCGGGTGGTCTTCATCAACACCGGATTTCTGGACCGCACCGGCGACGAGATGCACACGGCGATGGAGGCCGGACCGATGCTGCGCAAGGGCGACATGAAGGGCAGCAAGTGGATCGCCGCCTACGAGCGCAACAACGTGGTGGTTGGCCTGGCCTGCGGCCTCCGCGGGCGCGCCCAGATCGGCAAGGGCATGTGGGCGATGCCCGACCGGATGGCGGCGATGCTGGAACAGAAGATCGGCCACCCGAAGGCAGGCGCAAACACGGCCTGGGTGCCATCGCCTACCGCCGCGGTACTGCACGCCCTGCACTATCACCAGGTCAACGTTGCGGCCTTGCAGGAGGACATGGAGGCCGCGCTGAAACCCGACATGGAAGGGCAACTCCTGGACGACCTGCTCGAGATTCCGGTGGTCGAGATGCCGGACTGGTCGGACGAAGCGATCCAGCAGGAACTGGACAACAACTGCCAGGGCATCCTGGGCTACGTGGTGCGCTGGGTACAGCAGGGCATCGGGTGTTCCAAGGTGCCGGACATCCACGACGTCGGCCTGATGGAGGACCGCGCGACCCTGCGCATCTCCAGCCAGCACATCGCCAACTGGCTGCACCATGGCGTGGTCGATGCGGAGCGCGTGCGTTCGACCCTGCAGCGCATGGCGGCCGTGGTCGACGGGCAGAATGCGGACGATCCGCTGTACCGCCCCATGGCCGCGGATTTCGAGGGTTCCATTGCCTTCCGCGCCGCGTCGGATCTGATCTTCAAGGGCCGTGAGCAGCCCTCGGGCTACACCGAACCCCTGCTGCATCACTGGCGCGCGGTACAGAAGAAGGAACTCCTCGGCGGCTGATCGGGGGAAACGGCCTCTCGCGGCACCCGTGGCGGATGGCGGCCTTCGGCATTAGCGGCCTGGCCTGTCCCGTCTGCCGCGAGCACCGCGCCCGTTTGTTCGCCAGCGTCGGCGGCCGCGACTATCTGCGCTGCGGGAACTGCCAAGCGACCTTCCTGCACCCGGACCAGCTGCCATCCCGGGAGGTCGAGCGACACGAATACGGCCGGCACCGGAACCGGCCGGAGGATCCGGCCTACCGCGCCTTTCTGGCCCGGCTCGCCGGGCCGCTGCTACAGCGCCTTGCGCCGGCCCGGAACGGACTGGATTACGGCTGCGGGCCAGGCCCCGCCCTTGCGGCGATGCTTGAGGAGGCGGGGCATCAGGTCACGCTGTACGACCCCTTCTTCCACCCCGATCCCCGCGCCCTTGAGACGCGCTACGACTTCATCACCTGCACCGAGGTGGTGGAGCATTTTCACCAGCCGGCCCGCGAGTTCGCCCGCCTGGCCACGATGCTGAAACCCGGCGGCCTGCTCGCCATCCAGACGTGCCTGCAGACCAACGACGCCCGTTTCGCCCGCTGGAACTACCGTCGCGACCCCACCCATGTCGTGTTTTACCGGGAGGCTAGCTTCCTCCGGATCGCCCGGCGCCACGACTGGATCATGGAGATTCCGGCTCCCAACGTCGTTTTCCTGACCCGTGAACTACGAAGTCCGCCATTGATATATGATGACGGCACATGATATCACCCATGGAGCCCGACATGCGTACCATCGTTGATCTTCCCGACGACCAGATTGCAGCCCTCAAGGCGCTTGCCGAGCGCAACGGACTGTCGCGTGCCGAACTCGTGCGACGTGCAGTGGCGGTCTATCTCGAACAGCGCCGCGTGCCGGCTGGAGATGCCGCGTTCGGACTTTGGCGCAAACGAGATGAGGACGGGCTGGAATACCAGGAACGCCTTCGACGGGAGTGGGATCGGTGAAGGTCCTGTTCGACACGAACATCCTGATCGATTATCTGAACGGTATCGATGCCGCACGAGAGGAAATCGCCGCTTACCCACACCCGATGATCAGCACCATTACCTGGGTAGAGGTCATGGTGGGTAGCCAAACCGATGAAGAGGTTGCCGTTCGCCAGTTTCTCGACCGCTTCCTTCAGGTACAACTCGACGCCACGGTCGCGGAACGAGCGGTGAGCATCCGACGGCAAACCAGGATACGGCTGCCCGATGCCATCATATGGGCCAGCGCACAGATGGAAGATGCGCTACTCGTAACCCGGAATTCCAAGGACTTTTCGCGCCTCGCGCCGGATGTGCGGATTCCGTACTCGCTGTAACCATCGGTCTCCGGCGTTCTGGTTGTCCGGGGCCGCGGCGGTACGGGAGCTGGATCTCGCCACGTCGATACCATCGACCGACCACATGGCCCGGCCTCAAGGCTGGGCGGCGACCAGCCAGGCCTCGTTGCGCAGGCCCTGGGCGGAGTCCCCGAAGAGACCCTCCTCGCGATAGGCAATGACCCGCAGACCTGGGAAGAGCTGCAGCAATTCGTTCGGCGCGAGCCGGAACAGCGGGTTGCCGGGGCCACGGTCGTCCACCGCCTCCCGCGTCCAGGTCTGGTAGAACAGCAGGCCGCCGGGCCGCAGGGCCCGTTCGAGCGCCGGGGCCAGATCGCGTTCCAGGAAATAGGCGACCACGATCACATCGAAGGTATCGGCTTCCGGGGGCTCCGCCTGCACATCCCGGACCCGGGCCTGGATCGGCAGATCCTCGGCCGACGCGTGGGCCCGGAGCCTGTCGATCGCGACCGGCGAGAGGTCCCAGGCGGAGGTCTCCAGCCCGCGCGCAGCCAACAGGCGGGCATTGCCTCCCAGGCCACAAGCCAGATCCAGCGCCCGACCTGCGCGGGGCAGCAGGTGCGCAAAGGCATTCAGGACCTCACAGGGGCGCGTGGCTGTGGGATCCGCGTCCTGGTAGCGTGCGTTCCATTTCTGTATCAGTTCGTCGGACACCTACGCCGGGCCCTCAGTATTCCACCGGTGGCAGCCGGGCCACCAGCGCATCCCAGGCAATGACCACGCCGGGGAGCACGCCCACGGCCGTTTCCCCCTTCAGTTCCTGCACCGCCGGCTTGCCGTACTCGCCATTCACGAGGCGATAGATGGTGACCATCCGATCGATCGGGTGCACCAGCCAGTATTCCTGTACGCCGGCGCGCTCATATATCCGGCGCTTGCGCCCATGATCATGGAAGGCGGTCGAGGGCGACAGCACCTCCACCACGACATCAGGTGCTCCCCGCACCCCGCGGCGGTCGAGCCGGGAGACATCGCAGACCACCAGTACATCGGGCTGCACGACCGTGTCGATCTGCTCGTCCGCTTCGTCGGCCTTGGGCAGGCGCACGTCGACGGGGGTGACAAAGGGGCGGCGGGGGCCATCTCCCAGCGCCTGGCGCAGCTGATAGTAGAGTTCCCCGGCAATGTCCTGATGCTCCAGGTCCGGGGCCGGTGCCATCAGGTAGGCCTCGCCATCCACCAGTTCATAGCGCAGATCCTCAGGCCACCCGAGGTAATCGCCATAGGTGTGATGGCTGCTGTCGCGCCGAGCCAGTGCCATGCGGCCCTCGCCGGTATGGGGTTCACGCGAGTCTATCCCGCCGCCGTCGCCCAAGCCAACACGCTCCGCTTCAGGGCAAGGCGGCGGCGAGCCGCCGCCCTCCACAGGGTCCATCGGGACGCTGCCTCTTCGGAGTGCGGGAGCGAGCTCCCGCTTTTGCGCCGCCGGACCCGCCCCGCCCCCGGGACACCAGCGGGCTGTGCCTCAACCGGAGAACTGGGTCTCCTCAGTGGAACCGGTCAGCGCGGTGACCGACGATCCGCCGCCCTGGATCACGGTGGTCACGTCGTCGAAGTAGCCGGCGCCGACCTCCTGCTGGTGGGAGACGAAGGTATAGCCGTGCTCGCGCGCCGCGAACTCGGGCTGCTGCACCTTCTCCACGTAATGCCGCATGCCCTCGCCGGCCGCATAGGCATGGGCCAGGTCGAACATGTTGAACCACATGCTGTGGATGCCCGCCAGCGTGATGAACTGGTACTTGTACCCCAGTGCCGACAGATCGTCCTGGAAACGGGCGATCTGGGCATCGTCGAGGTTCTTCTTCCAGTTGAAGGAAGGGGAACAGTTGTAGGCCAACAGCTTGTTCGGGTTCTCGGCCAGCACGGCCTGTGCGAACTCGCGCGCGAAGCCGATATCCGGCGTGCCGGTCTCGCACCAGACCAGATCCGCATAGGGCGCGTAGGCCAAGCCCCGGCTGATCGCCTGCTCCAGGCCGTTCTTCACCGCGAAGAAGCCCTCGGCCGTGCGCTCACCGGTCAGGAATGGACGGTCGTTGTCATCCACGTCGCTGGTCAGCAGGCTGGCCGCCTCGGCGTCGGTGCGCGCAAGCAGCAGCGTGGGCACGCCCATGACGTCCGCCGCCAACCGCGCGGCGATCAGCTTCTGCACCGCCTCCTGGGTCGGCACCAGCACCTTGCCCCCCATGTGACCACACTTCTTCACGGCCGCCAGTTGATCCTCGAAGTGCACCCCGGCCGCGCCGGCGGCGATCATGTTCTTCATCAGCTCGAAGGCGTTCAGCACGCCGCCGAACCCGGCCTCGGCATCGGCCACGATGGGCAGGAAGTAATCCACATGGCCCTCATCGCCGGGCCCGATGCCGCGCGACCACTGGATTTCGTCGCCACGCTGGAAGCTGTTGTTGATGCGCCGGACCATCGTCGGCACCGAGTCATAGGCATACAGGGACTGGTCCGGATACATGGTCTCGGAGGTATTGCCGTCGGCCGCCACCTGCCAGCCGGAGAGATAGATGGCCTCGATCCCGGCGCGCGCCTGCTGCAATGCCTGGCCACCGGTAAGCGTGCCCAGGGCATTCACATAGCCCTTGCGGGCGTCACCGTGCAGCTTGTGCCAAAGCTTCTCGGCACCCATGCGCGCAAGGGTCTGTTCCGGGCGCACGGAGCCGCGCAGACGCACCACATCCCCGGCGGAGTAGCCGCGGCGCACGTCAAGCCAGCGGGGATTCTCGGACCACTCCCGCTCAAGGGCTTGGATCTGCTCCTGGCGGCTGATGATTTCGTTCATTTCGTGTCCTCCAAAGGGGGCCTTACGGGCTCTTTTGCCGTTTTCACGTGTCGAAACGCCAAGGACAGCAAGATCCGTGATCATGGCTGCTGGGCCTTGTGCATTGCAGCAAAATAGTTTAAATCAAGTCTGACGTAAAGCGAAGGAAGCAAGACGCATGGCGACAGCCCGAGGCCATCTGGCCACATGCCCGGAGCCGGAGGAGGCCACCCAGGCCCCCAGCGGCGGTGATCTGCACCTGCGGGCCTCGCAGCTCGCGCGTGCCATTCTGACCGGCTTCGAACGGCACTATTCCTTCTTTGCCGAGATCACCAGCGACGCGCGCCAGCGCTTCGAGCGGGCGGACTGGGAGGCGGTCCGGGAGGCCTCGGCGCAGCGCATCAGCTTCTACGATGCCCGCGTCAGAGAGACCATCGCGAAGCTGCATTCGACCTTCGAGATCCAGTGCCTGGACGAGCGCCTGTGGCAGGAGGTGAAGCGGGTCTACACCGAGATGCTGCGCCACCACAGTCGCCCGGAACTCGCGGAGACCTTCTTCAACTCGGTGTTCTGCCAGCTGTTCGAGCGCAAGTACTACCACAACGACAACATCTTCGTGACCTCCACCATCAACCGCGAAGAGCTCTCTGCCCGCTACCAGGTCTCCATGTCCTTCCACCCGCGGGCCGCCGGCCTGGAGCAGTGCATCTGGGAGATCCTGTCGGCGTTCTACTTCAGCATCCCCTATGAGGACATCGAGCGGGATGCGCGCAGGATCGCCGAGGCCTTCCGCGAGCGTGAGCCGCGGGCCGCCGCCGCCGTGGAGGATCTGCGCATCGACGTGCTGGAGTCTCCCTTCTACCGCAACAAGGCCGCCTACCTGATCGGTCGCGTGGTCTGGGGAAAGGAAAACGAGCCCTTCGTGATTCCGCTGATCAACAATGAACAGGGCGCCATCTACGCCGACACCCTGCTGACCACGCGCGAGCAGATGGAGGCGGTATTCAATTTCGCCCGGGCCTACTTCATGGCCAAGACGCCGGTGCCGGCAGCCACGGTGGCGTTCCTGCAGGGCCTGATGCCGGACAAGCCACTGGCCGAGCTGTACATGAGCATCGGCTTCCAGAAACAGGCCAAGAACGAGTTCTATCGCGACTTCCTCGACCACCTCGCCAGGAGCGAAGACCAGTTCCAGCTTGCCGCGGGCACCCCTGGCATGGTCATGCTGGTCTTCACCCTGCCCTCCTACGGCTATGTCTTCAAGGTGATTCGCGACCACTTTCCGCCGCCCAAGGACGTCACCCGGGAACAGGTCAAGCAGCGCTACCAACAGGTGAAACTGCACGACCGCGTCGGCCGCATGGCCGATACCCTGGAGTTCTCCGACGTGGCCTTCCCGCGGGACCGATTCCCTCCGGACCTGATCAAGGAACTGCAGACCGAGGTGCCGTCACTGCTGGAGATCGAGGGCGATGTACTGGTGCTCAGGCATGTCTACATCGAGCGGCGGATGCTGCCGCTGAACCTGTTCCTGGAGGTGGCCGAGGAGGACGAGAAGCGGATGGCGCTGAAGGACTGGGGGCTCGCCATCAAGCAACTGATGGCGGTGAACATCTTCCCGGGCGACCTGCTGTTCAAGAACTTCGGCGTGAACTGCCTGGGCAAGGTGGTCTTCTACGACTACGACGAGATCGCCTACCTGACCGACTGCAAGTTCCGGCGTATCCCGCAGCCGAAGACGCCGGAAGACGAGATGAGCGCGGAACCCTGGTTTTCGGTGGGTCCGCACGACATCTTCCCCGAGGAGTTCCCGGCCTTCCTCTGTCCCGACCCCGGGATGCGGGAGATCCTGACCGATACCCATCCGGACCTGTTCGACTACCGCTACTGGCAGGCCCGGCAGAAGGACATCCGCAACGGCATCCACGGCGATGTCTTCCCCTACTCCAGCCGGATCTGCTTCCCGCGCCCGAAGGCGGGTTCCACCGCCGCGTGACCCGATCGCCCAGCGCGGCCATGGCGGCGGCAAGCCACAGCACGCCCACCTCGCATTCCTGATGTAAAGCGTGGACGATCCGTGCGCGTTCGTGCTTTTGCCGGCGGGCATCGGTACCCTTTGCATCCCTTCCGCAGCCAGGCCTTCGCCTTCATGACCGCCGAGCGCATCCGTGAGATCCCCTACAACTACACCTCGTTCTCGGACCGCGAGATCGTCATCCGATTCCTCGGCTCGGATTACTGGGAGCTGCTGAACGAGCTTCGCGCGGAACGGCGCACCGGGGTGTCGGCGCGCATGCTGTTCGAGGTGCTCGGCGATCTCTGGGTGGTCTCCCGCAACCCCTACATCCAGGACGACCTGTTGGGCGAACGCCGGCGCCGCGAGGCGCTGATCCAGGCCATGCAGCACCGGCTCGACCAGATCACCGCGCGCGCCGACGGCAACGAAAAGGCGCTGAAACTGGGGCGCCGTGCCCAGGCGGCCGTGACCGCATTCGCCCGTGAGTTCAAGGACACCGCCGCCCTGCGCGACCGGGTGCGCAAGCGCATCTCCGGCCTGACGCACCGCGACAACATCCAGTTCGGCGGGCTCGCCCGCGTCTCCCACGTCACCGACGCCACCGACTGGCGCGTGGAACTGCCCTTCGTGGTCCTGACCCCGGACTCCGAGGAAGAGATGGCCCGCCTGGTCGCGGCCTGCATCGAGCTCGAGCTGACGGTGATCCCCCGCGGCGGCGGCACCGGCTATACCGGCAGCGCCGTCCCGCTCACGCCGCGCGCCGCGGTGATCAATACCGAAAAGCTGGAGGCGATGAGTGCGGTGGTCCGCACACACCTCCCCGGCGTGGCCGAGCCGGTGGCCACCGTGCGCGTCGAGGCCGGCGTGGTCACCCGCCGCGTCTCCGAACTCGCCGCCGACAACGGCCTCGTGTTTGCGGTGGACCCGACCTCCCAGGACGCCTCCACCATCGGCGGCAACATCGCGATGAACGCCGGTGGCAAGAAGGCCGTGCTCTGGGGCACCGCGCTGGACAACCTCGCCTCCTGGCGGATGGTCACACCGCAGGCCGACTGGCTCCTGGTGGAACGGCTGGACCACAATCTCGGCAAGATCCACGATGCCGCGCAGGTCCGCTTCCGGATCAGCCGCTTCGGCCCGGATGGGCGCACCGCGCGGGGAGAGCCCGAGATCCTGGAACTCGCCGGCCCGGCCTTCCGCAAGGCCGGACTGGGCAAGGACGTGACCGACAAGGCCCTGATGGGTCTGCCCGGCATCCAGAAGGAGGGTTGCGACGGACTGATCACCTCGGCCGAGTTCATCCTGCACCGCATGCCGGAGCACGTGCGCACCGTCTGCCTGGAGTTCTATGGCAGTGACCTGCACCAGGCCGTGCCGGCCATCGTCGAGATCAAGGACGCGGTGGATGCCGACCCGGACGTATTGCTCGCC
>JAWLFM010000266.1:0-3633 GCA_041685565.1 Thioalkalivibrio sp.
ATCGAACACATTCCTCACACACCGATTCCGGAAGACCTCCTGCCGGGCTACGATGGCGAGAAGCCCTTGTTCGTCGGGCACTACTGGCTAGATGGGAATCCTGCTCCCCTGGCGCCCCACATCGCCTGCCTCGACTACAGCATTGCGAGACAGGACCTGCGCGATCCCGGCTCAGGCAAACTGTGTGCGTACCGGTGGGACGGTGAGAAAACCCTCAACGCCGGAAGTTTCGTCTGCGTGTAAAGGCACGCCGATCGCCCCCTCTACACGCAATCCCGGCGCCTGCCGATCAGGGTGCCGCATAAACCCCGCGCCGCGGCGAATCCAGCCGGCCCTGGCGCTTGAGGTAAGCGAGCGTCTGCGAAAGGTTCCGGGTCTCGACCCCCGACTCCTCGGCCTTCTCCCGAATGTCGCTGATTGCCATCTCGGGCTGGGTAGCGACGATCGCGCAGAGCTGCTCAGAGATAGTGGGACCGCCACCTACGCGTCGGGCCCGCCCCGGCCCGCGACGCGGCACGGTTCCACCCAATTTGAGGATCTCCCGGTCCAGCGCCGCCAGTTCCTTGCGCTGCTGCGCGACGAGCTCCTTGCGCTTGGCCTTGAGTTCTTCGCGCTTCTTGGCGAATTTCTCCTCTTCGCGTTCCGCCTCTTCTTTCTCGCGCTTGCGCGCAAGGGCGTACAGCTCCTCCGCGGTCAGTTCCTCGATGTCCTTCTTGGTCTTGCTCACGACTGCTCCTTTCGTTGCCGTTGGGTTGGAACGATGAGATTACATTCGTCACACTTTGTTCCGTAAGTGTAGACAGAATCAAAACGAAATTTGGGTTCGATGTCCCAGCCGCATAGGTCTTTGGACAAAACGAGACTATCCAAAGCGACCCACGTTGATCTCACACGCGAGAACCGAGTCCTTCCCGCAGGTTGCGCTGTACCTTGCCGATGAATAAAGCGGGGGGATTTTCGAACAAAGGCATCCCTGGTACAATGTAGGGTCCTTGCAACTGGCCAACCGGAATTGAGTCATCGGCCCCGCGGGACAGACGAGAAACGAACCTTTCGAGATCTCGTGCATTCGCAGCGTGCCGCACGTCCGACGTCTTTGGCGTGATGAACTCATGCACAAGCATCACTGCCCGCGAGCAATCGCTCCTGGCGGCCTCTGCGAGCACGCCCGCGCATGCCGTGAGGAGTTGATACCGGAGGCTTGCTATGTCGGGTACGCCAGCGACCGACGGCGGCAGCAGAGAACATACCAGTTGTTCGATCCTGGGCACGCCGCGAGAGTTTGGATTCGCAATGGCTCGCTCTAGCGCCGCATTGAGCGCCTCCGCTACGGTCTGAGAGAACGACTCGTCCGCCTTTGCTTCGACGCCCATCACATATGGTCCCCACCGGTCGCTAGCCCAGACAACGAGATCGCTATTCCGCGTTTCACCGCGAAAATCATCGAATCGCAGTTTGACCTCGGGCTCCGCACGCCAATGGCTCGGAGGTCCGAAGTGCTGACTCGATTCAAGAATCGCGTGGACCTCGGGCGGTAACCCTGCCGGACCGCCTTCGAGCCACGCGCGCGCAGTCTCCATGGCACTGCGCCCGCTCACCCATTGGTCCCTGGACTTCGGTCCCGCGCGCTCAAGCCATGCGTCAAGCGACTCTATAGCCTGTCCGTTTTTCGTTATTCGCATCTGAGTTTCAGTCATCAGCGAATTCTACTGGCGCTTCGTTATCCGCGCAGCCTCTCAAAAGCGTTTGACCACGACAAAGTCGATCTCACCGTAGATCGCGAACCCCTTTCCCGCCCCGATGTTAGTCCAATGGACCGAGTGGTACACGGGGTAGGTATCAGGCAGTTCGCTCGCCAGCACCGCCAGCGTCTCGATCTCGCGCTGCGCGCCGCCGGTTACCTCGAGCTCGCGCCAGCCGTAGTGAATCACGTTGGCATCGTTTGGGTCCGTCTTGGGCCGGTCCTCAGCTTACCCCGAAACCGCACCGACGCTCGGATGCACCCCCGGGCAATCCCCGCGGGAGCATGATCTTCGCCCTGCCCCCGCATCGGCTCCTTTGGTTCACTGGATCGATCACCTGAACCTGTGGTCGGCTGGAAGCGGGTTTGAGTCCGGCCGGTGCTATTCTCCGGATTCACCGGAAAAAACGCGGGACCCGAGATGGAACCAGTCGTGGTCATCGACTTTGAAACCACTGGCCTGTCACCGGAGCACGGTGCACGAGCCACGGAGATCGCCGCCGTCCTGGTTCGTGACGGACAGGTTGTCGATCGCTATCAGAGCCTGATGAATGCGGGGCAGCCGATTCCCGCCTTCATCCAGAGCCTGACCGGCATCACCAACAGCATGATTCGAAGGGCGCCTCCCGTGCGACAGGTCATGGCCGAGGTAGCCGATTTTGTTGGCAACCATCCTATGGTCGCGCACAACGCGTCGTTTGATCGGAAGTTCTGGCAAGCAGAACTCGCGCGCATCGGTCATCAAGCCGTGCAGCCCTTCGTCTGCTCGATGCTGGTCGCACGCCGGCTCCTTCCCGAAGCTCCCAACCACAAACTCGGGACGCTGGCCACCTATGTAAGCCTTCCTGTGACCGGCCGCCATCACCGTGCGCTGGCGGATGCCGAGATGGCCGCCCACCTGACACTCTTCCTGGAACGCAGGCTCGTGGAGCAGTTCCGACTGGGTACGGCATCGTATGAGCTGCTGCAGCGGATCCAGCGAACTTCGCGGTCTCGGCTCTCCGAGTGCATACAAGGATGTTCTCGTGTGCCGCACCACTAACCCCCGGGGCTGCTTTGCCGGGCGTGAAATGGGCTCTCTGCGAACTGCTGAGTCATTCCAGCCCTTCCGCCGCACGAAGCTCGGTAAAGGCTGTCCGTTTCGCCCACTAACTCTCAAGAAATGCCGGGTTCCTCGGCCACCCAAGCCCCGAAGAGCGGGACTCGGGAAGCCCTACTCAGACGCTGTATCGTTGCGTCCAGGCACGCCTCCACCCCGCTCAGCAACTGGGGAGTTTCTAGTTCCCGCCCAGCGCGATCCTCAGCACCCGCGCCGCCCGCTCGGACACCACCAAAATCAGCCTCAGCCGCGCCCGGGTCATGCCCACGAAGAGCTTGCGGAGCGTCTTGTCGTCGAGCCGTTCGAAGTCGAGTTCGGCGAAGATGACCGCCGGGGCCGCCTGGCCCTTGAAGCGGTAGACCGTCTCCAGCAGCACCCTGCCGTCGCTGTACTGCGGATCCCCGAGCAGGTCGTACTCGCCGGTGAACGTGCGCAGGGTGTGGCGACCAAGCTGGGTATACGGGAACAGCGCGGACTGCTCGCGGCCGCGGAAGGTCACTATCGCGATGTCCTCGGGCCGGTAGCCGGCGTCCTGGCACTGCCCGAGGCCTTCCTTCACCTGCGCGGCCAGACCGGCGCCGTCCGCGTAGGTCAGCACCTCGACGTCGGCTTCGAGGAACGGGCCGGCGGGCTCAATTGCCGTGCCTTCCGGCAGTAGTTCCGAGAGAAGTTGCACCACGCCCCGCGGGCTGCGGTAGTTGCTGTTCGCGCGCAGGCGCACCCAGCCGGGCAGCGGCACCTCCGGCAGGTCGTAGAGGTTCTGCATCGGGTCCTCGAGCCAGAGGATGCGGGC
>JAWLFM010000267.1:0-3616 GCA_041685565.1 Thioalkalivibrio sp.
TCCTTTATGGTTGATCTGAGGAACCTAGTGTAGCGCGGGATCAGGCCCTACCCGAACGGAAACTGCGTCCAGACAGTACCGTGATCAGTCTCTTAATACGATGAAGAAGCAGAGGTAGGTGACTGTAAAGATGAATCTATAAGGGGATTTTTCGACGTAATCAGAGATGCTTGTTGGACTATTAACCATGTAAAGACTATGTATATGTAAGGCGCCGGTCCGAGAGCGGGCTGGCAGCCGAGGCGGATGGGCAATCCGACCTCTGCATTGCCCATCCTTCTGACCGGGAGCAGGGAATGCACCCGGCCTCGCGGGTGTCGATTCGGGAGGTGGATGATCATGAAACGCTCTAGTTTCCCTGTTCTGAAGGGTGCGGCGAAGGTGATGGCAGCGGTGTTGGTGGCTATCGGGGTTTGGGCCTTGATGGCCTGTGGCGGGAGCAGCAGCGATAATGGTGATGGGGATGGCGCTGAGCCGTCGGCATTCGTATTCGGCCCTGATACCGCACTGGAGGCTGCCTACCTGGCAGCAGACATCCTTGACGTCTTTAAAGGCGTCAGTACCGTAAATGAGGTGGTTTTGGGGTTGGTAGAAGGTGGGGCCGAGGACGTAGACCTCAGCGACGATTTGTGCACGCCCGGTGGTAGCGCGACGCTGAATGCAACTCAGCCATTCGGTTCGGGAACATCGGCTACGCTCACGCTCACGAATTGCATCGACGGGGATGTCGGGGGCACAGTCCAGTATGAATTCAACGAAGTCGTTGCGACACCGGTCCCCTATGTCGATGCTGACATGAACTTGAACTTGACCGGCACCGTGGATGGCGTGGCTGAGCGCAACGAAGCTGAGTTTTCTTTTCGGGCGTTCCGCGACCCCGCTGCAAAGGGTTTCGATTATTTTGGGCGGGACTCCTATTGGTTCCTAACAGAGGGAGGAGTGACCACCAAAAATGCGTGTTTTAATGTGAATCTGCGGTTGTCCGACAGCAACGTAGAATTCACGCGTTCTGAAATCGTGATCGTGAATGGCCAAAACCGCCTGTTCACGGCCTTTGGTCGCCCGGCCCCGGTTCTCGCGTTCCAGGGTGATGTCCTCGTTGACGGGAGCGGCGTCGATTTCTTTGCAGAGGTGGCACGTGCTGATGGATATTGTGGCGTGGTCGGGGCCTCTGAAGGGATCAATCCCGGAAGCACTGGCATGACTCTGCTCCCCGACCAGGCTGTTGCAGACGGCGTTTTGTTGAGCTTCCCCGGAGGTTCCATTGAAACCACCTGGAACGCCATTCTGGACGATTAGTCAAGACTGCGCTTGACATGCGCGCGGGTCTGGGTCTGGACCCAGCGATGGTCGGGCATCCAGATCCAGGGGCATATCTCCTGGTGAGGTATCAGGGAACTGCGGCACTAGTGCGGTGATTGGCCTCGGGTCTGGTGTTCGGCGAGGAGGAGGGCGAGGGCGCAGGAAGCCATGCGGGTGATGGCGTCGTCGGCGCGGCTGGTGAGCATGATGGGGACGCGGGCGCCAACGACCACGCCGGCGCCGGTGGCGTCAGCCAGGTAGGTCAGTTGCTTCACCAGCATGTTGGCGGCCTCGAGGTCTGGCGCGACCAGGATGTCCGCGCGGCCCGCGACCTCCGACTCGATGCCCTTGGCGCGGGCGGCGCTCTCCGAGATCGCGTTGTCGAAGGCCAGAGGCCCGTCCAGAATGCCCCCCTGGATCTGGCCGCGCTGGGCCATCTTGCACAACGCGGCGGCCTCCACGGTGGAGGAGATCTTCGGGTTCACCGTTTCCACTGCGGAGAGGATGGCGACGCGGGGGGACTCGATCCTGACCGCCTGGGTCAGTTCGATCGCATTGCGGATGATGTCCGCCTTGTCCGCCAGGGAGGGATAGATGTTGATTGCCGCGTCGGTGATGAACAGCGGCCGGGAGTAGGTGGGGACGTCGAAGGCCATCACGTGGCTCAGGCGTCGATCGGTGCGCAGTCCCTTCTCCTTGTGCAGCGCTGCGCGCAGGAGTTCATCGGTGTGCAGGCTACCCTTCATCAGTGCACCAACCTGACCCTCGCGGGCGAGGGCCACGGCACGCTCCGCAGCGGCGTGGCTGTGCTTGGTGGCGATGATCTCGAATTCGGAGAGGTCGATCCCGGCGTCCTCGGCGGCCGCGCGGATACGGGCCTCCGGGCCCACGAGGAGTGGGACGATCAGTTCCCGCCGCGCGGCCTGCAGGGCGCCCTGCAATGACTGTTTGTCCACCGGATGCACTACAGCGGTGCGCAGTGGCTTCGGGCTCGATGCCGCGTCAAGCAGTTCATGCAGGTGCCGGCGCTCGGCCATGCGTACGCGGGGCATCACGGTTCTGGGTCGCCGTACCTTCCTGGTCGGCGCGAGGACATCGGCGTCGCCCTCGATCACCGTCTTGCCCTCCTGGTTCTGGCACAGGCAGTGGAAACGGATGCGGTGTTTCTCGTCGTTCTTCTCGGTGGCCTCGACCGTGACCGTGAGCACGTCCCCAAGCACCACCGGCGCCTTGAAGCGCAGCGTCTGCCCCAGGTAGATCGTGCCAGGGCCGGGAAGCTCGGTCCCAAGCAGGGTGGAAATCAGGGCGCCGCCCCACATGCCATGGGCAATGATCTCCTGGAAGCGGCTGCTCTTCGCGAAGTCCTCATCGACGTGGGCGGGATTGACGTCCCCCGACATCACCGCGAAGAGCTTGATGTCGTCCATGGTGAGACGCCGCTCCAGGCGGGCCGTGTCGCCCACCTCGATCTCATCGTAGGTTCGGTTCTCGATTTCCCTGTCGGAAGGCGCCATCGCTTCAGCCTCGGATGTGCAGGCCACCATCGACGTAGGTGGTGACGCCGGTGATGGAGTGGGCTGCGTCGCTGACGAGGAAGGCGGCGGTTTCGCCAATGTCGTCAATACTGATCAGCCTCCGCGTGGGGGATCGTGATTCCGCATCGGCCAGCAGGGCGTCGAAGTCGCGGATGCCCGAAGCGGCCCGGGTCGCGACGGGTCCCGGGGAGACTGCGTGCACCCGGATTCCGGCAGGGCCGAGTTCGGCCGCCATGTAGCGCACGGAGGACTCCAGCGCCGCCTTCACCGGACCCATGATGCCGTAGTTGTCGATGACCTGCTCGGCACCGTGATAGCTCATGGTGATCAGGCAACCGCCGTCGTGCATCAGGGGCTCGGCGAGCCTCGCCATGCGCAGGAAGGAATGGCAGGAGATGTCCATGGCCAGCAAAAAGCCATCGCGGCTGGAGTCGACCACGCGACCGTGCAGATCGTCGCGGGGGGCGAAGGCGATGGAGTGGATCAGGAAATCCAGTTTCCCCCAGCGTTCGGCCGCAGCGTTGAACAGCCCCTCGGTCTGCGCGTCATCGCGCACGTCGCAGAGCAGGAGCGGCGGATTTCCCAACGGCTCGGCCAGGGGGCGGACATGGGGCTCGCCCTTGGGGTGACCGTAGCTCAGGATCAGGTCGGCGCCGGCCCGATGCAGGGCGCGGGCGCAACCGAAGGCGATGCTGTCGGCATTGGCGAGACCGGTGACGATGCCGGTCTTGCCAGAAAGCGGAAGGGTCTCGGTCATCGGAACGCTCCGGTGTCGTGGG
>JAWLFM010000268.1:0-3608 GCA_041685565.1 Thioalkalivibrio sp.
GTTTTCGGTGGGGTACCGCGTGCAGCATATCTCGAACGCTGGCATCGCCAGCCCGAATCCGGGTTTGGATCTGCATCTGCTCACCCTGGACCTATCGTCTCACTGACCCCTTTCCCTGCTCCGTTGGCGAGGATCGCCACGCCGGACAGGCCCGCTGTATTTGGCATCCCGTTGCGTGAATCCCCCGGACGGCCGCCATCTTAGGCATTCCTACGTAGGGCCTCCCGGGCAATGAAGTGATTGACTAATGTCAGACCCGCCGGCCAGGGATTCTTCTCGGAGGGCAATCAGCCAGCCCGCTTCGACATGTTCCCGACCATGCTGGTGCCGGACGGCTCCTTCATGATCGACCGGCGCATGGGCGTCTATGGCTACCCCATCGATGTGTGGAGTCGCGACTGGTTCGCGACGATTGGCCGGAGTACTACGACGGCCGGCGCGGCCGCCTGGTCGGCCAGCAGGCCCGCAAGCGGCAGACCTGGAGCATCGCCGGGTATGTGGTGGCACGGCAGCTGGCCGAGGACCCCGGGTGCCTTCAGCGCCTGGGATTTGGCGGAACCGCGACGAGCGCTCCATGTGGCGCGCCGTCACCGCCGGTGGTTGGTGCGGAGGAGGCATCCTGATGCCGTGTTGGTTCGAGTCCGACCTTGGTACGGGTTCCGCCGATGCCGGCGCGAGCTGCCAGCGTGCCCTGCGTTCCACGAAGAATGTCATGAATGGGCAGCTCAACGGCATCAGTCAATCCATGGTTCGGATGACCCGAGACACCGATCAGATGTCCCGACCCATGCGCATGATGCCCTGGCCGTGAAGGATCCCATCCGATGAGCACCTTCAGGGAAGTCGATCGGTACTGTTCATGATTGAGGGTGTCCTGGGCCCCTCCTGAATGGGGTAGGGCACCATACTCGCGGTCTTCAGGCCGAGGATCACCATGCCGGATCCAGCAGCTTTTCATTATTTTCCCGGCAGCCTTCGTTGTGATGGAGACTGGCGATTACCGGATGTGGCCCGGATCGAGGCGGTTCTCTCTAACAACCGGCGGCCCCCGCAGGGGCCTCGCGGCGCTCTGTTACCGTACCCGGGCGGGGTGGCGAAGCCGGTGACCCTCCGGACGATGCGTTCCGCGCCCGGGGCTGGAGGGCGTTCGGCGAGATCGGCCGAAGGACCAGGATGGGTGGCATGCACGCATTCACATGCGGCGATCGGGTGCAATCCATGGGTCGGAAGCGCAGCGTGTCCGCTGCTACGTAAAGATCCGTATGCCCATGCGTCGGACTCGGCCATAGGCTTTGCAGTCAAAGGCCACCAACGAGAGGGACGAATGATGCTCAAGGCACTCGCGGTACGCGCCCAGGGTCTGCTGGACACGACACGGGCGGTCGATTTTCTGGCGCCATTGCTGTTGCGCCTGTATCTGGCACCGATCTTCTGGATGGCAGGGACCAACAAGCTGGATGGCTTCCTGCCCAAGGAGAGTGTCGTGATGTGGTTCGGTAATCCGGACTGGGGGCTGGGGATGCCATTTCCGTTCCTGATGGCGCTATTGTCCGCCTATGCAGAGGTGCTTGGCGCGATTGCGTTGCTGATCGGCCTTGCGACACGATGGTTTTCGATCCCGTTGATGGTCACGATGGTGGTGGCTGCGGTCACGGTGCACCTGGAGCACGGCTGGCAGCGCATCTCCGATCCGATGATGTGCCTGTTCAACTGTTCCGGCATCGAGGCGGCGCAGACGCGGCTGGATCGGGCCAAGTCGATCCTGCAGGAGCATGGCAACTACAACTGGCTGACCGAGACCGGTAACTTTGCGATCGTGAACAACGGCATCGAGATGGCTGCGACGTTCTTTGTGATGCTGTTGGTGCTGTTCTTCTGGGGCGCCGGTCGGTATCTGAGTGTGGACTACTACATCCGCCGCAGGGTGATGGGTAGTTGAAGCAGGGGTTGCATCAGGCAGCCATGAGCAAACGGGCAATGGCCCGTGGATGAAGCAAGACCAACCAAGATGAAGCAAGACCAACCGAGAGGAATATGAAGATGAAAAACGAACTCTTTTCCAGCAAGACGATGTTGAGTACGGGTCTCTCCGGCGCGGCGGTGGCGAGCCCGGCGTTTGCGGCCACGGATCTGGAGGCGGATCTGGAGATGGTCGCGGAGGACGAGGCGCTGCTGGTGGCCGAAGGCAGCTGCGGCGAAGGCACCTGTGGCGAAGGCGGCCGCGGCGAAGAAGGCAGCTGTGGCGAAGGTAGCTGCGGCGAAGGCGAAGGCGGCGGCGAAGAAGGCAGCTGTGGCGAAGGTAGCTGCGGCGAAGGCGGCGGTGAAGAAGGCAGCTGCGGTGAAGGAACCTGTGGTGGCTAGGGAACGGCCTCCGGCGCACCCGGCCCGCGTGAGCGGGCCGGGGCTAGGACTGCGACGGGCCCTTCTGGGCCCGTTTGCCCGTGAGCCGGAAGGGCTGGAGCGGCTGGGCTTTCTCGAGGCGGCGCCGGAGAACTGGATGCATCTGGGCGGGCGGCTGGGGCGTGTCTTTCGTTCGTACACCGAGGCACATCCTTTTGTCTGTCATGGGCTGTCGCTGGACATTGGCGGCCCGCGGCCACTGGACCGGGAGTTTCTGGGCTCGTTACGAGCCTTTCTGGACACCCACGGGATCGACGACTATAGCGAGCACCTGTCGGCCTGCGGAGACGGGCGCGGGCATTTGTATGATCTGATGCCCATCCCGTTCACCGAGGAGGCGGTGCATCATGTGGCAGACCGGGTGCGGCAGGTGCAGGACACGCTGGGTCGGCGGCTGGCGTTGGAAAACGTGTCCTACTATGCGCCGCTGGGTGGCGAGCTGGACGAGGCGACATTCATTCGCGCGGTACTGGAGGAGGCGGACTGTGATCTGCTTCTGGACGTGAACAACATCGTGGTGAACAGCATCAACCATCGGTATGACGCGGTGGCGTTTCTGGATGCGTTGCCGCTGGAGCGCACGCGGTACATTCACCTGGCCGGGCACGAGGAGGAGGCCGAGGACCTCCGGGTGGACACGCACGGCCGTCCGGTCGGGGCGGCGGCGTGGGACCTGCTGGCACAGGCCTACGAGCGCCTGGGTCCGGTGCCCACCCTGCTGGAGCGGGACTTCAACTTCCCGCCACTGGAGGAACTTCTGCAGGAGGTCGACCGAATCCGGACCCTGCAGGAACAGGCGCAACGGGTCTCCAGGGACAGCAAGACAACAGCTTCGATGCAGCAGGTGGCCTATGGTTGATCGGGGCTTCCAGCAGGTTCAGCAGGCCCTGGCCGATCATCTGCGCGATCCGGACCGGTTCCCGCCGCCCGCGGATATCGAACCCCGCCGGCTCGCGATCTATCGACGGTTGTTCTACAACAATGTGCTGAATCTTCTCGGCAAGGGGTTTCCGGTACTTCAGGCGGTTGTGGGTCCGGAGCAGTGGGGCCGTCTGGTGCGTGACTTCTACCGCGAGCACGATTCCCACACGCCGTATTTTCCCCAGTTCGGCGAGGAGTTCGTCCGTTATCTGGCGGAGGAACGGACACCTCGGGAGGAAGACTGGCCCTTCATGGCGGAACTGGCGCACTTCGAACGGGTAAAGAAG